>MERG01000381.1 GCA_001771985.1 Betaproteobacteria bacterium RIFCSPLOWO2_12_FULL_62_13 | reverse complement strand
CCTGGACCTGGCTCCCGATACGATGCACGAAGAATTGAGTAAGGCCGGCGTCTATGCAATGCGGTGATGCGTCCGTGTAGAGCGACAGCATGAGCTGCGGTTAAGGCGACACCGGGGCATGCATCAAATAGCATAATTCGGGTATTCGTATTACGTGGTTGAGCTCGCCCGGTGCGATGCAGCAATGAACGCAACCGCCTTGAACCAGATAAGTTGACTGTCCCAGATCGGCCAGGAAGAGTCACTGGCAAAGCGAAAACTCCCGGAATCTGAACGTCTGCTCATGATAGAAGCTGACGTTCACGGACCGTTGCTCAATGACGGCAGATCGGCCGGAGCGGGCGCTCGCGAATTGTTGATCACGTCCGTAAGGTCTACCGACCCGAACGTCCGCTTCCGGAAAACACGAACTCACACTTTCGACCCCTATGCGTAGTACTCAACTATGCGTAGTTCACACCTGATGGTTGGTCGTCATCCATCGTCGCGCTCAATAGGAATAACTTCCCACCGGTGCCCGGATTTGCCCTGGCCCAGACCCAAGCGGGGGTCGAACTTCTCACGCTATCCGGTTGACATGACCCTCTCGCCGGCGCCCACTTCTCTTCGCTCCGGATCACGACTTGCTCTTGCCGATCAATTCGCCAATCCTTCGCGAGAATGCTTTCATGCCTTGTCCGGCAAGTGCTTCGACACACTCCTTGTTAGTCTTGGGCGGATTGCGCAGGTTATCGCGCATTCGAAAAAAGGCGGCCGCGACTTCTTCGGGTGATTTTTCCAGCAAGCGGCACGCGAAGACATCAGGGGTTTCGGCAATCAATCCAACGGCCGCGAGTTCCTTACGATCGAAATCCTTCAGGTTCCAGGTCACGATGATGGCGCGCGCGGCGCCCGAGTGTTTGCGTGCCGCGAACGCCGCGGCAGCCACGTGGCGGTCCTTCGCGTCGGTTTTGGGGAACCATCTCTCGTAGCGACGATAACCTGTGATCAGAGCATCGCCGGCTGCACGATCCATCAGGGTTCGCACGCGCTCCAGAACGTCGCGGGAAATTCCATAGTTGCGCTCGACATTGCGCATCCATTCCTTGTGGATTTGGTCGGTCCAGTGTGCGCGAACGACACCGCCCGCCGCAAGCCACATAAAGAGATCACGTTGCGCGGCCGGATAAAGGACGCAAGCATCGAGCACGATGACCGGCGGCTTTGGCATCTGCGCGGTCAATAGCCGAGGCGATGCTTTTGCGACAGGGCCGTTAGCTCGCCAAGCGCCTCTTCACGTTTTGCGTCGCGCTCGCGTTTATAGCTAAGCACCTCGAACCGGGCGACGCGGCGGTGACGACCAACCTTGGGCAACTGCGGGATTTCACCCCTCTCCAGCAGCTTGACCAGATGAGGACGGGACACGTCGAGCAGGTCTGCCGCTTGCTGCGTAGTCAGCGCCCGGTCGTCCTCGATAATACGTACACCCTTGCCCGCAAGAAGCAGTTCGGTTGTGCGCTCAATGACGCCGGTCAGCGAATCGACCAAGTCGGTCAACGCCGCCGGAGATTTTCGGCCGGTACGGCTGATGACGGACACAACGTCGCGAGCAGACTTCTCACACGCCCCTCGCAGAGCAGGTGTGCATTTGGCCGATGATTTGGGGGCAGTGGTGATTGGCATAGCTGCTATCCTTCCAGATTTGTGTGTGTTTCGATTATACATAAATATTCGAAACGCTCCAGCCGTTTGTACCCGTTTTGTTTTGGACCATTGGATGGTGACCTGCGAAGGTCACGGTTTTTCAGTACCCTATGGAGGAATCTCCGCAGGTACTGAGGAGTAAGGCGCAATACCCGCCAACCCAATTGGGACGGGCGTTTTCAGCCGATTACCAAATGCCAGCGCACATTGCGATTCTGTGCCCGTTGTTTCACCGCGCCGAGATCGTAGAGAATCCGAACGCCTGGGACCGCTTGATCGCGCGCTTGCGCGCCACGGTCATCGGTTGGTTGCAGCCGGCTGAGCTAGATTTGAGAGAATCGCTGGTTGCAGCAGCCGGAATTTGAGCATGGGCGCGGGCAAGTTCAAGAAGTGGCAGGGGAGGCGCGACCAGCCGGTTTCGGCCATTATGCACATTTATCCATAACGACCATCAAGAGACGCAGGCGAGTCAGGGGTGTTGCCGCGCAAGGTGTCCGGTCCACACTCGACAGCCGACCTTAATGAACAAATATGCTATGACGGTTGATCGGCCGAAGCCGCCCTTGACTCCACAGTCCACTGACGTCCGGTTTGGATTCATAACCGAACGGTCAGTGCGAAAGTCCCGCCGAACGGCAGCTTTGCCTTTACGCTACGTCAGAACCCGACCCCTATGCGCAGGTGGAAACTATGTGCAGGTGACGCGAGCTGGAGGGCGCCGGCCCCTATGACGCTGGGTATTCAAGGCCGGCGCGATCTGCGCATAGTTACAGCGTTTGCAGGAACCGCATGAGCGAGTCCGGCGCCCGGAGCCGACGCAACTTGGTGCTGGGCGCCTCCAGCGGCGCGAAGGTCTTCTCCTTCATCGCGAGGCCAGCCTCAACGTAGTGACGCGTGATTGTCTTGCTCTCGCGGTGGTCTTCTGAATTGCGACCACCACTGCACTCCGCTGCGGAAACTATGTCCAGATCTACGCTAATCGACCTCGCCAAATACCGCGCCAGGCTTGAATCTACCAACCCCTCGCTGGACAACCTGCGCATAGTTGCGATCTGCGCATAGGGGTCGCTATGTAGAGGTTTACATAGCGACCCAAACCGGAAGTTGCCCGGTTTGATAAGCGGCCGCTTAACGTCAATAATCAACGTCCGCCGAAGGCGGTCCGTCGTATTCAAAGTTGACCCCAACCCACCCGTCTAGTACGATGACACGCTAATTTCGAAGCGTGCCTGCCTTATAGGTGTGGGAGCGAGCTTGCTCGCGAATCTTGGAATTCGCGAGCAAGCTCGCTCCCACAAGGTGGTGCGCCAGCACGGACAAGTTGCTCGCCACATTGTTTCGCAATTAAGGTGTCATCGTACTAGTGGTATTCCCCAGATCTCATCGAAGCCCCTTCACCAAGCAGCCCCGGTCCAGGAACGTGATTCATCTCGAGACGGATGCCGTCGGGATCCTCAAACAAGACTGAATAGTAGCCCGGCACCCACGGACCCTCCTCTGGAGGATGAACGATCTTGGCACCCAACTCCTGCAGGAAACTATAGAAACTGTCGACGTCGCTCCGTTCTCGTGCACGGAAACAGAGATGATGCAAACCTACCCTGCGCTGGACAAACCTCTCTTGCCGATAACGTTCGTCGCATTTGGAGATCCCCAGTCCCGTTCTTGCACCGAGGTAATACAAGAACTCCTCTCCCTTGAACATTCGCTTCATGCCAAGAAACGGCAGCAACTTTTCGTAAAACGGAACGACGGCGTCAAAGTTACTCACCGTGAGGATTACATGTGCTATGCCGTTGATCTCCATAGAACGCTGTCCTTTCGGTTTATGCACCCGATCATGGCGGTAGGGGTTCAACCCCGTGGTTTCGACATCGATGACTGCCAGGAGGTTCATCGTTTTTCTCTAGACCGAACGTCAATGCGCAGCGGCGCCGGCACGGCGTCCGCTGCAGCTAAAGTTAGGCCGCTGTAAGCCTGACTTTGCTGACATTGCCTAGATCCACGTGCTGTTTGGCCTGCCACAGATCATGGTTGTATTGCATGGCCAGCCAACTCTCCGGAGAACGACCAAGAGCTTTGGAAAGACGCAACGCCATTTCAGGGCTGACGCCACTGGCTCCGGTGAGAACGCGATTCAGGGTGGACGCGGCAACTCCGAGCTTTGCGGCCAATTCCCGGCCGCTGAGCCCGTTCGGCTCCAAGTAAACCTCGGTAATGAATTCACCGGGATGAGGCGGATTGTGCATAGTCATTAGTGGTAGTCCTCATATTGCAATACGAAGGCGTGTCCGTCCTTGAACTCGAACGTCAAGCGCCAGTTCCCATTCACCCACACGGACCAACGACGAGGTTCAACCCCCTTCAGTGGGTGCAGGCGAAACCCTGCAATGTCCATATCCTCTATGGACTGCGCAGTATCCAAAGCCGCCAAAAGCATGCGAAGTCGCGTGCCATGGTGTGGTTGGATTCCCGCGGCGCTTCCCGATGCAAAGTATTTTCCTAGGCCTTTGTGCCGGAACGATTGAATCATGTGCTAATTATAGCGTGTTGCGCAGCACGCAACAAGGCCTACGAGAAGTCGGCCCCCTAAGGCATTATAAGACCCCAAAAACGGGGTCTAGCACGGTCAGATTACGCCCAAGCCGTTGTTTCCTCAACCATGGCGATTGAGATAGGCACCTGAACACTCACGCGATATAGGCATCACTTGAGTTGTCGTGCCGTCACCGTTCATCGAGCGGCTGCTACGAGGAAATTGGCGACGGTCCCGTTGTGGCCGTTATGGAAAGAATTTCATAACGGCCAACACCAGACCTCCAGATTCATTCCTCAATGCGGTCGTTCGCCGTGACGCCATGACGTATCCGGGTAGTACTGATCCCGTTCACCGTGGTTGAGGTAACACTGGCCTGAGCAGAAGCTGACCACGCTAGACGCCGCGTCTAAGTTCCTAAATGATCCCTTTGGGCCGGCTTCGACTTAACGAGCCAGATATGAATGCTCAATCTCCGTCCGCATTGGCCTGGACCGAGGCAATTGTGACCTTTCTAGGCTGATTGTCATTTCGCCTGCGGGCCAATTCATATTCAGTATTGTCGGGGGTATTCTTGCATTGGTGCAAACATCATTTTGGCCTCAAAGCGCAATGCATGGCGGGTGGTGTGACGCCTCGGCAAATCTCTCCTTAAAAGGCAGAGGTGCAACCTGTCGTTGCACCTGATTCATCGATACCGGTTTATGTTCGCTGTCGCACAGACATTGGCACAGCGAAAGCGTACTTTGGTGCTGACCGGCTCGACCCGGGTGGAAAATCCAATGTGGTCCTGGAATCGTCGTGCGGTAGTTTCCGCGCGAACTCAGAGGCGCGGACCCCATAAGTTGTATTCAATGAATCGTGCCGGCTGTGGCTCCCCGCAAGCGAGCCATGGAATTTGCTCGTACAAGGGCAACAATTAGGGAGCCAGTTCATGGCGACGAAAGCAAAAGTATCCAAGCTGCTGCTGCGAAACGTTCCGCTTTTTTCGATGTTGCCGGAAGACCAGCTGGCCGCGCTGACGACGGTGTTGGGCCGCAAGAGCTTTGCACGTGGCGAAACCGTCATTGCAGCCGGCGATGCGACCAATTCTCTCTACATCGTGATCTCCGGCAGACTCAAGGCCATCATCGGCGACAAAACGGGCCGCGAGGTGATCCTGACCATTTTGGGCCCCGGCGAGTACTTCGGGGAAATGGTGCCAATCGAGGACAGCACGAGGTCTGCGAGCGTCATTGTCTTGGAATCCTGCGAGCTTCTGATTCTCTCAAAGCACGATTTCAGGAAATGCCTGTCGGATAACTTCGAGATGGCGATGACGATGTTGCGCTGCGCGGTCCAGCGGCTGCGCGAGGCAGACCGGAAGATCGGCAGACTTGCGCTGATGGACGTGTACGGACGGGTGGCGGCGTTGCTGCTGGATATGTCCGAGACAATTGACGGACGGCATGTCATCACGCAGAAGATCGTCAAGACAGATATGGCTAGCATGATCGGCGCATCGCGAGAAATGGTGACCCGCGTGATGAAGGATCTGCAGGCAGGGGGCTTTATCGAGGTTCGGGGCGATTCGATCTATCTTCGTGACAATATAGCGTCAATTGAATGAGCGCGGAAATTCAAGTTTGCAGAAGGTTGCCTGTAAGTTTGGCGTTGGGTCGAGGGTACAACTCGCGGCCAATGGCCGGCGACTTCCAGGTTAACTCCGCTCAGGCGTCAGAAACCCATCGCGACAGGACTATGACAAATGGCGTCCTGGCTTGTTTGATTACCTGCGCCTGGCGAAAATCACAACTCGGCCGCACTTGCTAAAGTCATTAGGGCGAACAAGCCTATGTGGAACTATCGTCCTTGCCGACCTTGATGCCCAAAGCGTTGAGTTTGCGGTACAAGTTGGTGCGCTCCACGCCGCTTTTCTCGGCTACCCGCGCGCGCGAGCCGCTTTCGCGTGTCAGAAATTGTTCGAAATAAATGCGTTCGAAGGCTTCACGCGCCTGGCGAAAGGGCAACTCAAGCAGCAGCGGGACCCATATTCCCAAAGTGGAATGGAGCGGCTCTATCGCCCGCCTCACATCGGCCACTTTGATTTCGTCTCCCGCTGTGTTACGTACCGGAATATTCACAGTCTCCCGCAGATCCTCCGGATTGCGCGGTTGCTTATCCTGGTCTAGTGCATTGGGCACCGCACCGAAAACGCGCCGCGGGGGCCAACGCGCTGATTTCGCCACCTGGGCACTAGCGATGTCCAGAATATCCCCACCCGGCTTGATTGCCGCCGGGAGCACTAGCGATAGCTTGGACGGATGCGCGCGCGTCGTTGTGTTGATCTTCTGCACAATCGCCGTTGGCCTATCCGCCGCGGGAAATGAGCCAGGCTCACCAAGCGCTTCAGCAAGGTTCGGCGCGCCATTCGGGTTCGCGGCTATTGATTTGCTAGAGCGCTTGGGAATACAAACCGAACCTCGTACGCCTGTCCATTGCTCGTATCGCGTAGGGGCGCTCATATTCAGTTATTCCATTCAATTGGTGCAGCGAATACCATGCAGACGATCCATATGAAATAAATGCGGTCAATCTAACATGTTGTTGGCGCGGGATCGGAGGAACTATGCCACACGCAAATACAGATAGTTGTTTCCTTCCATGTGTGCTGGCCATATGAACCTACTCGAGTTGATCTAGGAGTAGTGAGGCTGGGGTTTCCCGTTTGCTACTTCGTAGTCGGTATTTTCTGGGTATGTTTCGTGGATGGCATCAACACACTGGTACCACACCAGTAGTCACGCGCTACCACCCCCCAACGATCGCTGGAGACGCGCCGCCGAATGGCAATAGGTCGAACGTCCGCTTACCCTATCGCTGTACTTCCGCATAGGGGTCGTGAGTACGCATTCGTCGTAATGGAAAGCTGCCGCTCGGCCTGAATTCGTGGCCAATGGCCGATGACGAATCTACACCGCCCGCCTGGGTCACTCAGAGCCAACGGCGGCTTCGGCCGATTATGCAAAGTACCCGATTATGGAAAGTAGTGGGCGTACCTGGGGCCGAGTAGTAGGCAGGGAGCGGATTGGCAGTGTCTGAGTTCTCCGGAA
>MERG01000380.1 GCA_001771985.1 Betaproteobacteria bacterium RIFCSPLOWO2_12_FULL_62_13 | reverse complement strand
GGCGTCGCAGACCGGGACGCCAATGGCGAACTGGTTCTCGGCGGCGAAATCGCGAGCTTCGACAGCATGGTCCCGCTGGTCCCGTTCATGCTCGATGGCACCTACAACCCCGGCCAGCTCGTCATCGCTCGCGAAATCATGCCCGGTGATGGCGGCTTCAACTTCGACACCGCTTGGTTCTCCGGCAACCTGGCGAGCTATACCGTTGCCGTCAACGACAACGGGACACCGCTCGACTTCAGCGACGACGTAGTCACGGTCACCGACAATGTCGGGGCGGACGGCAGCGACCGTCTCACTCATATCGAGCGGCTGCAGTTCAACGATCAGTCGGTGGTGCTGGTGCCGGGGCTCAACAATGAGCCGGCGGGCTTACTGACGGTGAGCGACCCCACACCGGCCATCGGCCAGACGCTGACGGTATCGGCGGCAGGCGTTACGGATGCCGACAATATCAGCGCGACCAATCCGACAGGAGCGGTCACCGGACCGATCACCTTCTTCTGGCAGTTCGAGACTGATCCGGGATCGGGCATTTTCCAAGACATCGTCATCCTGACTGGATTGGGAGCGGAGACCGTGACCGGCACGTCCTTCACGGTGCCGGCGAGTTTCGATGATGGCCTCCCCGCCACGGGAACTGCGATCCGCGTCAGGGCTCTCTATGCCGACGAGAACGGCGTGCTCGAAACTGTGTTCTCGGCGCCGACCGCGCCGGTCGCGGCGGTCGACGTCAACAACCCACCGGTCGGAACGGTGCTGATCAGCGATACGACTCCGACCGAAGGTCAGCTTCTGACCGCGACAGACGCGTTCACCGACGCTGATGGGCTTGGCGTCATCACCAACCAGTGGCAGTCCTCGGTCGACGGCGGGGCCTTCACGGACATCGCCGGCGCGACCGGCACGACCTTCACGCCCACCCAGGCAGAGGTCAATCAGCAGCTCCGGGTCGTCGCGAGCTACACCGACGGGGGCGGCACGCTGGAGCAGGTCTTCTCCGCGCCAACGACTGTGGTCGGCGATCTGATCGTCGGCACCGCCGCGGCCGAGACGTTCATCGGCACGGCAGGCGAAGACATCATCTTCGGTGGCGGCGGCAACGACACGCTCATCGGTTTGGGCGGCAACGATCAGCTCTTCGGCGAAGGCGGTAACGACTTCCTCGTCGGTGGCCCAGGAGATGACACAATGGCCGGCGGTCTCGGCAACGATATTTATCGTGTCGACGACGCCCTGGACGTTGTGACCGAGGGCGCCGGCGAAGGCACGGACTTGGTTCGGACCACGCTCACGAGCTATACGTTGACCGACAACGTCGAAAACCTCACGTTCATCGGCGCTGGCGACTTCTCGGGCACCGGCAACGCGCTCGCCAACACGATCAGGGGCGGCGCCGGCAACGATACGCTAGATGGTAACGCCGGTAACGACGTGCTCCTTGGCGGAGCCGGCAGCGACAACCTTATCGGCGGGGATGGCAACGACGTGCTCAACGGCGGCGCAGGCGGCGACGCGATGGCCGGCGGCCTCGGCAACGATACCTATATCGTCGACGACGCCTTGGACGTTGTGAACGAGCTCGCCGGCGAAGGCACGGACAGGGTTCAGACCACGCTCTCGAGCTACACGTTGACCGACAACGTCGAAAACCTCACGTTCATCGGCGCTGGCGACTTCTCGGGCACCGGCAACGCGCTCGCCAACACGATCAGGGGCGGCGCCGGCAACGATACGCTAGATGGTAACGCCGGTAATGACGTGCTCCTTGGCGGAGCCGGCAACGACACCTACCTTGTCGACAGCTCGGGCGATATCGTCGTGGAATCCGCTGGCCTGGGTATTGACACGGTCATCAGCACGGCGAACTCCTACACGCTTCGCGTGAACGTCGAGAACCTCACCTTCGCCGGAATCGGCGACTTCTCGGGCACGGGCAACGTGCTTGCGAACACCATCACCGGTGGCGACGGTGCCGACACCCTATCCGGCGCGGGTGGCGCCGACACGCTGGATGGCGGGGCCGGCAACGACACGCTCTTCGGCGGGCCGGGCGACGACACGCTCTTCGGCGGGGCGGGCAACGACTTCATGAATGGCGGCCCCGGCAACGATGTGTTTGTCTTTGCCGCGGCGGGCTTCGGCGGCGACACGATCCAGAACTTCGACCGCAATCCCGCCGGGGGACAGGACCTGCTCGACATCTCGGGGCTCGGGATCACCGCCGCCACGTTCGGCGTCGATGTGACCATCACGGATGTGGGGGCTGACACGTTGGTCGAGATCGGAGGCGACGCCATCCTTCTCCTTGGCGTCGGCAACCCGGCCACCATCGACGCGTCAGACTTCCTCCTGGCGGCGTGAAATCGGTGGCTCGTGGTTCGTGATTCGTGGCTCGTAGCTGTTGCGGTGTGGGGCGCATCGCCGCCCCGCACTGCAACGTTTCAATCTAAAACAACATAGGGAGAACAGCGCATGAAATCTTTGTGGCAGGAATTGCGTCCGCTGCTGCGCTACATCGCGGCGTTTTCGTTTTTCATCAACCTGCTGTTTGTCGTTCCTGCAATCTACACCTTGCAGGTATTCGATCGGGTCATCTCCAGCAACAGTCAGGAAACCCTGCTGGTGTTGGTCGTCGGAACCGGCGTTGCGCTGTTGATCCTGCTGTTTCTCGACTACGTGCGCAACCGCCTGCAGCACGTGTTGGGCAATATCGTCGAGGAACGTCTATCGCCGCCGGTGGTGAATGCCATCGTGGCAAAGGTGGCGCGCGCGCCGCACAACGTGAGGTCAGAGGGTGTGCGCGATGTCGCCGCGCTGCGCAATGTGTTTACCGCCAATGGCTTGGTTGCGGTGTTCGACGCACCCTGGGTAGTGGTGTACGTGTTGGTGATCTGGGCGTTCCACCCCGTCTTGGGTCTTGGCGCCGCGTTCGCCGCCATGCTCATGCTGACCCTGGCGTGGCTCAATGACCGCTTCAGCCGGTGCGCGCTGGAGGATCTGCAGAAGGAGGGGCGCCGCGCCTCGCAATACGTCGAAAGCTCGCTCCGGAACGCGGAAGTGCTGCAGGCGCTGGGGATGACGGAAAGATTGCTGGAGCGCTGGCGCACGCTGCAAAACCAGGTTGCGGCGCTGCAGACCAGTGCGAGCCGCAGCAGCGTCGCCTTCACCGCCGCCACGCGCTTCGTGCGCCAAGCCATTCAAATAGCCATGTTGGGGCTGGGCGCCTACCTCGTGCTGATCCAGGAAGCATCGGGCGGCATCATGATCGCCACGACGATATTGCTGGGCCGGGCGGTTCAACCGGTCGAGCAACTGGTGGGGAGCTGGCGCATGCTGACCGACGGACGTGCCGCCTACCAGCGCCTGTCGGAGTTGTCGAAAGATTTCGAGCAGCACGCCCCGCGCCTTGCGATGCCGTGTCCTGACGGCCGCCTGGCAGCGGAAGGCGTGTCGTATCGCGTGCCGGGATCGGACAAGGTCATTCTATACAACATCGCCCTCGGCCTGGCGCCGGGCGAGGCGCTTGCCATCATCGGCCCGAGCGCGGCGGGCAAATCCACCCTCATGCGCCTGCTGACCGGCGTGTGGGCGCCCACCACGGGCACGGTGCGCCTCGACGGAGCCGATGTTTCGTACTGGCCGCGCGAGGAATTGGGCCCTTGGATCGGCTATGTTCCCCAGGACGTGGAGCTGTTCGATGGCAGCGTGGCCGACAACATCGCGCGCCTCGGCAAGGTTGATTCGGAGGCGGTCGTCGCTGCGGCGAAACGCGCCGGCACGCACGAGATGATTCTGACCTTGCCGCAGGGCTACGACACGCAGGTGGGAGAACAAGGCTCGCGCCTGTCACCCGGGCAGCGCCAGCGCGTTGCGCTCGCCCGCGCGCTGTACGGCAACCCGCGGTTGGTGGTGCTCGATGAGCCGAATTCCAACCTCGACGGCGCGGGTGAGATTGCCCTTGCCCAGGCGTTGAGCGGCCTGCGGAGCGAAGGCGTGACCTCGGTCGTTGTCACCCATCGGCCCTCCCTCATCGCGCATGTGGACAAGATTCTGATGCTCGACGCCGGGCGCGTTCACCAATATGGACCGGCGAGCGAGGTGATGAAAGCGGCGCAGCGGCAAGCGCAGGTGGTGGTTGGCGGAAGAGCGTCTTGAATGAGTTGAAAGCTTGTTCGCATGACTGAAATTTAGAGAATTTATGAACCTGCTCACACTTGGCCTCAACCACACGACCGCGCGGCTCGCGCTTCGCGAACTGGTGGCATTTCCCGCCGAGCGGCTGCGCGGCGCTCTGGCCGACCTGCGCCGGCGGCTGGCCACGGTGGTGCCGGAGAGCGCGATCCTGTCGACCTGCAACCGCACCGAGCTTTACTGCGCGGTGCGCGAGCCGGCCGCGGCGCACGGCGCGCTGGTGGACTGGCTCGCAGACGGCAGCGCGCTGCCCGCCGGCGAACTGCGCTCGCATCTCTACGCGCTGCCGCAGCACAACGCGGTGCGGCATGCGTTCCGCGTCGCGAGCGGCCTCGATTCGATGGTGCTGGGCGAGCCGCAGATCCTCGGCCAGATGAAGGACGCGGCGCGCCACGCCCAGGAGGCCGGCGCGCTCGGCGCCCATCTGCACCAGCTTTTCCAGCGCTCGTTCGCGGTCGCCAAGGAAGTGCGCAGCCAGACCGAGATCGGCTCGGCCTCGGTGTCGATGGCGGCGGCCGCGGTGCGGCTCGCGCAGCGCGTTTTCGAGGATCTTCAAGAGACGCGGGTGCTGTTCGTCGGCGCCGGCGAGATGATCGAGCTCGCGGCCACGCATTTCGCCGCGCAGCATCCGCGCGAGATCGTCGTCGCGAACCGCACGCTGGAGCGCGCCGAGCGGCTGGCCAAGCGCTTTTCGGCGCAGAAGATGCGGCTGGCGGAACTGCCCGAGCGGCTCGAGCAATTCGACATCGTGGTCTCCGGCACCGCGAGCTCGCTGCCGATCATCGGCCTGGGGATGGTCGAGCGGGCGG
>MERG01000379.1:6020-6206 GCA_001771985.1 Betaproteobacteria bacterium RIFCSPLOWO2_12_FULL_62_13 | reverse complement strand
CTTCGGCCGGAAGCTCCGCGGGAAGATCCGCGTATTCGGACGGATCGAGCAGGCCGTGCTGACGGATCCAATGCCCGGCGCCTGTGAGCGAAGCCCTCACGAGCCAGCTCCCGCCCTCGCGCACGCGGCGGGCAAGCGCAACCAGCGCGCCGTACGCGAGCAGGTAGCCCGCGACGTAATCCTGCG
>MERG01000379.1:231-6011 GCA_001771985.1 Betaproteobacteria bacterium RIFCSPLOWO2_12_FULL_62_13 | reverse complement strand
GCAGGAACGCGGGACGCTCGCCGTTCGGCTGCCAGGCCATGCCGTTCGCCGACTGGACCACCGTGTCATAGCCGCGCCGCTCGCGCCACGGTCCTTCATGGCCCCACGCGCTCAGCGTCACGTAGACGATGCCGGGCCGCAGTTCCGCCAGCGCCTCCGGAGAGAGCCCGTGACGCGCCAGGGCGCCGGGCCGATAGGACTGGGAGAACACATCGCACTCGCGGATAAGCGCGCGCATCGTTTCCGCTTCGGCGGGGTTCCGCAGGTCGATATGCGTGCTGAGCTTGCCGATACCGGTATCGAGGTCGGATGGGGGACCCATATCAGCCAGATCCTCGCGCGTCACCCTCAATACGTCGGCCCCATGCTCGGCAAGTGTGCGCGCGCAGGCCGGCCCCGCCAGCACGCGCGTGAGATCGAGCACGCGCACACCCGAAAGCGGCCGGTCACCGTCGGGAAGCGGCCGCGCGGGCGCCTCGCCGATCCTGACGATCTCGAGCAGCGGTAGCCGCGCGACCGCGTGCATCTGCGGCAACGCCCGCCACTCCTCCTCGCTGCGCACGAAGCTGCCACAACCTCCTCGCTCGAAGAGGGCTTGCTCGAGTTCGAGGCCATCCCAGGTCGCGACCGTCTTCGCTACCGCGTCCCGCTTTGCCGGCGCACCGAGCACCGCCAGGTTGCGGTCGCGCAGATTGGAGAAGTTGCAGTGCAGATACATCCAACGGCCATCCCGAAGTTGATAGAAGCCGGTGATCTTCCCGGGGTCTTCTGCCGGCTTCTCGCCGTTAATCTTCAAATAGCGCGGGCTGCGCAGCGCGGCGGCGGCCGCGCGTGCATTCACGCGCACCCGCTGCCGCCGTCCGGTCTTCAACGCCCAAAGCTCGGCCGCGGCGAGGCCTGTAGCCGCTATTGCCGCAGCGCCCGGTGCGACAGGTTTGTAACGCGTCGGAAATACAGGATCGGAACCGGCGATCTCGACCGAGTCGGCGGCCGACGCGGGGAGAGCGGCGAGCTCAACCAGCTTCGCCAAAGAGGAATTCGCTGCCCGTGGACCTGCGGCTGCCGTCGTGTCGGTCATCTGATCTCCTGCGGTTTTAAATGCCGCCATGTGCGGCGGGTTCCAGGCGTCGAAAGCGTCGGCATCCTAGGCGTCGGCGTGCAGCCGGGCCAGCGCCGCCCGCTTCTCAGCATCGCGGGCGGCACAGGCCTCAGCCGTCGCGATCACGACTATGGCCCATTCATCGACCGGCACATCGATCATGCGGCCGTCCAACGGTACCGCTGCAGTACCCGCGGCGACGCCCGCGGCAAATGCCTCGCGCACGCGCCGGTTATAAGCGACCAGCTCGGCAGTGGGCGTGAAGGCAGCGTTGACCGGGGCGACCCAACCCGGGTGCGGGCAGATGACGCCCTTCATGCCGAGGTTTCTCGCTTTCGTGGCGAGCGCATGGATCTCCGGCTCGGGCGCCTCGCGGGGCTGTATGCTCAATGGATAAGCCATGCCAACCGGATTGACCTTGGCAGCGGTGGCTTCAATGGCGAGGCGCCCTCGGGCGTAAACAAAAGGATCGTACTCGGGCAGAGGATCGATACCCAGATCGGCGGCGAGATCGCTCTCGTCGAGTCCAACCTGCGAGACACGCGAACTCGCGTTAATGATCGAGCGGATGTCCCACACTCCGCGGGCCGATTCCAGAAGCAGGATGAATTGCAGTGAGCCGGCGACAATCCCGCGTTGGCGTTCCAGCGTCGCCATGATTTCCGCAGCCTCCAGCACTTCCGCCGCCGACTCGACTCGAGGGAGCATGATGCCGCACACGCCCGGCCACACCGAGGCCTCGAGGTCAGCACCCAGGAAAGGCTTGTTCACGCGGACCAAGACTTCAGCCGCGCCTTGCCCGGCGCGTGCGATCGCCTCCTTGACGAGCCCGCGCGCCTCCGCCTTGCGCGCTGCGTCGACGCCCTCTTCCAGATCAAGCGTGATCGCATCGGCGTTGTGGCGCCACGCTTGTCTCACCCTGTCGGCATCGGTGACGGGCACCATGAGATTCGAGCGGCGGATGAGAATGGCCATGATGAGTGACGAGTGATGGGTGATGGGTGACGAGTGATGGGTGATGGGTGACGAGTGACGGGCGATGGGGCGAGTGACGGGTGATGACTAATGAGTGACGAAAAGAGCTGACGGGAAATAGTGACGAATAGGGGTGACGGAACGAGCTATTTCTGTGGCGGACTCTGCTGGGCCATGGCGGCTTTGGTGCGCGCCACGGCTTCCGCCTTTTCCTGATCACGCTCGGCGCACAACGCAGCCCATTCCAGTGTGTCGCGGGCCCGCGCCGCTTCGTAACCGTCGATCGCCCGGCCTTCGATCTCAACCCACGTTTCACCGCTCCCGGCCAGTTGACGATGCTGTTCCAATACCCAGCGGGCATCGCGCACGTCTTCTTCAGTCGGAGTCAGGCCCCGGTTATGCGGCTCCACCACCGCGGGGTTGAGCCCGCCACCGCCAAGGTGAAAACCGCATTTGCAGGCGGCCTCGGCCTGGCGCAAAGCACGGTTGGGGTCGCTGACGCTGCCTGTGGTATTCGCCACAAAGGGCGCCGCCCGCACGCCTAGTTCCAGCGTTCGCGCCGCGAGTTCCGCCTCGCCCTTCGCGTAGACGAACTGATCGAAGTCAACGAACATCTCCACGCCCAGGTCGCGCGACAGATCGTAGCCCGATGTGGTCGCGCCGAATTCGCGCACACGGGGGCTCGCGGCGGCAATCTCGTAGACGTTGGCCACGCCGGCGGCGGTCTCGATGCTGGGATCGATCTCGATCGAACCCGGTTCGATGCCCCGCTCGCGTTCGAGGCGGGTGACGATCGTATCCAGCAGACGCACCTCCTCGGCGTACTCAGTCTTGGGATACTTGACCCTGTGCAATCCCGGCCACACAACGGCCTCCAAATCAGCCAGCACGGTGTCATGGTTGATCCGCGTGAACGCCTCCGCCCCACCCTTGGAGACATTGCGAATGGCGTCTTTGACGAGGCTTCTCGCGTAGGCCTTCAGGTGCTGCGGAACCGAGTCTTCGAGATCGAGAACAATGAAGTCGCATCCGCGGCGCCAGGCATGGTCCACAAACCGGGGCGTCACCACCGGCATGGTGAGTCCAGAGCGGCGCACTGATTGTCGCGTCATATCCATCAATCCGCAAAAGCTCGATTGAGGGGCTCGACCTGGTTGGCACGCAGGCACATCGCGCCTTTGAAGCCGATAGCCCGGCCTCGTTGCGCCGCATGATAGGTGTTCTCCGGTGTCGCGAGCAGCCCGCGGTCGGGGGCGCGCCACCAGGCTCCTATGGGCGTTACGCGAGCGGCCCCGGCGATAATGATGAGCCGCTGCATGAGGTAGGGCATGAGATGAATTTCATTCGAGGGTTCCGGGCGAAGGTCCATCACAAGATCGGCGCGACCCAGCGTTACGCCCCACACGCGCCGGCTCGCACGGCTGATATCGTATGCCGCATGATTGCCGTGCGCTGTTTCCAGCGCCGCAACGATCTTCAGCGTGTCGGGCAAAATGCCACGCTCGTTCTCCAGCCCACTCAAAAGCTCATCGACTTCGACCATCTGCGCGGGTGACTCGGCGCGCGGCACCACCACCCCACTCAACCCCGGCCAGACACAGGCGTGCAAATCG
Source organism: Betaproteobacteria bacterium RIFCSPLOWO2_12_FULL_62_13 (assembly GCA_001771985.1). Classification (GTDB taxonomy): domain Bacteria; phylum Pseudomonadota; class Gammaproteobacteria; order Burkholderiales; family SG8-41; genus DSOT01. The sequence goes on along the minus strand of MERG01000379.1, from coordinate 2,324 downwards.
GCGTGAAGCGACTCCGGATCGATCTGCCCGAAAACCTCGGCACCACCAGCCTTTACGGTATTGATGGCGGCCCGCACCTTTTCCCTGGCTGCGAATTTGTCCTCATCGGCCACAAACTCCACGAGATCGAGCACAATCACATCGGCGCCGGACCGGGGCGCCTGCGCAATCTGTTCCGCCTTGGACATCGGCACCACGAGCCAGGACCGGCGCATCGTTTCACTCAAGCACGTTTCCCCGGATTTAAGAGTGTAGGTGGATTCTTCACGATCTTGTGACCTCGTGCCTGCATTGTCAAGATAACGAATCGGGAGCGGCGCCGCTGATTCCGCATCACTTTCGCGGAAGCAGCCGGTATGTCGCCGTCGCGCGGCACACCGATTTGCCGCCCTCATCGGTGACCTCGGCTTCAGCGAAGACCACGCCGCGACCTCCCTTCACCACGGCACCCTTGCACATGAGTTCGCCGTGAGCCGGCGCGAGATAGTTCAGCGTCAGCGATATCGTTGCGACGAGAAGTCTCATGCTGCGCTATTGGTCATGCGGTTTGCATAGCCGCCACTGCGCGTGCAGGCCGAGGCGCCCCACCTGGGTTTCCACGAAGTCCAGGTCCAACGTGGTGGCGGCGACAATAAAGCGGATGTCGCGAACGTGCTTGTCCTGCCCGCCTTCGCGCAGGAATTCGAGCTTGCGCAGGACCACATACTCCGGCGGCGCGATCCACGCGCCCGTTCCCTCCAGATCGATCCGGCGGCGATGCTCCAGCGCCCAGGCGTGCAACGGATCGCGCCCCGCGAGGTAGATATCGGCTTTGAACTGGGTGGGATGATGAATCAGGTTGAACATCCCGCGAGCGCTGCGCGAGGTCTCGATCAACAGCGTTTCAGGGGGCGGAACGTAGTACACCGTGTCGGGAAAGATCGCTCTAAGACGCGCGATGTCCCCGGCCCGCAACAGCAGGACGACGTCGATGTCGGCCGTCAGCCGCGGCTCGCCGTAGACGCTTGCGGCAACCGATCCGGTGATGCAGTAGGGAAGTCCGAGAAGCTCGAACGGTTCGAGAAACGGAGCGAGCGGACTACGTGCCGGCATACAGCAGCGACCGGCGCGCTTCGAGTTCGAGCCGCTCTGTCGGCCAGTCCGGATGCTTGAGCCGCAGGCCGGCGACCCGAAGCTGGATTCCCGCCTCGTACAGGTCAGCCACCATTCGCAGTTTCTGCGCCGGCGTCATGCGCTTGAAACCCTCGATCTGGACCGGGTGGAGCGGTTCGTGCATAGTGTTGACCATGTTACGCCCGCCATCCCGTAGCAGCAAGGCGCACGTATTGACATCTCCGACAGCGCGAAGTGCTAATGTCCCGCTCAATTCGCCTTGATCCCCTGTTTGCGTATGATGGGTATCCACTTCCGCCTTTCCTCGTCGATGTGCGCTCTCAGTTGTTCCGGCGTTCCTCCGGCGAGGTCATAGCCGACCGCTGCCATCTCCTTCCTGAATTCAGCGTTTTTGAATACCGCGTTAACGGCGCGATTCGCGGCCGCTATGATGGCGGGCGGGGTGCCGGATCGCACGTAAACGGCATGCCCGACACCCGAGCGGAAATTGGGAATTCCGCTCTCCTCGAAAGTGGGCACGTCCGGCAAGACCGCCGAACGCGTCCGGCTGGCGATGGCCACGCCGCGCAGGCGACCTGCCCGAATGTGACCGACCGCGGAAGAACTGTTGTCAAAAAGCATCTGGATCTCGTTGCCCAACATCGCCACGATCGCCAGCGCAGCGCCCTTATAGGGCACGTGGACGATGTTGATGCCGGTGGCAGCTTTGAGGTATTCGCCGGCGAGGTGCAAGGATGTTCCCACGCCGCCGGAACCGAAATTCAACTTGCCAGGATGCGCCTTCGCGAGTGCGATAAGGTCGGAGTCGGACACGGTCTTCACGGGAGACGCCGAGCTCACTTCCAGGAGATGGGGACCTTCGCCGACCAGAACGACAGGCGCCAGGTCACGATCCGGATCGAACGGCAGTTTGCTGTACAAAGTCGGATTGCTGACGATGATGGCGAGCGATGCGAAAAACAGCGTATAGCCGTCCGGCT
>MERG01000379.1:0-206 GCA_001771985.1 Betaproteobacteria bacterium RIFCSPLOWO2_12_FULL_62_13 | reverse complement strand
GAGATTGCCTGCGGCGCCCGCGATGTTGTGGATCACCACCGGCTGGTCCCACAGGCTGCCGAGGCGCTGGCCCAGACGACGCGCGAGCAGGTCGGCTCCACCACCAGCGGCGAAGGGCACGATAATTCGTACCGGCTTGACGGGGAATTCCTGGGCCTTCGCGACGGAAACGCACGCCACCATCGTTGCGGCGAGTCCGGTGATTC
>MERG01000378.1:686-6860 GCA_001771985.1 Betaproteobacteria bacterium RIFCSPLOWO2_12_FULL_62_13 | reverse complement strand
GGAGCACACCCTACAGGCGGTCACGAACCACGAATCACCAATCACGAATCACGAGTCACCACCGGTCACGGGTCACGCCGTTCTGCTGCTAGTTCGCCGCGAAGCAGTACAGCAATCCCGCGCCGCCCGAGGCTTTCAGGGCGTCCAGGCTGCACCCGCGCGAAGGATGCGACGAATTCCAGGACCTGGAGGGTTCATCGTCGCGCAGCCCCATCCGATCGTGGTGGCCGACCCATGCAGTACCTTCCCCGCTCTTCGTCCAGTTGCCGCAGGTCCTGTCGTCGCCGCCCGCGAACGCCGTGCCGTCCGGCTGCGAGCCGGTCAGGATGTCGTGCATGTTGGGCGTGTCGACGCGGCCGTTGACCATTCCCCCCTTCTCGTTCAGCGCGGTTTCTTTGCTTATGTTGTTCTTGCCGTGCAGCTCCGCGACGTTTTTCGCGATGACCACGCCTTTTGCGTTTTTCCAGGGTCCTTTGCCGATGCGATCGCGCGCATTCACGGCGGGCTTGCCATCGGCGGCGCTCGCGCTGAGATAGGCGCGCCACTTGTGTTTGCCCGCGCCCGCGGCGGCGGCAAGCGACTGGCAATGCTTGTCCGCGCCCGCCAGGCCGCCAAAGTCCGCTCCTTTTCCGGAACCGGCACTGGTGATGAAGAACGTCATGTCGGATTGTTCCGCCTGCGCGCCGCCGATGAAGCCAAGCGACAGCAGAGCGGCCGAAACGGCTATGTGGAAACTCGTGTTTGTCATTGAAGTCCTCCAATAGATGGTGGCGGGTGGTGGACCGGAAAGCCGCCATGAACGCGGCGACCCTTCTACCTGAAAACTGCAATTCAGCCACAGAGGACACAGAGAACACAGAGCGAGTCAAGAACTTGAATCATCACGTCACCCGCACCCGATTGGTGAACCAAGGCAAGCACATGCCTCCTTGATTTTCCTCTGACAACTCCGTGATCTCTGTGGCCAACAGCGTTTTCTCGCTTTTATAAACACCGCTGCGATCGATATTATTCCCATAAGAATCCGCAACAGGATGATCGTTTACCGCTTTCGTCGAAACACCAAATCGTCCTGTCATTGCCTGACGTGACGAACTATGGATACTCTGAAAAACCGCGAGTTGTGTCGCGAGCGAGCGCAGCTCGGGCGAGCGAGGGCGATGCAAATCAACGCGTTGCCGGCATCTACCTATGCGACATCGTGCGCCAAAATGCGTTAATCAGAGCGTCCCTAACGGCGGGTGAACGCCCGTGATCCGTGGGCCGACCGTCTATAATGAGCGGCCCACAACAAGAAGACACGTGTCACCCCTTTCTTCCGCGGACCAAAGGCAAGTGGCGATATACCTGACCCTTGCCGTGACTTTTTTCAACTTCGTCGGCGCGAGCGCCGCGCGCGTTGTGCTGACGCTCTACGCGCTCGAGCTCGGCGCGCCGGCCTCGGCGGTCGGCCTGCTCGGCGGCCTGCTGTTCCTTTTCCCCCTGCTGCTGTCGTGGCCGGTCGGCGCGCTCGCCGACCGTGCCGGCGCGCGCGGCCTGCTGCTGTTCGCCGCGGTGTGCGGCGCGGCCTCGCTCGCGCTGCCGTATTTCGTGCGCGCGCTGCCCGCGTTCTACATTGCGGCGGCGCTGAACGGTCTCGCGCTCGCGTTCTACCATGTCACCCTCCAGAACTTGATCGGGATCCTGAGCCGGCCGGAAGACCGCGCGCGCAACTTCAGCAACTTCAGCGTGACCGGGGCGATGACGAATTTCGCCGGCCCGCTGCTCGCCGGATTCTCGATCGACAACCTGGGGCATGCGACGGCGTGCCTCGTCATCGCGTCGCAATCGGTGGTCGCGATCGTGCTGCTGCTGGTGTGGGGCAGGCTCTTTCCGCCCGGCAACCCGCAGGCGACGCTCGATGCGGGCGCTTCTCACGCGCTCGCCGACCGCGAGGTGTGGCGCATGCTCATCGTGAGCGGGCTGGTGCAGCTCGGCACCGATCTCTTCCAGTTCTACCTCCCGATCTACGGGCATTCGATCGGGCTTTCGGCCTCCGCCATCGGCACGGTGCTGGCGACCTTCGCCGTGGCGGCCTTCGTCGTGCGCCTGTTCCTCGCGCGCTTGGTGAAGCGCGTGCCGGGGGAAACGTTGCTCGCGTGGGTGTTTTTCACGGGCGCGATCGGCTTCGCGCTGGTCCCGTTTTCCGGCAATGCCGCCGTGCTCGGAATGATTGCGTTCTTTTTCGGCCTGGGCATGGGCATCGGCATCCCGCTCACCGTAATTCTCATGTTCAGCCGCTCGGCGGAAGGGCGCTCGGGGCAGACGCTGGGGCTGCGGCTCACGGCCAATAATTTCGTCCGCGTGACGGGGCCCATCGTGTTCGGCGCCATCGGCTCCGCGTTCGGGCTGCCGGCGGTGTTCTGGATTATCGCTGCCATCATGGCATCGGGCGGGCTGCTGTCCCGGCCGCGGGCCGGCAGGGTCACGAAGTGATAAGTCCTTTATTGAGCAGTTCGAAGTTCGAGCGGTCCATCTTGAGCAGGCCCTGGTTGATTCTCCGGTCGATCTCGACCACGGCGTCGTTGCACGGGGTGGGGATGCCGAGCTCCCGGCCCTTGCGCGTCACCAGGCCGCTGATGAACTCCATCTCGCTTTTACGGCCCTTGATGTGATCGTGGATGGGGGCGGTGCGGCCCCGGCCCACGTGGCCCAGCAGCGTCTTCATCGCCGTCACCAGGTTTTCGTCGCTGGAACCCGCGAATTCGTCCGCGCGCAGGCCGAATATCGGCTCGATGCGGTAGCCGAGCGCGGTGCCCACTGCAAGCGATTCCCTGCCGAGCTTTACGGAGATGTCGAACATGCCGGGCAGGCTGGCCGCCTCCGAGTTGCCGAGGCCCAGCAGCCCGAACGGCCCCATCATCATCGTATTGGCGATGAGCTTGGTCCACTTCGCGCCGTAGATGTTGTTGGTCACGTCGCACCGGCCCACATTGCCCAGGATGGATTCGATCTCACGCACGCGCGGGGTGTAACTACCGTCGAGCTCGCCCACTGCGAACCACGTGGTCTTGTGCGTGGTGTTGCGCTTGACAAGACCGGGCGTGAATATTTCCGCAGAAAGCTCGACGACGCAGCCCACGGTGCGGCTGCGGCCGACGATGGAGGCGAGCGAATCGTCGTTCATGCCGTTCTGGACGCCGACCAGCACGCCGTCGCTCTTGAGATACGGCCTGATGAGTTCCGCCATCCAGCGGTGGTCGTTCGACTTGACCGCGAGCAACACGATATCGAACTCCAGGTTGGCCGAAGCGAGGTCGCAAAGATGCAAAGCCCGCACCGGAATCCGCAGGTCCTTGTCCGGCATCTGGATGCGCAGACCCGTTGACTTCAACGCCTCCACCTGCGCCGGCCACTGATCGATGACCGTGATGTCATGACCCGCTTCGATGAGATCGGCGCTGACGCTGCTGCCGATCGCGCCGGCGCCCAGTACGGCTATCTTCCTGCCCATGCCTTGCACCTCTGTGGTTTGTTGTCGATCAGCCGGATATTAAACCGCCAAGACGCCAAGAACGCCAAGAATAACGAGAATACGAGACGAACTACCGATAACGCGGAGGAAAAAATAATCGTCACTGGTCATCGGTTCATGTTCCACAACGAAATGCCGTCAGACGGCCAGCGGAGTGGTCTGATATAGTATTGATATCTTACTGAAGGGAATCCACCCGTGGCCACCAAGCACAGTGCATCGAAACGCAAGCGGCCGGCCGGCTCGGGGATCCCGCTGCGCTACCGGGAAACCGACACGGCGTATGGCGTCAGCCGCAGAACCGCAACCCGGCTCGCAAAGGTGCTGGGCCTGTCCGAGACGCAAGTCATCCATGTCGCTCTCACGCAGTTCGCCAGGCAGAATCTGCCGCGTTACCAACCGGACGAGGGACCGCTCACCGCCGAACAGAAGGACGCAATCCGCAAGCTGCAACCGCCCAAGCGGATGACCGTCAAGGAAAGCCTGTTCTGATGGCGGTGCCGGGGCCGTGCTGGTTCGCTGCGCCGCGCGCCGGCGACATCGTGTGGTGCCGATTTCCTCAACGTGAACTGTCTGGTCCCGGCCCCAAGCCGCGTACCGCACTCGTGGTGCGGGTCGGCGAGAGCAACGGCCACCCGGTCGCTGAGGTGGCGTACGGCACGAGCCAGAAGGTGGATTCGCTCTACGCGGGCGAATTCGCGATCACACCGGACGACGGTGCTGCGTTCGCAGCCTCGGGGTGAGTTACCCGACCAAGTTCAACCTTGAAGAGACCTTTGAACTCGACTTCAACGATGTCTGGTTTTCGGTTCGGCCCGGGGCGCCGCACGGTCAGACGCCCAAGCTCGGCATCCTGCACCCCAGCCTGATGCGCCGCGCCGCGGCGGCTGCGCGAGCGGCGAAGAACGCGCGCTAACCGGCTTCGTTTGTTTTTCGTCGGGCGTGCGCCCTACACGCGAGTCTGGCGGAGGTCCACCACGCTCAGGCGGCAAGCCGAGTTCTGCAGTCGTCGGGACTTCCGCAATGAAGGAATGCCGTGCGCTGCTGGCAATCGCAAGCGCCCGCAGTTTTCCGGACTTGATTTGCGGAAAGCATTCCGGCAGTGCCGCCGCCCGGGCCGTTCGCCGAAAGGCGAGCGCGGCGAACGTGGGCACTCCTTCCCCCTCGATGGGGGAAGGTTGGGATGGGCGTGAGAGTGTCAGCGACATGCCAACAAAGGATTTCACCCCCATTACCTTAATCCTCGTCAAGGGGGAGGAAAGTCTTTTGTCGGCTTCCAGCCGACGAACGTGCGAACCACTCGCCTTGAAGACGAGGGTTGTTCAGTGTCGCCCCGTTGTTTGTTCTCGCAGGCGAGGCGCTCGTATTGCCCGGATCCCGGATCAAGTCCGGGATGACGATTCAATCGCTGCTTGCTGTCGTCCTACCAGACTGTTTCCACCTTTTGCGATTGACGGAGACGGTCGTCTGCCGTGACGAGCTTCGCATGCAGCGTCAGCGCGGTCGCGACGATGATTCGGTCCGCCGGGTCGCCGGGCAATTGATCGGCAAAGCCGCCGGCAAGTCGGGCGATCTGGTCCGTTACCGGTTCGACATGCAATTCCGGCAAGGACTTCGCTGTATCCAGCCATTGGTCCACCGTCGTGCCAAGCTGCAGACGTCCACGCCTCACTACCGTGGCGATCTCGAAGATGCTCACAGCAGACACCACGATTGACCGAACCCGGGTTGCGCGGCGGATCTCGCGCTTGGCTCGTGCCGAGAGTTTCGGCGATTGCATCAACCACCACACGAATACGTGCGTGTCGAGGACGATCACCGATTAACTTCCCACTCCTGCGGGTCGAAGGCGGGCTCGAGCGGATTGTCGTATCGCAGGACGCTATTCTTCAATTGCTTGCGCGCACGCACCACTTCCGCTCGAGCTCTTGGTGCGGAGGGAGGCGCAATCTCGGCGATGACCTTGCCCCGTAAAGTGACGCGCACGCGCTCGCCGCGCCGCACCTTCGCCAGGTATTCGGGCAGGTTCTGCCTGAGGTCGGTGACTTTGACGTCTTCCATGACTGGTTTCCAATGTGTACGGATGAAGTGTACACATCGAGCATGGCCCGGTCAACCGGCGAAATAATTGCACTGTGTCGCAAAACATCAGAGAAACTCCTTCCCCCTTGACGGGGGAAGGGCGCGCTGAAGCGCGGAGCAGGGGCGCAGTTTATGGGGATGCGACCGCGTAAGCGTGCATGATGCCCGCGGGACACATTCGCGCGCCATTGCCCGCTGCCGGGTCGCACCTCCCACGTTGCGGGCAGGCACTGCTCCGCCGTCCGCGGGCAGGATGGGGGTGAAAAAGTTGCGCATGATGAGGCGGTTCACCCCCACCCTAACCCTCCCCCATCGAGGGGGAGGGAATCTATTTTATGACACAGTGCAACCAAGGTACCAGTGTAGTGTCCAAGAAATAGATGGATTTATTATTCGGGTTTTGTGTTGCGAATGTATGCCCAGAATAAGTCCGGTCGCACTCTGCCACGCACGCGAAAAGTGAAGAAATGAATCATCCAGTTATTTATTGGACACTACACTAGTGCCGGCCGGCTACAGCGCGCGCCGGTGGGAGAAGGCGATTTCCTGGCTGGTAATGAACTCCAACAGCACGGCCT
>MERG01000378.1:0-290 GCA_001771985.1 Betaproteobacteria bacterium RIFCSPLOWO2_12_FULL_62_13 | reverse complement strand
AGTTTGGCGCCGATGTTGAGTCCGAGCCCCGTGCCCAGCGCGTGCGACTTTCCCCAGCCGATGTAGCTGCGCGGCGTGGTGGCACGGTAGAAGGGAACGATCTGTTCGCGCGGGCTGCCGGAGTCGTGCGTGACGATGGCCTCGGCGGGGTTGACGGCGTGCATGAAATCCCAGATCACCCGGTACGGCGTGATCGGCACCTCGTTCGAAGTGAGCTTGGGCATCCACTCATTGAGCCACGCTTCCCTCGACTCGCGCACCTCGGCCGCGGCGTCGCCATTGACCCGCCG
>MERG01000377.1:4358-5319 GCA_001771985.1 Betaproteobacteria bacterium RIFCSPLOWO2_12_FULL_62_13 | reverse complement strand
CTCTCCCGGCAGCGCGCCGCCGATGTTCTGCTGGATGAGGCGCACTGCGCGGCCGAGCGTCGCGTTCGCCCACGTCCCGGGGCCGAGGCAGTTGTTGCCGCTGTTGACCCCGAGCTGGCGGGCGATCGGGCCGTTGACGATTAGGAATACTGCAGCCGGATTGGTCGTCGCCTGGATACCCTGCAGGTTGAATTCCGGCGCAGCGATCGCCTCCGCTGCGGCGATCAGCACGGGCAGGTATTCCGGGTAGCAGCCGGCGAGCAAGGCATTGATCGCAATGCACTCGACAGTCGCCGCTCCGAAAGCCGGTGCGATCTTCGCGACGACTTGGTCGCGGGCACGATGGGTGTGGCGGAGCATGTCCGCGACGCGCTCGGCCGTCGGCGGAATGACCGGCAGCCCATCGCTCCATCGCCGTTCGAGAAAAAACCTGTTCAATTCTGCAAGATCACCGGGGACCTCGATCAGCGCAGCGCGCCCAGCAGACGACGGACCGCCGGGAGAAGCCGAGGCATCGTGGGATCCGGACCCGCACACAAGGCGCGCGATGTCGTCAACGCACTGCCGGGCAATCTCGCGGATCTCGTCGCGGGTGCGGATCCCAAAGGGATGCGGGACTACCGCGATCGGCAGGTCAGGATAGCCGAGTGCCCGGGCCTGCGCACGCCCGAGCCCCGTGAACGTGGTTGAGCACACGGTCACGGCCGCCAGCCCGCGTTTCGCTGCTTCTACGCTGTCGTGGACACTCCACGACGTGCACGACCCTCAATCGCCCGAGCCGGTGATCACCGCGTCGCAACGTTCGGTCAAATCCTTCAGCACCGCTTCGGACACCGGAACCTGGCCGGGCTTGCGGTGCTTGACGACCGAGGCGACACCAAATTTGCCGGTGAGCAGCTCCGCCAAGTCGTCGATGAGATGGTTGAAGTTGGGCTTCGCGTTGTCGATGAAGCCGATGACC
>MERG01000377.1:3102-4319 GCA_001771985.1 Betaproteobacteria bacterium RIFCSPLOWO2_12_FULL_62_13 | reverse complement strand
ACGAGCATATTTACAGCCATGCTTTTCCTCTTGGGTTAAATGGCACTACCTTAAGCAGCGAGCATTGCAGGCTCCCTCCCTTGCCCATTTCGCGGGGGAGGGAAGCTTAAGAGTGGTGCCTTTGCCCCCGCGTTGGTGCGACCGGATCGTAACGCAGCAAGCTGCGAGGTGTCCATCGACTGGGATCGGGAGGTCGGCCACGAATCACCAGTCACGAGTCACGAGTCACGAGTCACGGTCACGCCCCATCACGTCACGCCTTATCACGTCACGCCTTATCAAGCTGGCATCCACGCCATCGGCGCTTGGGACGCGAACTCCGTCTTCACGTCGATCACCGCCGGAAGGTCCGAAGCCATGGCGTCCTCGAACGCCTTGCGGAACTCCTGCGGCTTTTCCACAGTGACTCCGAAGCAGTCGAACGACTGCGCGACCCGCGCGAAGTCCGTGTCCCGGTATTCGAAGAGCTCACTCTTGTGGCTTTGATCGCGCCCCTGGTACGCGATGTTGAGGTTGCGCAGCCCCTGGGCAAGGGAGTGATTGTTGTTCACGACGGTCACGGTCTTGATGCCGCGGCGGCGCGCCGTCTCCAGCTCCGGCAGGTGGTAGTAGAAGGCCCCATCGCCGCAGAAGCAGATGACCGGTCTGTCGGGCGCGGCGCACTTCGCCCCGAGCGAAGCCGGGAAGGACCACCCGAGTGACCCGGCGGCTCGTATATACCGCTGTGCGGGATGACGAAGATAAACGAGCGTGCCGGTCCACAACGCCGCATAGCCGGTGTCGGCGATCAGGATTGCGTCCTTGGGCAGCAGTTCGGTCAGCTCGCGGCAAAGGCGCTCCGGCCGCAGCGGCACCCGGTCGGACGCGCGTGCCTTCTCGGCCTCTGCGCGCCACTCGTCGGCGAATTTTCGGGTGTGCGCGAGCCAGTCGTCGCGATTGGCGGCGCTCACCGCCGCGGCGAGCGCTTCCAGCGCCGCGCGCACGTCGGCCTGGATGCCGATTGAGCCCGGGTAGTTGCGGCCGATCTCCACCGGGTCGAGATCGATATGGATGATCGCTGTGCCTTCCTTCGGCATTTTCCAGTTGGCCGTGGTGTGGTCGCTGGTATTGCTGCCGGCGAAGATCACGAGGTCCGCCTCGGCCACGACGTGGTTCGCGCAGCTTTGCCCGTAGAGGCCGAGCGTGCCGCGGAACAAGGGGTGGTCCTCCACTATCGT
>MERG01000377.1:0-2992 GCA_001771985.1 Betaproteobacteria bacterium RIFCSPLOWO2_12_FULL_62_13 | reverse complement strand
GCCGCGACGACGCGCGGATGGCGGTTGCCGCCTTTGCCACTACGGCAGGATCAGGCGCGGGACGGAATGCCGGGTATCGCGTGTGCGCTTCGTCCGCGACGATGTCGAACATCCCTTCCATGGGAGTGATGGCATCGCCGGTGAAGCCCGCGATGTCGAGGTGCACCGGGCGCGGCGTGCCGGTGGTCGCCTCGCGAAACGCCTGACGCATGAGGTGCGGAATCTGCTCCAGCGTGTCGATCCTGCCGTTGAACTTGGTCACCGCCGCATACAACGGGTCGTGCGCGACTTCCTGGTAGGCATTACGGTATTGAAACGGCGCCACGTGCCGTCCCGTGATCGCGATCACCGCCGAGTGGCCGAGGTAAGGATCCTGCATGCCCGAAGCGAGATTCGCCGCGCCCACCGACTGCGCCATGCAGACGCCGGGGCGCCCCGACACGCGCGCGAAACCGTCCGCCATGTACGCCACCCCTTTCTCCGAGTGTCCGAGAATGCGCTTGATGCCGGCGTCCTCCATCTCGGCAAGTGCGCGCCGCAGGATCGCGTCCATGAAGAATACGTGGGTGACACCATAGGCCTTCAGCATCTGGGCGATGAGCCGTGCGCCCGTCATTTTCTGCGCCATCGATTTTCTCCCGTGTAAATCCGTGACTCGTGACTCGTGACTCGTGATTTGTGACCCGTGCTTTCTCGTAAAGCTGATTGTCGCACGAAATCGACTCAGTCAGACCGGCAGGCTTATTGACGTTCGTGTAAATGGGTGACAACCCATGCGCACCACACATCTCCCCTCGCCCTCCGGGAGAGGGGCGGGGGTGAGGGCTGAGCGGTATCAGGCATTTTCACGACGCTCAGTAGCCTCGACCTCCCCTGTAAAACCATATCTTTACCCGGTGGCAGGGCTCGCGGTAGGATGGCTTTGAGTTTCCGCGCGCTTGCTGTTGCCACGGAGGTTTGAGGCACAAATGGATTGTCATCCGTTTGCGCAAGACTCGATAACGAACGATAAAGGACACAGTGCCATGCGACGGCTTCTCTATATCCTCGCGGTCACGCTGATGACTGCACTCGCCACGCCTCCGGTTCTCGGACAATATCCGGTCAAACCCATTCGCATCATCGTGCCGTTCGGGGCGGGCGGGCCCGCTGATCTGCTGGCTCGCGCTGAAACAGGGTGACGCAAAGGGGTGACAGAAGGCATCGCTGGTAGTAGTTCAGACTTGATCCGGCAGAAAGTGTCCGAAGCCAATTTTCGGAAACGACCCTGTCATTCGCGCAGCCAAGCGAAGCCAGAATTGCCCAGCAGTTTGTTGAAGAATGCCAAGAGAACCGTTCGTATCGAGCGTAGCGCAGCGGAGTCGAGATGCGGACCGGCTGCGGAGTTCTTTTCGAATCGGTGTAAACTCAGGCACCAGATTGTTTTGTTTTTCGGCATATGATTGAACGTTAGGAGTCTAATGGCATCGGCACTCATTCTTGGTGGTGCACTGGCGAATTGCGGGCGGAACGCTCCTACGGAGGAATTCCTTCAACTGCTCGCTCGCGAAACGCCAGAGCTCGCAGTCTTTCGCTTTCGGCCAATGCCTAAGCCTGGCATTTCTGCAAAGGCAGCTCTTGATTGGCAGGCAATTCTCGGAACAGCCGCAGACCTCTTAGCCTTTGCGGGAGTCCTCTGGGCAGCATACGAGCGGTACGTTAAGCCCAAACTTGGGCAGAAGGTTGAAGGGCTCAAGCCTTTCCTGTTTATCAATGTGCGCCGCCCTGATGGAACGTTCGTCCAGTTCTCGCTTGGGCATGACTACAAGGACAAAGAAGTGTTCGTCGAGCATTTCACGCGTCAGGTCGAAGAGCTACGCTCCCTGCCTTGCGACGAGGAAGAGACGGAAGTTCTCTCTGCAATCTCGCAGCACGAAGACTGGGTACGTATTCATGTGCGGAACCGTGACAAGTCCTAATCACCGCTTCTACGCCGACGCGCGCAAGAGCACGCGCGCGGGTACCCATGAGTGGCACCATATTGGAGGCTCTCCAACCCACGTGAGGGCATGAAGTGGTCCAGCGCAACGCATTCAAGACGAACGCCAGCTTCTTCCGCATGCTCGCGGTGGGGGGCTGTTGGAGCGCAGGCCGTGCAGGAATATCTGAACGCGCGTGGTCATGACGTTGTTGAATTGGAGCGAGGGTCGCTCGCGACACGAATCTGGCGCGACGTGAAGCGGAAACGAGTCCGAATCCCAGACCTCTGTTGCACCAAGTGTGGAGTGCGTATCGAGTCGCGTGCGAAGACAAGTGCCGACTTGAGCATGTCGCATTCCCCCACGGACGCGGAGCGAGCTTGGAACTACGGGATGCTGGACGCCGACTGGATTGCCTTTCCGATTCTCTCGGCGGACGAGCGGGCCTGGAGCGCGGGGGCGCTCGATGCGCGTCGCTCACTTTGGCGAGAGCGCACCCTGACCTCATGGCGTCTCATGGGGCACGTGAACCTATTCAGCGTCTCAGCCTTCCGTGGCGTCGCGCCGAAGCAACTCAAGGCGAAAGGTGTCACGGAGGGGTCCGAGGTTCAGGTCAGGTGGAGGGCTCGCTTCGCGCCAGGGTCTGGTAAGGTGACTGCCGTGAGCCACAACCGCCTCGACTACACGATCGACCAGTAGTCAAGCCGTGCTCGTCACTTTCGACTTGGCGACGACGAGAAGGCGTTCCTCGCAGTTGATGACAAGTTCGATGTGAATCAAGTCGTCGCGGGTCAGGTCGCGCCGCTGACGCCGAAGATGTCTGAGTGCTCGGGAGGTTGTGACCACGCACGGCTTGAGCAGATGCTCCGCTCCCGCGAACGGACGGTCCGGTTCACGGGTTGCAAGCTTGCTCGGCTGAAGCGAGATGCTGGACTGATCAATGCCATCCGAGAGCTGGCCCTCGATCCTGAGGAGGACGCCTACGTGCGCATGGAGGCGAAGTCCTATCTGTGCGAGGTTGCCGGCGACTCGGC
>MERG01000376.1:1246-15464 GCA_001771985.1 Betaproteobacteria bacterium RIFCSPLOWO2_12_FULL_62_13 | reverse complement strand
GGTACCACGCCAACCTGATGTACCGCGCGGGCGCGATGGCGCTGATGCTTTCGGGCTGCGTCGGCAAGAATGGCGGCGGCCTGAACCACTACGTCGGCCAGGAGAAACTCGCGCCGCAGGATTCCTGGTCCACGGTGGCCTTCGGACGCGACTGGGTAGGAGCCGCCCGGCTGCAGCAGGCGCCGCTGTGGCATTACATCAACACCTGCCAGTATCGATATGACGGGGACTACTCCGTATACAACTCGGTTCCGAAGAACGAGACGACCGGCAAGCATACGGCCGACACCATTTTCACGGCCGTGCGCAACGGTTGGATGCCTTTTTATCCGCAGTTCAAGCAGAACACGCTGGAGCTCGGCCGGGACGCCGTCGCCAAAGGCGCGAAGGACGACGAGGGCATCAAGAATTACGTGTTCGAAAAACTGAAGTCGAAGCAGCTGGAATACTCGATTGCTGATCCCGAAGCGGCGGAAAACCATCCCAGGGTCTGGTACATCTGGCGCGGCAACGCCATCACCGGCAGCATGAAGGGGCATGAGTACGCGTTCAAACACTATCTCGGCACGCACTCAAACGCTATCGCGAAGGATTCCGAACAGCACACCAAGGAAGTGAAGTGGCACGAACTCGCGCCGCTGGGAAAGATGGATCTGGTGGTGGATCTGAACTTCCGCATGGATTCGTCGGCGCTCTATTCGGACCTCGTTCTGCCCGCGGCGTCCTGGTACGAAAAAGCGGACATGAACAGCACCGACATGCATTCCTTCATTCATCCCCTGTCGGCCGCGGTCGCGCCGGTGTGGGAATCGAAGACGGACTGGGACATTTTCAAGGAACTGGCGCGAGTAACGAGCGCGGCCGCCAAGAAATACCTGCCCGAGGTTCAAGTGGACATCGTGGCGTCGCCGCTGTCGCACGATACGGCAGACGAGATCACCCAGCCGCGCGTGAAGGACTGGTACAAGGGTGAATGCGAGCCGGTCCTCGGCAAGTCCATGCATAAGCTTGCCGTGGTGCGTCGCGATTACACCAAGCTCTACGACAAATTCATCACGCTGGGCGAGAACGTGAAGACGCAGGGATTGGGTGCGCACGGCAACCATTTCATGTGCGCGGATGAATACGACAAGATGACCGCTTCCAACCATTTCCCGGTGGAGAAGCTGGACGGAAAGGTCTATCCGTCGCTGAAAGAGGACAAATCAGCCCTCAATGTCATCTTGAATCTGTCCACGCTGACCAACGGCGCGCTCAACCTGCGCGCCTACCAGAACATGGAGAAGAAGTCGGGTCTGAAACTGGCCGATCTGGGCGAAGGCAGCAAGGACGTGCACATCAACTACGCGGATCTGCAGGCCCAGCCGCGCAGATACAACACATCGCCGCTGTGGTCCGGGCTGATGAACGACGGCAGGGCTTACGCGGCCTACACCTACAACGTGGACCGGCTCATTCCATGGCGGACGCTGACAGGACGCCAGCATTTTTACCTCGATCATGACATGTATGTCGCCTATGGCGAGAACCTGCCGACTTATAAGCCGTCACCGAAGCCCGAGCTTTACGGCGACCTGAAGGAGACGCTGAAGGAAGGCAAGGCCAAGGTGCTGAACTGCCTCACGCCTCACGGCAAGTGGCACATCCATTCGACCTACATGGAAAACCACCGTATGCTGACGCTTTCCCGCGGTTGCGAACCCTGCTGGATGAGCGAGAAGGACGCGGCGGATCTGGGCATCAAGGACAATGACTGGGTCGAGGTCTACAACGACCACGGCGTCTATTGCACCAGGGCGTGTGTCAGCTCCAGGATTCCGCCGGGCGTGTGCATCGTCTATCACGTGCCGGAGCGCACGGTCGGCATCCCCAAATCGCAGGTGAGGGGCAACAAGAGGGCGGGCGGGCATAACAGCTTCACCCGGATCCACCTCAAGCCGAACTTCCTCGCCGGCGGGTACGGGCAGTTCTCGTATCACTTCAACTATTGGGGACCCATCGCTCCAAACCGGGATACGCACGTGACGGTGAAGAGAATGGACAAGGTCGTATTCTGAGTACACGGTGACGGCGAGGATAAAAATGGACATTCGTTCACAGATTTCGATGGTGTTTCACCTGGACAAGTGCATCGGCTGTCACACCTGCTCGGTCGCCTGCAAGAATATTTGGACCGATCGCAAGGGCGCGGAGTACATGTGGTGGAACAACGTGGAAACGAAACCAGGCACCGGTTATCCGACGAAGTGGGAAGACCAGAGCATCTACAAAGGCGGCTGGGAGGACGTCGGGGGCGGGATTTCGCTCAAGGGCGCCGGCAAGAAAAAAGGGTTATTGAATATTTTTCATAATCCCAACATGCCGGTAATCGACGACTACTACGAGCCCTTCACCTACAATTATCTCGAGTTGATCGAGGCTCCTCCCGGGGATGACCAGCCGACGGCACGCCCGGTTTCCCTGATCACGGGAAAGCCGATCGACATCAAGATGGGGCCGAACTGGGACGACGATCTGAGCGGAACCCCGGATTACGCCCGCAACGATCCCAATCTGCAGAATCTGTCTAAGGCCGAGCAGGAAGCCATGTTCCAGCTGGAACGCATGGCGTTCTTCTATCTGCCGCGGATCTGCAATCACTGCCTGAATCCGGCTTGTGTCGCCTCCTGCCCGTCGGGCGCAATTTACAAGAGAGGCGAGGACGGCGTGGTCCTGATCAACCAGGACGTTTGCCGCGCCTGGAGAATGTGCGTCACGGCCTGCCCCTACAAGAAGTCCTACTACAACTGGCACGCGGGCAAATCCGAGAAATGCATCCTGTGCTATCCGCGCATCGAGGCTGGTCTTGCTCCGGCCTGCATGCACTCCTGCGTCGGCCGCATTCGCTACCTCGGCGTGATCCTGTACGATGCCGACCGCATTCACGAGACGGCATCGGTTCCGGAAAAAGACCTGATCGAGCATCACATGAGCATGCTCGTCGATCCGTTCGACCCAGAAGTCGTCGCTTCGGCGAAAGCCAACGGCATCGCCGATTCGACGATACACGCGGCACAGAATTCGCCTACCTACAAGTTCGTGAAGGAGTGGGGACTCGCCCTGCCGCTGCATGCGGAATTCAGGACCCTGCCCATGCTGTTCTACGTGCCGCCGCTGCTGCCGGTGATGGCCACGGTCAAGGAAGTCAACAATACCGAGCAGGCGGCAAAGTTCGGATCCATACAAAAGATCTGGGATGACACCTGGCTCTACGACACGAGTACCGAGGAGCTTTGGGGAGCCATCGACCAGGCGCGCTTCCCGCTGAAATACCTCGCGAATCTGTTCAGCGCGGGCGACGAAGCCATGGTCAAGGACCGGCTGATCAGGCTGTGGGCCATCAGACTCTATCGCCGCTGGAAGACGGTCGGCGACATTTCCGAGCAAAAGGCGAACGCCGCGCTCGATGCCGCGGGCTATACGCCCGAGATGGCCGACGCCATTTACCAACTCACGTCGTTGGCCAAATTCGATGACCGCTTCGTAATCCCGGCGGCCCATCGCGAACATGCGATCGAAATGCTGGAATTCACCGGCGACAGAAAAGGCAACGTGGGCTTCGGCTTCAAGGAAGGAACGGCGCAAAGGGGGCTGTGAGCGAAGATGAACTACGCACACTATGAGAGTATGGGGGAGTTGCTGGATTTTCCAGGACCGGGATTCGCCGCGCGGGGGCAGGTGCTGCTGGACTTCCTGCGCAAGAACTATCCCGATGCCGCCGAGGAGGTGGAACGGTTTCTCGATGCGATTCCGCCAAGGACGCTCGACCTGCAGGAATTGCACACGCGCACCTTCGACGTGCAGGCGGTGACGACCCTGGGGACCGGTTATGTCCTGTTCGGCGACGACTACAAGCGCGGCGCGTTGTTGTCCAACCTGAACCGAGAGCACAACGAAGCGGAAAACGACTGCAGGGGCGAACTGGCCGATCATCTGCCGAACCTGCTGCGATTGATCCCGAAACTGAAGGATCGGGAACTGCGGGACGAATTGGTCGAACATATCCTGGTTCCGGCGCTGATGCTGATGATCCGGGAGTTTGATCCGAAGAGGATCGAGAAAAAGAACGAGAATTACCAGAAACACTACAAGACCCTCATCGATCCCGCCGGCGGATGCGATTCAACCATTTATCGCCTGGCGCTCGAGGCCGTGCTCGATGTGCTGGCGCGGGATTTTCCGGTGACCGAAACGATGAGCAAATTGTCGGATTGGAGCAGCCGCCCGCAGACGATGGATTTCCTGCGGCTGGTGGAAAAGGAAATGGACATCGAGCGCGATGCGAACCCGGTCAACAGCGGTTGCGACGCCTGAGCGCAAGGAGAATCAGAAATGGATTTGCTCAACAATTTCCTGTTTATCGCGTTGCCCTATGTTGCCTTCGCGGTGTTTCTCGTCGGGTCCATTTACCGGTACAAGTCGAACGGGTTCAAATACTCGTCCTTGTCCTCGCAGTTCCTCGAAGGCGGCGGCATTTACATATTCGCCGTGCTGTTTCACTGGGGAATATTGATCGTGTTCCTTGGACATCTGATCGGCTTCCTGTTTCCGGGCATAATCTTGGCGTGGCACAGCGGCGCAGCACGCATGATCACCGCCCAGATAGCGATCTTCACCTTCGGTCTCGCCGTGTTCATCGGATTCAGCGGGTTAATCATCCGGCGAGTCTCGCAGCCCCGCATCCGCGTGGTGACCAGCCGGATGGACATCGTCATCGAACTTCTGCTGCTGGCGCAGATCGTGTTCGGGCTCTGGATCGCCCTGGGATATCGCTGGGGATATTATTGGTTCGCGTCGGACATGTCGCCGTATCTGTGGTCGATCGTGACGTTCGGTCCGCAGATCGACGCCGTCAGCGCCATGCCGTGGGTGATCAAAACCCACATCGTCGGGGCGTTCATTATCCTCGGCATACTGCCCTTCACGCGCCTGGTGCACTTCCTGGTGGCGCCGTTTCACTACACCTGGCGCAGCTATCAACAAGTCATCTGGTATTGGGACCGGAAACGGGTGCGTGACCCGGCGACGGCATGGACCACCACCCGACCGAGGAACAACTGATCATCATGGAAATACACAAACTGCACTGGATCGACCCCCTGCGCAAACAAGCGGAGAGGGGCCTGGAAGTGGAGCAGGGTTTGTCTCCCATGGACCCTCCGGATGCCTACGCGCCTTCCGGCATCGAACCGGTGCCGGTGAAGGCCCTGCATCCGTTTCTGCGGCAATTCAGGGATGAACACGCTCTTTTCCAGGAAGAGTTGAGTGCCTTCGAGACGGCAATCCTTTCGATTCAAAAGAGTGGATACACCAAGGACTCCGACGCCAAGTTAAGGCATTTTTTCCACTATTTTGATCAGGAATTTGTCCCGCACAGCCGGCGAGAAGAGGCGGCCCTGTTCCCCCTGTTGCGTCAGCGGCTGATTGCGAGCGGAGAGCATGGCAGCGGGAGAGTTCCCACAACGGCGACCGAGGTGATGGAGGATGAGCACGCCAAAGCGATGCAGCTTGCCGCGGTGGTAGTGAATTTCCTGGGACTCGTTTTTCGACTTCCGGACGAGAGATCGGCAACGATCGTGCTCGATGCAGCGCTCGAACAGGGCAAGAACCTGGTCGAATTGCTGCGCCTGCATGTTTTTCGCGAGGACAATGTAGTCTTCGCCCTGGCTCACCGGTTGATCTCCGCGGCCGAGCTCGACCAGATGCAATCAAAGGTCGCGGCAGCGATAAAACCGATTTAGGAGCGCTCCGAACAAGGGGCGATGCCTCCAGCAGGCAGGTCCCTCAGATGCCGCAGCCGGTCAGCGGCCGCCCTCGCGCGAGACCGTCCTGCGGATGTGCCGCACACCGAGCGCCGCCAGCAGCGCAACCAGCGGGATGGCGCCCGCCATCACCAGATCCGGGTTGAGCGCCACGCCAAGCGTCTTGCCGGCCTTGGCGAAATAGCCGATAAGCCCCACGGTGTAGTAGGTTACCGCCGCCACCGACAGTCCCTCGACCGTCTGCTGCAGCCGCAGCTGCAGTCTGGCGCGCCGATCCATCGAGGCGAGCAGGGCCAGATTCTGCTGCTCGCGCTCGACTTCCACCCGCGTGCGCAACAGCTGGCTGGCGCGGTCGATGCGCTCCGATAGCGCGCTTTGCAGCCGGGCCACGGATTCGCAGGTGTTCATTGCCGGAGCGAGGCGGCGCTCGGTAAACTCGCGAAAGGTCTGCACGCCTTCGATGCGAACCTCGCGCAATTCCGCGATGCGCTGCTCCACCAGGGCATAGTAGGCGCGCGCGGCACCGAAGCGGTAATGGGTCGAGGACACCGAGTGCTCGATCTCGGCGGCGAGCCGGGTCAGCCGATCGAGCAGGGTCGGCTCGTCCGCGGGGATGGCTTCGGCCATGCGCGTGGTGATTTCCGCCAGCCGCCGGTCGGAGACGGAGAGTTCCGGCAGCAGGCCGCGCGCCAGCGGGAAGGTGAGCAATGCCAGCATCACGTAGGTCTCCACCTCGAGCATGCGCTGCAGCATGCGACCACCCTGACGCGATGTCAGATGCACGTCGAAAATTAAAAACCGGCTAAACCCGTCGTCATGGATACGGAAATCAGTGTATGCCGCACCCGCGCCGTCGCCGATGCGCGCTCCGACCACGGGGTTGCCGCCGAATAGCGGCGTGACTTCTTCCGTCGGCGGTGGCCCTGCCGCAGCGGGAAGCACGGCGACGTGCGCCGCTGCAATGATCGTACCGGGCAGAGCGGCGAGCCACTGCTGCGGCACTTGATCGATCACCAGGTTTGCGAACGCCGATGGCAGCGTTGACGGCGCGTTGCCGAGAAACGTGTAGCTGGTGAATTCGGTGTGTCGTTCCCACTTTATTTCGAACGGCCCCAGGTCCGCGCTGTAGTGATCGCCCGCGACCGACGGTGGCGGCCGACCGTAGCACGCGCACAATTCGGCGAGGCACTGCTCCTCCACTGGCTTGGTCGTCTCGCCGGCGAGTAGTGCGAGATAGGAGGCCTGCGCCGGCGGCCGCAGTTCGGCGAACGGGCGCGCATGCAGCTCGTGGTTGAGATCAAAGCGCTGCGTGTGATGCTTGGGCAGAAGCATGGTGTCGCGCGAAAAACGACGATGGCCTTGCATTATAGCGCCGCGAGCCGGGGATCATCCCTTTGCGCTCAAGCCGCTGTGGCCAGCGCCCGGCTAAACAGGCAAAATAGGGAATTGTCTGTCCGGGCGCATGCACTGCGCCACGCCGTCCAGGAGTTCATGTCATGAAAATGGACCGTCGCTTTTTCGCCGAATCGCTGGTGGTGAGACTGGGGATCGCCCTCGGGGCCATCGTGCTCCTGGCGCTCGCGGCCACCATCAGCGCCACCGTATTTGCCGAGTTGTCCACCGGCAAGGCCGCCGCCATCAACCTCGCCGGCAGCCTCCGGATGCAGTCATACTGGATCACGCTGCAGGTGCTGCGCTCGGGCGACATCGGGCGCCCGCCGGCCGAGTTGCAGCAGGCAATGACCGAATTCGAGTCGCGTCTGCACAGCCCGCTGCTCGCGGGCGGCATACCTTCGGATTCCGCCGACCCCACGCGCCGCGCCTACGACCGTGTTGCGGCCAGTTGGTCGGGCACGCTCAAACCCGCGGTGGCGCGCGCCGTCACCGAGGGCGCGCCGGCGCGCGACGCATTCGTCGCGCGCATGGCCGCGTATGTTCTCGATGTCGACCGACTGGTGTACCTGCTCGAACACGATCTGGAACGGCGCATCCAGGCGCTGCGGCTGATCCAAGGTGCGGGCCTGTTCGCCATCGTCGTGGTCATGTTCATTTCATTGTTTCTCATGCATGCGCAGGTCATCGTCCCCCTAGCCGACCTGCTGCAGTGCGCGCGCCGCGTGCGCGTAGGCGATTTCACCGTGCGCGCCCGGCATGCGGGCGAAGACGAACTGGGCCAGCTGGGCCAGTCGTTCAACTATATGGTGGAAGACCTTTCGCGCAGCTACGCGACGCTCGAGGCGCGGGTGCAGGAAAAGACCGAGCAGCTGGCGCGCACCAACGTGTCCCTGGAAGTCCTGTATAACACTACGCGCACGCTGGCGGAGAACCCGCTTACGCAGACCACACTCGACGGCGTTATGGGCGACATCGAGCGCGTCGTCGGCCTCAAGGCCGGCGCGATCTGCGCGCGCGAGGACGACAACCGGCACGGTTTTCCGCTCGCCCTCCATGCCGACAGCGAACAGGCGAAGTCGTGGTGCGAGCAGGAACGCTGCTACGAGTGTTTCGGTGCCAACGCGGGTGAATCCGGCCCGCGCATCGTCGGCAGCGGCGAGGAACGCATGCTCTCGGTGCCGCTGTCCGAGGGCGGCAAGCCCTACGGCGTGATGCTGCTGCAGCTACCCGCGGACATGGAACTCGAAGACTGGAAGATGAAGCTGCTGGAGTCCATCGGTCACCACATCGGCGCCGCCTTCGCCACGGCCAAGCGCACCGATGAGCGGCGCGGCATCGCGCTGCTTGAAGAGCGCTCGGTGATCGCGCGCGAGCTGCATGACTCCCTGGCGCAGTCCCTCACCTATCTCAAAATCCAGGTGACACGGCTCAAAAAGCAACTTGACGCGAGCGGCGCGCGCGAACAGACGGCCGACGTGGTCGAAGAACTCAAGCTGGGGATCAACAACGCCTACCGCCAGCTGCGCGAGCTGCTCACCACCTTCCGCCTGCGCATCGACGGACGCGGTCTGTCCGAGGCATTGCAGGAGACCATACGCGAATTTTCGCACCGCGCCGGAATCGACGTCCACCTGCACGACCGGCTGCTCGGCCACGAACTCGACTCGAGCGAACAGATCCATGTGCTGCAGGTGGTGCGCGAGGCGCTGACCAACGTCGAGCACCACGCGCACGCGCGCCGCGCCGACGTGCACCTCGCGATCGAGCAGGGCCGCATCCGCGTGGCGGTGGAGGACGACGGCCTGGGTATCAAGGACGCCGAGCCGCCGACGCACCACTACGGCCTCGCGATCATGCGCGATCGCGCCGCGACGCTCGGCGGCACGCTGCAGGTGGCCCGGCGCGCCGAGGGCGGCACGCGCGTGGAGCTCGAATTCTACCCGCGCGGCCCGTTCCGCATTGCCACGGCTTCGTCACAAGTGGCCCTCGCATGACCCAGGGAAATCGCATCCTGATCATCGACGACCATCCCCTGTTCCGCAGGGGCGTGTCGCAGCTGATCGCCATGGCCCCCCACCTGCAGCTGGTGGGCGAGGCCTCGAGCGGCGAGCAGGGCGTGGCCAAGGCGCGGGAACTCGACCCCGACCTGATCCTGCTCGACCTGCACATGAAGAGTATGAACGGCATCGATACGCTCAAGGCGATCCGCGATGCCGGCCTCGATTGCCGCGTGGTAATCCTCACCGTTTCGGACCATGCCGACGACCTGGTGGCCGCCATCCGCAGCGGCGCCGACGGCTACCTGCTCAAGGACATGGAGCCCGAGGACCTGCTCGCGGCCATCGACCAGACCCTGAGCGGCAGCACGGTGATCGGCGAACGGCTCAATGGTTTGCTCGCGTGCGCGATCCGGGAAGAGGCCGCCGAGGATCAGCGCGAGAGCGCCACCCTCACCAAGCGCGAGCAGGAAATCCTGCACGGGCTCGCGCTGGGGCTATCGAACAAGCTGATCGCGCGCAACCTCGAGATTACCGAAGCCACGGTCAAGGTGCACGTCAAAAACCTGCTGAAGAAGCTCGGGTTCCGCTCGCGTCTGGAGGCGGCCGTCTGGGCCGTCAGCCGCGGCAACAAACAGGGCAATTGACGTCTTCCGCGCTCGGACCTGCATTGGGCGTCTGACTTGGCCGCAACCTACACAGCGCTGAAATATCTGCACGTCGCCTGTGTTGTGCTTTCGGGCACGGGCTTTGTCCTGCGCGGCGCGTGGATGATGCAGGGCTCGCCCATGCTCGCGCGCCGCTGGGTACGCGTGCTGCCGCATGTGGTGGATACCGTGCTGCTCGCCAGCGCCATTGCGCTGGCGGTAACGATCGGGCAGTACCCACTGGTGAACGGCTGGCTCACTGCCAAGCTTATCGGACTCGTCGCCTACATCGTCCTCGGCACGGTTGCCCTGAAGCGCGGGCCTACTCGCGGGATCCGCATCACTGCATACGGCGGCGCACTGCTGGCCTTCGCCTACATCGTCGCCGTGGCGCTAACGAAGTCGGCCGTGCCCTTTGGCGGCTGAACCGCAGGCGTAGCGGGCTGCAGCCCCGGAGCGTGACGCGACCAGGTTCGCATAGCGTAATGTGTATGCGTCGCCGGGCGCGCTCTTCGCCTGACCTTGCCCGGGAATGCGGCGCGACGCACCGGTAGCGGTCTTGGTGGCTGCAGCGGAAGGTTTTCCTTGACAATACATCACAACGTGATATATTGCATTCATGGCGCCCGGCTGCCGCCGCATGCCACGTAAAGTTGGCTGTTCAACGAATTTGGACCTCGACCAGTCCGCCTCACTGCAGGAGAGCGCCATGACCCCGTCGCAAATGCCGAAGATGATCCTGTCGTTTCATGATGGATGGGACGAACTGATCCGAATCCATCCGTCCATTTCCCGCATGTTTGCCCTGGTGGTTTTGCCCTTTTCCTTGTTGCCGCCGGCGATGATCTACTACGCCGGAGGAAATTACGGCGACGTCTTTGCTGCCGGTGTTTCCCCTGGCCAGTGGCATACCTCTGCCGCAATATTTTTCATCGCCGAGTTGCTCACCGTGCCGTTGATGGCGTGGCTGATGCACCTCGTATCCCGCGCGAACAACGTCACCACTGGCTATCACCTATGCTTCACCCTCGCCGCGATTGCGCCGGTCCCGCTGTGGATTTCATCGCTGGTGCTGTTCGTTCCGAATCTGGCCATCGGTGTCGCCGTCGGCGGGCTGGCCCTGCTCTGCTCGCTGGGTCTGACCTACCGCGGTGTGTACGCGCTGTTGCGCATGCATGACGACGTCCGTGCGCTGCAAATGGCCACGGTCATTACCGGCGCCGGCCTGCTGGCCTGGCTGTTGCTAATGCAGATTGTGCTGATGCACTGATTCGCTGTTACCGCCGTCTCCGCGCGCCGTGCGCGCGGTCTGCTTGTCTGTAAAGCGGTATTGGGGCAGGATGCAGGGCGCTCTTCCAATAATCATCGCCCGCTGGACGCCCCATGGCCAAACTCGACGCCCTCCCCCTGAACAAGCACGATTTCGAAGTGCTTGCGGATTTTCGCTATCAAATCCGCAAATTCGTTCGATTCAGCGAGCAGGTCGCGCGGCAGCACGGAATCAAACCCCTGCAGTACCTGCTATTGCTGCACATCAAAGGCTATCCCGGACGCGACTGGGCGACGGTCGGAGAACTCGCGGAGCGCCTGCAGGCGCAGCATCACGGCGTCGTCGCGCTGATTTCGCGCTGCGAAATACAAGGCTTTGTCGAACGCCGCCGCTCCTCCGAGGATCGGCGGCGGATCGAGGTTCACCTGCTGAAGAATGGCGAAAACGTACTCGATGAACTGGCGCGCCTGCACCGTGCCGAGTTGCTGTCGCTGCAGGGCCGTTTCGTCGTGCCGGCGATGCAGGCGTTCGATCACCGATAGCACACCGTTGCGGCGGCTAGTGCCCGTGCCCGGCGTGGTGCTCACCATGGCCATGCGCCGCGCCCTGCGCGTCCCGCCATAAGCGCTCCACGTAGTGGACATAGGGCACATAGGCCTCGACGTAGGCGCGACCCGCCTTTACGTCGTCCGGGTCGAATTTGCGCCGGCTCGCAGCGGCGTCAAAATGCTGGTGCACGCCCTTGCGTATCGCGTCGGTGAGCAGTTTCTCCACCTGCTCGATCGAACCGTTCTCGAGAGACCTTGCGCGTATCGTCGTTCGCCGGTATTATTACGTTTGTAATAACACCGGAGCGGACCATGTTCACACTCAAATTGACGCAGATTGGCAATTCCGTAGGCGTCGTTCTGCCCAAAGAAGCGCTGGCGCAACTGAAGATCGACAAGGGCGATACCGTTTTCCTCACCGAAACGTCGGGCGGCTTCAAGCTCACGCCCTATGACCCCGCAATCGAGGAACAACTCAAGCTCGGCCGCGAGATCATGCACGAGTATCGCGACACCCTGCACACACTTGCGAAATGAGCCGCAGGTGGCGTTGGGTCGATAAGACCGCGCTGGTGCTGCTGCACGACGAAAGTCTGGCCGAGCATGGGGGCGCTGCCGGGATGCGCGACGACGGCCTGTTCGAATCGGCGCTGGCGCGACCGGAAAATTTTGCCGCGTACGATAACCCCGACATCGCGTCGCTGGCTGCGGCCTACGGCGTTGGTCTGGCGAAAAACCATCCTTTCGTCGACGGCAACAAGCGGGCTGCTTTCTTGGCAGTAGGCCTGTTTCTCGCACTGAACGGCTACCGGCTTTGCGCCAGCCAGATCGACGCGACCAAGGCGATGCTCGCCGTCGCCGCCGGAGAGTTGAGCGAACCGGACTTCGCCGCCTGGATCCGTCAGAACAGCAAGAAAACCAAAAAGAAATAGCTTGCCGTTGGCTCAGGCCAGCCGCTGCTGCAGTAGGTATTTTTCGTAGCTGCCGCGAAAATCCCGCTTGCGCGAAAAGGCGAGCGCACGGATGAAGGATGCACCGCCGCTCACCTCAGGCGGCGCGCGCCGCGCCGGCTTCCTCGTAGGTGCGGCCGTCGCGGATATGGTAGATCCGCCGGAACGTCGGGATGATCTTCTCGTCGTGCGTGACGACGATGATCGCGGTGCCGAAGCGCTGCGCCATCTCGTTCAGGATGCGGATAACGGTCAGCGCCCGCTCGCTGTCGAGCGGTGCCGTCGGCTCGTCGGCGAGGATGATCGGCGGCTGGTTCACCAGGGCGCGCGCGATCGCGACCCGCTGCTGCTCGCCGCCGGAAAGCTGGGGCACCTGCGCTTGCGCGCGATGACCGACGTCGAGCGCCGCCAGCATCTCGCGCGCGCGGTCGCGCGCCTTGCCGTTGGATACCCCCGCCAGCATCGGCAGCACCGCGACATTGTCGGTGACGTCGAGGAACGGAATCAGATAAGGCGCCTGGAACACGAAGCCGATGCGATCGCGCCGCAAGGCGCGCAGATCGGCCACCTTCCAGCCGTTGTGGTAAATCGTCTGCCCGGCCAGCGCCATGCGCCCCGAGGACGGTTCGATGACGGCGCCAAGGCACTTCAACAGCGTGCTCTTGCCCGAACCGCTGGGGCCGATCAGACCGACGACCTCGCCGGGCTGGACGATCATGTCCACGCCCTTCAGCGCATCGACCGCCGCGTCGCCCTCGCCGTAGCGCTTGGTGAGACCGCTGATTTCGATCGCCGGATGCGCCACGCCTAACCTCCTATCGCCGTCGCCGGATCGACGCGCAGCGCCGCGCGGATCGCGACGATGCTCGCCAGCGCGCAGATCACCAGCACCAGCACGGCGCCAAGCACGGCGTCACCCGGAAGCAGCAACACGTATTTCGGAAAAATCGGCGCCCATAGCGTCGCCACGGCCTTGCCGACGATGAAGCCGATGGCGCCGAGGCCGAGGGCCTGCTGCAGGATCATCGCGGCGATGGTGCGGTTGCGCGCGCCGATCAGCTTGAGCACCGCGATCTCGCGCACCTTGTTCAGCGTCATGGTGTAGATGATGAAGGCGACGATGGCGGCGCTGACCACGGCGAGGATGACGAGGAACATGAAGATCTGCTTGGCCGACGTGGCGATCAGCTTGGCCACGAGGATGTCGTCCATGTCGGCCCGCGTGTACGCTTCCAGGTGCTTCCAGCGCCGGATCTCGCGGGCCACGATCGTTTCGTCGGCCTGCGGCGCGAGCCGCAGCATCACCACGTTCACATTGCGGCTGCTGGCCTGGCTCGCCTGCACCGCCTCGAGCAATCCCGGCACACCAGGGCGGTTGAACGCAGGATTGGCGGCGGTACGCGCACGCTCGTTCACGAGCGCGTCGTTGTCTTTGAGGAATTGCACTTCCTGCGCATCCTTGAGAGCAACGAAGACCATCGGGTCGCCGCCCGAGGACACCATGCGTCGGGTCAGACCGACCACGGTGTACTCGTGGCGGCGGATGCGGATCCGCTCGTTGAGGCGAAATCCGGCGCGGACATCGGCGATCGCCTCGTAGTGCGAGCGCG
>MERG01000376.1:0-1236 GCA_001771985.1 Betaproteobacteria bacterium RIFCSPLOWO2_12_FULL_62_13 | reverse complement strand
TCGGCGATCGCCTCGTAGTGCGAGCGCGTGATCGGGCGCCCGGCCACGAGGTAGCCGGGCTCGCCCGGATGCCCGGGCTCGAAGCCGACCAGCATCACGCGCACGTCGCCGCCTTCATGCTGGATCTGCATGGTCAGATAGGTGACGTTGCCGGCCTCCGCGACGCCCCTCACGCCGAGCAGGGCACGGTACGCGTCGTCGCGCACGCTGGACGGCTCGGCGTACGGACCGAGCGTATCGCGCTGCACCACCCACAGGTCGGCACCGCCGTTTTGCAGCAGCACCCTGCCGTCGTCCACCAAGCCGCGATAGATCCCGGCCATCGACAGCGTCAGGCCGACGAGCAGGCCGAGCCCCACCCCGGTGAAGACGAATTTGCCCCAGCCGTGCAGGATGTCGCGGCCGGCGAGGTTGATCATGATCCGGCGCGCACGATCGCAGTGACGACCTTGACCCTGGCGTCCGGCTTCAATGCCTGTTCGCTGTGCACGACGACCTCGTCGCCCGCCTCCAGACCTTCGATGATCTGGCTGCGCCCGTCCAGGGTGGTAATGCCGAGTTTCACCGGCCGGAACGCGACACGTCCCGCGCTGAACTGCCATACGCCGTCCTGCCGCTCCAGGCGCTTCACCGCCGCCACCGGCACCCAGCGCACGTTGGCGAGCTCGGCCGTGCGGATCGTCACCTCGACCAGTTCGCCGACGGATATCCTTTCGGGCCGTGCGGCGAAGCCGATGTTGACGATACGCTCTTCGGTCACCGCGTCGCTCAGCCAATCGACGCGCTCGACCTGCCCGCGATTGACGCGTTTCGGATCCGAGCGCAGCACAATCTCTGCGGGCTGGCCCACGCGCGCCGCGCCCGCCTGGCCCTGGTCGATCCTCGCTTTGACCCACAGGCTTGCAGGATCGATGATCTGCAGCACCGCCTGGCCCGCGACGATCGTGGTTCCGGGCTCGACCAGGCGCGCGCTGACCACCCCGTCGACCGGGCTCAGGAGCCGCGCCTGCGCGCGCAGTTTGCCGACCCCGGCGACATCGGCCAGCGCCCGCTCGCGGTCGCGCCGCGACACCGCGAGCTGGGCTGCGGCCGCGTCCGCGGCCGCTTTCGCCGCATTCGCTTCGTGTGCCTTAGCGTCGGTGGCTTCCTGGCTGACGAAGCCCTGCGCGCGCAGTTCGGCGTAGCGCCGGGCGCTGGCGCCGGCGAGTTGCGCGCGGCTCCCTGCTTCGGCGAGCT
>MERG01000375.1 GCA_001771985.1 Betaproteobacteria bacterium RIFCSPLOWO2_12_FULL_62_13 | reverse complement strand
GCTCGACCGCAATCAGTCGCAGCAGCGGCGCGAGTTGCTGGCGGTGCTGCGGTGGGATGCGCGCGGTGGCCAGGAACTCGAGCTTGCGGCCACTCGACCAGGATCCTTGACCGTCGAGCTGCAGCGGTCCCTGAAGCGTGCGCAGCGACGCACGCACCGCAGAACCGTCACCTTCGAAGCGCATTTCATAGTCGCCCAGAGGCGAGACCGGCGTGAACGCCGATCCGGCGGCGCGCCATTGCAGCGAGGCGTTGCCCTGGATGGCGCCGCGCTCGACCGCAAGCCGTGCGACGCGGATCAGTACATCGCCAGTGAGCCCAAGCGGCACCAGCTTGGGCACGACCAGGCCAAGCGCACCGGCCGGCAGGTTGAATTCGGTGTCCGCCACCTCGACCCGCGACGGGGAAATCGTCACGTGAGAATGCTTGACCGCATGATCCAGCGCGACTTCGTACAGGAGTTTCCCGCGCAGCAAATATGCGGGTAGAACACGCCAGGCGATGTTTTTTGCGATTCCGGTCCGGAGATTTGCATCGCGAATCTCGATCTCACCCTTCCCTGACCAAAGCGTGCCACGGGCTTCGGCGAGGCGCAGCCTGCCTTCGCTCCCTTGCCGCAGGCCGGCGTCGATCATCGTTGCCGGCACGGTGGCGATGAGTCCAAGCGCGTAAGCGCCTAGCCCGAGGCCAAACAACTGCCAGCGTCTCACTGTGGTTTAGCGCGGGTGAAGGTGGCCGTCACGCCCACCAGGCCCGGCGTGGTCAGGATTTCGATGCGGCCGGTGTCGACACGGATACGCTGCGCTTGCAGGCTCGCGACCCAGGTAAGCCAGTCGGCAAACGCAACCGAGCCGAATACCACCTGCACCTGATTCGCATCCTGGGCATCGATGCGCAGCAGCGCGCGAGCGAGCCCCGCAGCCTCAGCCTGCGCTTGCACCTGCGTGCGCAGATCGGTCTGCGGCGCAGGCGGAACCGGCGTAGCGCGCAGGCGCGCGAGTTCGGTCGCGTCCGAATCCAGACGCAGCGCCTGCGCACGCAGGACGAACACCGACGAAACCAGTTGCGTGCGCGCCCGGTACGCCGACTGTACCAGCCACAGGTACAGCACAGCGCCAACGACCGCGGCGAATATTGCAATTATCACTCGATCCCGCGGCGGGCGCGATTCCCACAGCTTGCGCAGCCGCGCCCTCATGACGAACGCACCGTGAGAACCACCGCCGCGCCGCCGGCACGCGTCGAGGCCGGCGAAGCGTCGACACGCATGCCAGCCTGGAGCAGGCGCGCCACGATACGGCGCACGTCCGCTTCTCCGACGCCGGCAAGTTCGAGGGTCATGCGTCCGCTCTCGTAGGACGCGATGCGCAATCGGCCCGCCGGCGCCTGCTTCAGTGCGGCCGCCACATTTACTATCATCGGCAGGAAGTCGCCGCCATCGGGTTGGCCGACGGCATGGCGCGCCTCGGTGAGTTTGCGCCGCATCTGCAGCGCCGGGTCCGCCACTGCGACCGCTTCTGGAAAAGCGGCGCGAAAACGCGATTCCATCTGCTGGCGCAAGCTGCGCTGCTCGCCGGCGAACCGCGTCCAATCGGCGACCAGCGCCAGCGCATGAATGGCCAGGGCGATACCCGCGATCCAGGCCGCTGGTTGCAGGCGTGCCAGGGTGCCGGGGGGCAGGCGCCAGCGCGCGCGCTCCTGTGCCAGGCTGACGCCGGTCTCGGGCGGCGCCGTGCGCCAGTCCCAGAGTCCGGCCAAACGTAGCGCCACTCCGAGCGCGTGTTGCCATGCCTCGATCTCGGGTGGCGAGTCTGGCGCAGTCGCGTACACCGCGATCGATGCCGGCGCTTCGCCGCGCGTTTTCGCCTCGTCGAGCATTATACGCAGCGACAGCGGGGGAGATCCGCGGTCGCCGCAATCTGTTGTCGTGCCTTCGAACTCGCCGGTACGCACGAATCCCTCGCGACCGTTCCATGCGAGACTCCATTCTCCCGCCGTCCACGGCAGCATCAAGGTTTCGCAGTGAACCTCGTACCCGCGGATGCCGGCGGCGTCGAGCGCATCGTGCCAATTCTTCAGTCCCTGCCGGTCCGCAACCGCGAGCACATCGGCGTCTGCGACAGAACCGAGCCAACTCACCTGGTTGGCATCGGGCTCGCCTACGGTCTCGTCCTCGACCGCGAAAGCAAGGACCGATCCGGCATGGCGCCTGGCCGATTGCGGCAGGCGCGCGCGGGTGATCAGGACTTCGGCGGCGGGAAGCACCAGTTGGACACGCGCTGCGCGCTGCGGCAACTGCGCCAGCGGGCTTTCGCCGAGGACAGGTTCGCGGCCGCCACTGATCAGCGCCCATTGACACTGCTGCGGCGCGTCGCGCAAAGAACAGTAAATTCGAAGCAGGCTCATAGGTATTTGCGCCATACGATAACGGGCCACCCGGTGGCGCCGCGCGCGAGCAGCACTTTGCCGCGCGCCTGCGCACCGCCGATGGTCACGCGCAGCGTCGCCATGAAGTAATCGGTGCTCACGCTGATGTCGTTCGTGGCCGCCGCCGCTCCTTGAGGCAGCCGTCTGAGGAAGTCGTCGGCGCTGCGAAAATAGGCTCGTTCCCGCTGCGCAACCAGCAACTGGGCGCCGCCAAGCTCCAAGCCTTCGACCACCGCGGCAAGCACTTCCGGCGGGGCAGTATTCACATTGACGGCGGTGAAGCGCGGCAGCGCCGATACGTAGGGGTGCAGGCGCGCACGCACAGTGTCGTCGAAGCCGCGCACCAGCGCGAGTTCGGCGACGTCGATCAGCGGCCGGTTTGCTGCCAGGTAAGGCGGATCCAAAGCGAGATAGTATGCGTCCTCGGCACCATCCCGCGGCTGCGGTTGGCTGTCCTCGTCGATCCAGTCGGCGAGCGCGCCGGCGAGCTCATGCGGCAGGCCGAGCGTCGCCAGCAGGCGCTGGAAACTTGCGAGCTGGCCGAAATTGATTTTTCCGCCGCTTACCAGATTATTGAGGTTGAACTTGCCCTGCTGATCCTCGATCCCGCCGACGAGTTCGCCGTTTTCAACCTGCATCGGCGGCAACTTCAGCGCCCAGGGTTCGCCCAGATGATCGACGCTGCTGATGCGGCGATCATCACTCAGCAAAGCGCGCGCCCAGTCCGCGCCGGCCTGGAGCACCGCCTGCGCCTGGACATGGTCGGCGGTGAGTTCGGCCTGACGCGACCAGGTGCTCTGCGATACCATGATCGCCGCCGCGGCGATCGCGGCAAGGGCGACCACGCCCATGGCGAGCACGATGGCGATGCCGCGCTGGCGCGTTCTCATGATTGCAGCGCGAATACGCGCACGATTTCCTCGTCCGAGGCGAGCACGATGCGCAGGCGCACCGCCCGGGGAATAGGCAGATCGGCCGGTGACGTGGGCCAGGCATCGACCCACACGAGAGCGCGATTGAGATATTGCAGCTCGAATGTTTTCACTCCAGACAGCACGGGGTAGCGCGCGGGCAGCGTGTCAGGCGCAACGTCGAGGCCTGGCCACAACCACAACTCGATCTCTTGTTTCTCGTTCAGCCTGTACCCAATCCGCCGCGCAATATCCACGCCCTCGGCCGACGCAAAGCGGCTGAATTCGAGGCGCGCCTCCGATGTCGCAACCGCTTCGCCGCGCCATGCCGGTGCGGTACCTGTGGCCGAGCGCACCGGACGCGGCGCGGCGAGTTCCACGTCGCGCTCGAAGCGCGCGAAGAAAGCTGCCACGCGCCGCCACTTGTCCGTCTCCTGCCTGACGTGTTCGCGCGCATCGAGCACTGCACTCAGTCCGCGGTAGGACATCAGCGCGAGCAGCGACAGCACCAGCAGCGCGGTCAGCAGCTCGATCAGCGTGAAGCCGCGCGCAGCGTCGCCGGGTGCGGCCTTCATCTGACCGACCCAGGTGCATAAACGATGAACCCGGCGAGGTGCGCCAAGGAATGCGATTCTTCGGCAGTTGCGAAAACCCGGATATCGACGCGGCGGAACGCGGCGTTCGGTGTGGCGATGACTTCCTCACGCCAGGCGAAGTCGAGCCCGCCTTGGCGTCTGGTGCCGCGCTGCATGCCAAGCGGCAGCCAGTCCGCGCGGGCGCGATGCTCCGCCAGAAGATCTTCCGCAACCCAGCCGGCGAGCAGGCGCGAGCGCAGTTCGCCTACATTGTTCGTGCCCTGACCGGCCGCGCGCAGCGTCGAGAGGAGCGCGATCGAAATAATGGCCAGCGCGACCAGCACCTCGATCAGCGTGAACCCCGTGCGTCTAGCAGCCTGTCGGACCCCGGATCGGAGTCCGGGGCAAGCTTGGCCCCGCGGCAGGCTGCTAGCGCAGTGCCACGTCGCCATCGGTTTTTCCTTCGCCCGGCATTACGCGCACGTCCCCGACCGGAGATCCTTCGATTGCATAACGGACTGCGCCCAGGGACATGCCGATGCTGAAAGCCAGCGAGGAGCCGTGAGGGGCAAACTCCAGGCGCATGGCGCCCTGCGGCCGCATGTTTTCGACGCGAAAGCCGGAAACCGCCATGCCCTGCGGCAGGGTTCGCGCGCGCAGCAGCTCGCTGTCGCGAATTTCGGACCAGCCGGCATCTTCGCCGGCGCGCCAGAACCGGTAGCCTGATTCATCGGCTGTCCAGGCGATGGATTTTCCCGTGAGCCGCGCTTCCATCGCGGCGAAATCCAGGAGCTGCGACAGGCGCTCGGCCTCGAGGCGAAGCACGGCGCGATCGTCCGGCCGCGTGATGGCGCTCACCAGTCCGACAAACAGACCCAGGATCATCAGCACCACGAGCATCTCGATGAGCGTGAAGCCCTGCTCGCAAGGACAATCGAAGCGCTTTAGTGTCCTCATCGGGGATGGTTGAAACCCCTCGCCCGCGGATCGGGGTCCAGGGCAGGCTTCAGGAGAAGCACGTTCTTCGCGAAAGGTGCGCGGAGTGAAAATGAGCGCTCCTTCCCCCTTGACGGGGGAAGGCTGGGATGGGGGTGGGAGTGTCAACGATATGCGCAAGCGATTTCACCCCTACCTTAATCCTCCCCCATCAAGGGGGAGGAGAAGTTTTTTTGTCGGCCTCCAGCCGACGAATATCGGAACTCCTCGCCTTGCAGGCGAGGGTTGTTCAGTGTCATGCCGCTACAGATTCCAGGGCCCGATGTCGGCATCGTTGCCTTCACCGCCGGGCGCACCGTCGGCGCCGTAGCTGAAGACGTCTATTTCGCCGCGCACTCCGGGATTCAGGTACTGGTAGGGATTGCCCCACGGGTCCTTGGGCAGGCGCTCGACGTACCCCCCCGCCTTCCAGTTGAGCGGAATTGGGGTGGTGGCCGGCTTCGCCACCAACGCCTGCAATCCCTGTTCAGTCGTGGGGTAGCGCTGATTGTCCAGGCGGTAGAGTTTGAGCGCCTGCATCAGGCTTGCGATGTCCTGTCTTGCCGCAATCATCCGCGCCTCGTCCGGGCGGCTGATGATTTTCGGCACCACGAGGGCGGCGAGAATGCCGAGAATGACGACGACCACCATTACTTCGAGCAAGGTAAAACCGCGTTGCCCGCGAACCCCGATCAGCATCGCCAAGTCACCTCCGTCAATTAGGAGTTTGTCCGACCCCAAGCTTGCCCCGGACACCGATCCGGGGTTCGACAAGCTCCTGGGCCCGGAAAACAACAGTTTCCATTAAGCCACGGATTCTGGGGCAAGAAGCCAGAATTCGATTTGATCCAGATCAATCCGCTGTTTCTATTATAATGTTACAAGAAATGCACGTGGCGGATTACCGCGCTCGGCCTCGACTGTTTCCCGCGCGCGAATGGCAAATGACGAAGCATGCAAGCGTTCCTGTTCGGACGATCGGGTCTTTCGCAAACGGTCGTCGTGTCCTTGCTGACGCTGGCGGCCGTGGCGCTGCTTGGCATGGTGCTCGCGTATTGGACCTGGGCGTGGTTTGCCCCGCGTGCCGAACCGCGCGTGGAGACCGCCGTAGCGCCAAGCGGCAGTGTAGCGTCCGCCAGCACCATTTTCGGCAACGTGCCGCGCAAGCAGAACACCGCGGCGCCGACGGGAATCGCGATCAGGCTGCTCGGCGTCGTGGCAGCTTCAGGCGGCCGGCGCGGCTACGCGGTGGTGCAACTCGAGGCAAAGGAGATTCTTGCGGTGCATGAGGGCCACGACGTCGCCCGTGGCATCCGGCTCGCCGAAGTCCATCCGGATCACGTCATCCTGGAGCGCGGCGGGGTGCGCGAAACGCTCGCATGGCCGGAAAAGCGCGCCACTGCGGCACCTGCCGCTCGAACCGTTAAGAAATAATTGACTTGGATCAATACTAACGCCCCGGCAGTGTAAAAGAATTACGTGCCCGTCGTTTGCTGATGGCGCGTCCGAGGGTCGATCTATGAAGCGTCGCTGGTTACAAACTGGATTTGTGTGGATGGCCATGCTGGCCTGTGCCGGCCAGGCGTGGTCCGCCGGCACGCCATCGAGCGAGCGCCCCGGCGCCAAAGCGGCCGCGCGCCCGACCGGCCCCGATCTCGTTACGCTCAACTTCGTCAATGCCGACATCGAAGGCGTGGTGAAGGTGGTGGGCGAAATCACCGGGAAGAACTTCGTCCTTGATCCGCGCGTCAAGGGCACAGTCAGTATCGTCTCGGCCAAGCCGATATCCAGGGCCCTCGTATACCAGGTATTTCTGTCGGCGATACGCTTGCAGGGATTTACCGCGGTCGAGGAACGCGGCATCGTAATGATCCTTCCCGAGATCGACGCCAAAGTGCACCGAAGCCCTACGTTCGGGCCGCAGGACAGGCCGCGCGCTGCGGGAGATATCATTCAGACGCAGGTGTTCAAGCTGCAACATGAATCGGCGGCGCAGATGGTGCCGGTACTGCGCCCGCTGATCTCGGCCAACAACACGATCGTCGCCTACCAGAGCAACAACACGCTGGTGGTCACGGATTACGCGAGCAACCTGCAGCGCATCGAAAAAATCATCGCGTCGATCGATCAGCCGAGCAGTTCCGATCCGGTCATCATCGCGCTGCGCTATGCATCGGCGATCGACGTCGCGCAAACGATCAACCGCCTGCTCACGGAGACGGGGCAGGCGTCGGCGGACCCAATCCAGCGCTTTACGGTTGTGGCGGATGCGCGCTCGAACAGCGTGCTCGCGCGCGCGGGCGATCCTGCGCGACTCGCGCGGGTGCGCCAACTGGCGGCA
>MERG01000374.1 GCA_001771985.1 Betaproteobacteria bacterium RIFCSPLOWO2_12_FULL_62_13 | reverse complement strand
TCCGGGTTGAAGCGCGCGGGCGACTTGCTGATGTGTTCGAGGTCGAACCACTCGATGAGCTGCGCGCGCGAGAACTTCTCTTCATCGCCATGCGACCAGCCGAGGCGCGCGAGGTAGTTCACCAGCGCTTCCGGCAGATAGCCTTCGTCGCGGTACTGGGTGACGCTCACCGCACCATGGCGCTTGGAGAGCCGCTCGCCGTCCTGCCCGAGGATCATCGGTACGTGCGCGAATCTGGGCAGCGTCGCGCCGAGCGCGCGGTAGATGTTGATCTGGCGCGGCGTATTGTTCACGTGATCGTCGCCGCGAATGACCTGCGTTATCGCCATATCGATGTCGTCGACCACGACGCCGAAGTTGTAGGTCGGAATGCCATCGGCGCGCAGCAGCACGAGGTCATCAAGCTCTTCGTTGGCAACCGTGATCGGTCCCTTGACGAGATCGTTGAACGTTAGCTCTCCGTGGTCCGGATTGCGAAAGCGCACGACCGGCGGCATGCCTTGCGGCGGCGTAAGCCTCAGCCGCCTCGCATTCTCGGGGCGCCAGCGCCCGTCGTAGCGCGGCTTCTCGCCTTTCGCGCGCTGCTGCTCGCGCAGCGCGTCGAGCTCTTCGCGGCTCGCGTAGCAGTAATAAGCCTTGCCCTCGCTGATCAGGTGCTCGGCGACAGCGCGGTAGCGATCGAGCCGATCCATCTGGTAGTATGGGCCTTCGTAATCGAGCCCGAGCCACTGCAGGCTGTCGAGGATCGCCCGCACCGATTGCTGCGTGGAGCGCTCGCGGTCGGTGTCTTCAATGCGCAGGATGAAGGTGCCGCCGTGCTTCTTCGCAAAAGCCCAGCAGAAGAGCGCGGTGCGTGCGCCGCCGATGTGCAGATATCCTGTCGGACTGGGAGCGAAACGGGTACGAACCATGCAGGAATCAATCCAAAGGCTGCGATTTTACGCGAATCGGACCGTTCTTGCGGAACAGGCGCCACGCATGTTTATACTTCCTTTCATCCTTCATCCTTGGACGGGCGGGGCGCACCCTGCGCTTATGATTTCAAGGCCAGAGCGGATAGCATACGCGGCTCCAGCCGTTCACCCCGGTTGAACATGAAAGCATCTGTTCCCCGCAGCGAGAGCGCCGCCCAGCACATGGTGACGCGCGTACCCGTAGCGCATGCCAATGACACCGCAGGAAGCGTGCTGGAACGATTGACCGGCAGCAACTACGATTACGCCGCAGCGATCTATATCGTCAACGGCGGCAACCGGCTGGAGGGAATCGTGCCGCTGACGCAGCTTCTCGCCGCAGCGGTCGAGACGCGCCTCGGAGAGCTTGTGAAGCTTAACCCGCCGGCGGTGAGGCCGGAGACCGACCAGGAACATGTCGCCTCTGTCGCGATCCACGAACAACTGACGGCCGTGCCAGTAGTCGATGCGGGTCGCAAACTCCTGGGCGTCGTGCCGCCCGAGGCGTTGCTGTATGTATTGCGGCGCGAGCACGTTGAAGACTTGCACCGTCTTGCCGGCATCGCGCGGGAAGGCACGCAGGCGCGGCACGCGCTCGAGGCGCCGCCCTCGCGCCGCGCGCGCGACCGGTTGCCGTGGCTCCTCGTGGGGCTTGCCGGCAGCATCCTCGCAACGTTCGTGGTCGCATATTTCGAGCAGGCATTGCACTCGCGCGTGGCGATCGCCTTTTTCATTCCCGGCATCGTGTACCTCGCCGATGCCATCGGCACCCAGACGGAAACCATCGTGGTACGGGGGCTTTCCCTGAGCCGCATCTCGTTCGCGAGGCTCATCGCCGGAGAGCTTGGCACCGGGCTCATCATCGGTCTCACGCTCGCCGCGCTCGCGTTCGTCCCGATCTGGTTGTGGTTCGGGGACATCGACCTGGCCGCAGCCGTCTCCATCGCGCTGCTCGTCGCCGGGGCGGTTGCAACCACCGTCGGGATGTTCTTTCCGTGGATACTTTCGCGCCTGGGCCGCGACCCCGCATTCGGGAGCGGCCCGATCGCAACCATCGTCCAAGACGTCCTGAGCCTGGTGATTTACTTCGTCACGATTTCGGAGTTCGTTCTATAGCCGGGACCACCCTGACCTTGAATTCCTCGGCGGTTTCGTCCATCCGCTGGAAAACCGCGCCTTCGTCCTTGAGGCGGCGGATCAGCCGTTCCAGCATCATGATGCGGTGGCCGCGGCCGACGATGAAGGGATGACAGGTGTAGGTGAGCACGCCCCACTCCACCGCGTCCCGCATGTAGAGGAATTCGTTAACCCAGTTGTCGAGCACGTCACCCGCCTTCCGCAGCCCCTGGCGTATGGTGGCGGCGCTGCGCACGAACTCGAAGTGCGGCGAATCATCGGTCGACCAGTGGATCGGCATCTCGACCAGCGCGCTTTGCCTGCCAAAAACCGCCGGCTTTTCGAGTTCGATCACATCCCCCTGGCGCGCGTAATACGGCGTGTAATCGTTTCCCATCATGCTCGTGTCGTAGACGAAGCCGTGCTTGAGCATGAGTTCGACCGAGTGCGGGCTCAGATCCCAGGACGGCGAGCGGTAGCCGCGCGCATATTGTCCGGATATCCGCTTGATCGCCTCGTTGCCGCGCACGAGTTCCGCTTCCTCCTCCTCGCGCGTGAGGCTTGCCGGCGATCGATGGGTCCAACCGTGATGGGCGATCTCGTGCCCGGCATCGACCACCGCCTTGACCGCGCCGGGAAACGTTTCAACCGTATGTCCGGGCACGTACCATGAACCGCGGATGCCGTACTTGCCGAGGAGCGCGATGAGCCGCGGCGCGCCCACACGCGGGCCGAACTCGCCACGCGAAATCCAGCTCGCGGAGGTCTGACCGCGGGCGATGAATCCCGAGATTCCATCGAAATCGAAGGTGAGACACACGATGTGCTTGGCCATTACGGGTGATGGGTGATGGGTGATGGGTGATGGGTGAACAGTGACCAGCGATCGGTGATCGGACAAAAGGGCTTTGTGGAGTCGCCCTGGCTCACCGCCAGGGATCGCCCCAAGGCGTAGGGCGGATGCTATTGTATCCGCCGCATCGGCGGCAACAAAAGTTGCCGCCCCACTGGTCTGTGATTATAACTTCGGCGCCGATGGATCCGCTCGCTTATGCGTGATGTCCGCTTGCCATTTGCTGTTTCGGCACGGTATCGCGGGAAGCAAGGAGTTGAGCTATCATTCGCAAGCTGTCAGTCTCGCCGATAACAACTTCATGACCGCTCCGACCCTCGAACATCTCGTACAGAATTGGATCGTCCGCAAGCCTGTCGCGCGTTCGCGCGGCGGCATCGTCGCGACGCAAAACCGCATTGCAGGCGAAGCCGGCGCGCGCATTCTGGCTGCGGGCGGCAATGCGGTGGATGCTGCGGTCGCAACCGGTTTTGCACTTGCTGCCGTCGAGCCGTGGAACAGCGGCCTTGGCGGCATCGGCTTCATGCTGGTCTATCTCGCCGGGGAAAACCACGTCCAGGTCGTCGATTTCGGCCCGGTCTCGCCGCGCGGGCTCGATCCCGCCGACTATCCTCTGGTGGGCGGCGGCATCACAACCCGTGACCTCTTCACCTGGCCCACGGTGAAAGACGACTGCAACGTGCACGGGCCGCTGTCGATCGCTGTGCCGGGACATGCCGACGGCCTCGGGCTCGCACTTGAGAAATTCGGCACCATGCGATTTGCCGAGGTGATGCAGCCGGCGATCGAACTCGCCGACAAGGGCATCGTGGTCGACTGGTTCCTCACGTTGAAAGTGGCAACGATGGCGAGTGAACTCGCACGCTACGCCACGACGCGTGAAGTGTGGCTGCCGAACGGCTATCCGCCTGTCACTGCGCCGGGCGCGCCGCTCGAACGTCTTGAACTCAAGGGGCTTGCCGACACCCTGCGGCGTCTCGCACGCGCCGGCCGCCGCGATCTGTATGAAGGCGCAATCGCGGCCGACATCGTAAAGGATGTCCAGGAGATGGGCGGAAAACTTTCCGCCGAAGATCTCAAGCGTTACCGGGCGCGTATCGTGCCGCCGCTCGAGATCGATTACCACGGCACGCGCCTCGCGCTCGCGCCCGGCCTCACCGCCGGGCCCACCATGCACGGCGCGCTCAAGGCGCTCGCCGAAGTGAAGCTCCGCGCCGGCGGCCCGCACGCCGACGCGTTTATCGCCTATGCGCGCATCCTGCGCGAAGCCTATGCCGAGCGGCTCGCCACCATGGGTGAGACCAGCGACCACCGCGACCCCTTCACCACGACGCATCTCAATGTGATCGACCGCCACGGCAACATGGTCGCGCTCACGCAAACGCTGCTCTCGGTATTCGGCGCCAAGCTCGTGCTACCGAAGACCGGCATCCTGATGAATAACGGCATCATGTGGTTCGATCCGCGCCCCGGCTCGCCCAATTCTCTGGCGCCCAATAAACGTCCCCTCACCAACATGTGCCCGGTGATCGCGCGGCGCGACAACAGGTCGTGGTTTGCGATGGGCGCCTCCGGCGGACGCAAGATCGTTCCGGCAGTATTCCAGATTTCTTCTTTCCTGACCGATCATGGCATGACGCTGGAGGACGCATTTCACCAGCCGCGCATAGACGCGAGCGGCGGCGATGCGGTCGGCGTCGACCCGCGCCTGCCGCAAGCGGTGCAGCAGGCGCTCGCCCGCGAGTTTCCGGTCAGCCTCACGGAACTCGTGGTCTACCCGACCAACTTCGCGTGCCCCAGCGCGGTGCTGAATGACCCGGCTTCGGGCGAACACGTCGGAATCAGCGACGTCATGTCACCGTGGTCGGGCGCCGTGAGCGAAGATGTGGTCTAGAGGTTCAACGTTCAAAGTTCAAGGTCATTGGTCAGAAGAAGATGCGGGGGAACCCTGGATGAAACTCATGCTTCCGCTTGCCGCTATTCTCACCGGCATCACCGCGGCGGCGTTGCCGGCGGCGGCGCCAGCACAGGGCTACCCGACAAAGCCGATCCGCATGATCGTGCCGTTCGCGCCCGCCGGCGTTGCCGACCTGGTCGCACGCGCGATCGGACACAAGCTTACCGACGCCTGGGGCCAGCAAGTCGTGGTCGATAACCGCGGCGGCGCCGGAGGAAACATCGGCATGGAGGTCGCCGCCCGCTCCGCGCCAGACGGTTACACGCTCGCGCTCGGCAACCTCGGCACGCTCGGGATCAATCCCAGCCTTTACAGGAGAGTCGCCTACGATTCGGTCAAGGATTTCGCGCCGATCACCCTGGTAGCGGGCACGCCGCTGCTGATCGTCGTGCACCCTTCCGTCCCTGCGAAGTCGGTGAAGGAGCTGATAGCCCTCGCCAAGGCGAGGCCGGGACAGCTCAACTTCGGGTCTGCCGGCACCGGCGGTCCGACGCATCTTGCGGCCGAAATCCTCAAGACAATGGCGGGCATCGACATCGTACACGTGCCGTATCGCGGAAACATCGCATCGCTCAATGCGTTGGCGATGGGTGAGGTGCAGATCATGATCACCAACCTGCTGACGCCTCTGCCATTCATCAAGGCAGGAAGGCTGCGCGCACTTGCCGTGACCAGCACGCGGCGCCAACCGGCGATGCCGGACATACCGACGGTCGCGGAGACAGCATTGCCGGAATACAACGTGAGCGGCTGGTACGGCGTGCTCGCCCCGGCCGGCACCCCGAAGCCGATCGTCACCCGGCTCAACACCGAGATAGTGAAAATCATGCAGATACCGGAGGTACGCGCCCAGTTCGTCGAGCAGGGCATTGAAATCTTCACCAGCACGCCGGAGGCGTTCGCGGCGCACATTCGCTCGGAACGCGAAAAATGGGGAGAGGTCGTGCGCAAATCCGGTGCGCGCGCAGATTGACGGTGGAACTACGCAACAACCATCACAGGAGACCAGACCAATGAAACCCGTCACATTCACGATTGATGGCGGCGACCGGTCAGGTCTGCTGCACGAGACCCGCGGCGTCCTTGAACTGCCCGGGGACACGCTCTCTTTCATTGCCGCCGGCATTTTCGCCTGTATTACGGGAGCTGCCTTCCCGGTTGCGTCGCAAGCACAGGATTATCCGGCGAGGCCGATCCGCCTCATCGTGCCGTTCGCGCCGGGCGGCCCGATGGATATCCTCTCGCGCGCAATCGGCGAGAAGCTCACCGCCAGGCGCGGACAACAGGTTGTCGTCGACAACCGCGGCGGCGCAAGCGGCACAATCGGCTCCGAGATCGTCTCCCGAGCAGCGCCCGACGGATATACGCTGCTCGCCGGGCACAGCGGCACGCACGTCGTCAACGTAACTCTCTTTCGGAAACTGCACTACGACCCGGTCAAGGACTTCGCGCCGATTACGTTGACGGCCACCCTCCCGATGGCTTTGGTTGTCCATCCCTCGGTGCCTGCCAAATCCGCAGCCGAGCTCATTGCCCTTGCGAAGGCGAGACCTGGGGAAATCAACTTCGCGACTGCCAGCAGCGGCGGGCCCACGCATATGGCGGCGGTACTGTTCCAGACGATGGCCGGAATCAACATAGTGCACATTCCGTACAACGGCAATGCCCCAGCCCTGAACGATGTGATGGCTGGCAGGGTCCAGATGATGTTCAGCAATCTTCTTACTTCCTCACCGCTCGCGCGCGCGGGCAAATTGCGCATACTCGCGATCTCCACGGGCAAGCGCACTCAGCAGGCTCCGGATGTGCCGACCGTCGCGGAGAGCGGGATACCGGGCTACGACTACACGCCTTGGTTCGCCATGTTTGCCCCCGCCGGAACGCCGCGCCGGCTCGTGCAACTGCTCAACGGCGAAATCAAGCGCGCGCTGGAAAGCCCGGAAATGCAGCAGCGTTTCAGCAAACAGGCGATCGACTTGACGACCAGCACACCGGAAGAATTGGGTGAACTGATCCGCAAGGAAATCCCGAAGTGGCGCGAAGTAGTGAAGAAATCGGGCGCGAGCGTTGGTTGAGGTCTCACGATGTGGATTCCGGCGCCGTTACTTGCGCACAGAAAATCGCAAGTGGTAGCATGCGCGCGATTGCGAGGTGCACCATTGAAGCACGTCGGCAAGCGCCGGTGTGCAACGGCGGCGGTCGCGCCGCTCTGCGTCAGCCCTCACCGTAACGGAGGAGTAGGTCATGGGAAAAGTCGTCACTTTTTCGTCCTTGCCGTACCAGGAAATCTCATCCGGCGTCAAAGCGGCCGCGATCACCGGCAGCGACGGCAAGGAGATGCAGGCTGAAATGCTGCGCTTT
The DNA here is from genome assembly GCA_001771985.1 of Betaproteobacteria bacterium RIFCSPLOWO2_12_FULL_62_13. GTDB lineage: Bacteria > Pseudomonadota > Gammaproteobacteria > Burkholderiales > SG8-41 > DSOT01. The sequence continues at coordinate 8,199 of MERG01000374.1, read as the reverse complement.
GTGCCCGGCGCGAAACTCGCCGGCCGGGTACCGCAAGGCTCAGACCGCTATTTCTTCACGCTGGCGGGAGAGGCCATGGTATCCGGCAATGGCGGCTCACAGCGCATGAACGTAGACTCCTTTGCGACCCTGCAGGAAGGCCTCGAGTTCACGATATCGAACAGCGGCGGGCGTGAAGCGGAAATCCTCAGTGTGTTCGCGCCTCCACCAGGCAGCACCAACAAGTATTCCGGCGTCAAGGGCGGCATCACGGTCGCCGAGCGCAGCAACCGTCCTGTGGTCGAAATCCCTGAGGCGAAAAAGCGGCGCATCTACTTCGTCGACAACGCTGCAGTGCCATCTGAGCGCGCGCACGCGATGATCGTGCTCTACGAGAAAGAGACCGTCACGAACATGCACAAGCACCCCGATGCGGAAAGCATGTTCGTGGTCCTGACCGGAAAGGTGCGCTTCACCGTGAACGGCCAGGATGTCGTGGTCGAGCGCGGCCAAGCCACCCACTTTCCTGCGGGTGACCGGCACGGACTGCGCGTGGCCGAGGGAAACGTGAGCTTTCTTGAATTCCATATTCCGGCTGCATACACTACCGTCCGCGGCTGAAACTGCGCCGCGCGCGAAGACAGCGTGCGGCCCACGTCACAGGCGCTCTTGTTGCTTCTGTTCGGAGGTTGAAATGCTACGCTACTTCCTGTCCGCGATGATGTTCTTGTCACTGCTTCTCACCCACGCGGCGGCCGCGGCTCAAGCCTATCCCACCAAACCCATTCGCTTGATCGTGCCGTACCCGGCTGGAGGCCCGACCGATATCACGGCGCGCACGTTCGCTCAAAAAGTCGGCGAAGCATGGGGCCAGCAAGTGGTGGTCGACAACCGCGGCGGCGCGAATGGCGTCATCGCTCAGGAAATCGCAGCGAGGGCAGTTCCTGACGGCTATACGATTTTCGTGCACACGGTCGCCTATGTGATCAACCCGCTGCTCTACAAGGTGTCGTACAACAACGCGCGGGATTTTGCTCCGGTAACGCTGGTCGCCTCGTTCCCGCTGATGCTCGTCATTCATCCTTCGCTGCCCGTAACTTCAGTCAAGCAACTCGTCGCCCTTGCCAAGTCCCAGCCCGGCCACCTCAACTATTCCTCATATGGCCAAGGCAGCATCGCCCAACTCGCCGCGGAGATGTTCAAGAATGCGGAAAGCCTCAATATTGTGCATATTCTGTATAAGGGTGCCCCGCAGGCACTCAATGCAGCGGTCGCCAACGAAGTTCAGATGCATTTTCCGAGCATCGCCACCGGATTTCCGCAGGTGAAGGCGGGCCGATTACGCGGCCTGGCCGTAACCTCGCGGCAGCGTTCGGCGCTCATGCCCAACACGCCCACGATGATTGAAGCGGGCGTACGCAACTTCGAAGCCACTTCCTGGTTCGGGATGTTTTTCCCGGCTGGCACGCCCAAGCCAATCCTAGACAAGCTCTACCAGGAGATGCTCAAGGTCGTGCGCCTGCTCGATGTCAAAGCGCAGCTCGATGCTCAGGCCTTTGACATCATCGGTATGGGCCCGCAGGAATTCCCGCAATTCCTCGAGGCGGAAACGCGCAAATATGCGCAAGTGGTCAAGCTCTCCAACATCAAAGTCGAATAGACCTCCCGCGAAAAGAATGTAATGCCGATCAAAACATGATCAACGCAGCAATCGTAGGACTCGGAAGATGGGGCCAGAACCTCGTCAATCACGTTCAGGGCAAGAGCGACAAGATACGTTTCGTCGCCGGTGTGCTGCGCCACGTGGAAAGAGCGCAGGATTTCGCCGCAAAATACGGCTTTCCGCTCTATGATGATTACCGCAAGGCGCTCGCCGATCCGAAGATCGATGCCGTGGTGCTCGTGACCCCGCACACCTTGCATGCCGGGCAGATCATTGCCGCGGCTCGCGCGGGAAAGCACGTTTTCACCGAGAAGCCGCTCGCCCTGACGACAAAAACGGCGGAAGAAGCGGCGCGCGCCTGCGCGCAAAACAAAGTCACGCTTGCGGTAGGCTACAACTGGCGCTTCCAACCCGCGCTGCAGGAAATCCGCAGCATGCTCGACGACGGCCGGCTCGGAAAGCTCCTGCACATCGAAGGCAACTTCTGCGGGCCGAGCGTCTATTGGAATCCGAAGGATCACTGGCGCCAGCAACGCAAAGAAGGGCCGGCGGGCGGGATGACCGGCCGCGGCGTGCACGTGGTCGACGCGATGATCTATCTTGCGGGCCGCATCGACAACGTCTACGCGCAGAGCGCGCGGCGGGCGCTTGACTTCGGCATCGACGACACGACTTCGATGCTCTTCAAATTCAAGAGCGGCGCGAGCGGCTATCTCAGCACGATTATCGCCACCGCGGAGACGTGGCGCATGCAGGTTTTCGGATCGAACGGCTGGGTTGAAGTGGGCGACGTCGAGCACCTGACGACCTGGCAGATGCGGGTTTGCCTGCTCGACCCGGACAACATCCGCGAGCGCAAGCGTCCGCAACTGGTGACGTTCAACGATACCAGCACCGAGCGCGCCGAGCTCGAGCATTTCGCCGAAGCCGCTGAGGCAGGCAAATCGCTTGCGGTCGCCGGCGGCGACGAATTGCACGGTGTCGCGGTGCTGGAGGCGATACTGAAGTCCGCGAAGAGCGGCAGGATCGTGAAGCTCACTGCACGCAATCCTGCCGCTTGGATTAAGCCAATTAGCTCGCGCTTAGAGTCGAATGCATCTAATAATGTCATGCTGCGGTCTCCGGGCGGCAAAGAATAAATTTACCGTGCGAAGACCAAGACTAGCATAGCATTTGCATTACGGTTACCGTCGTTATAATGTAGCCACGATAACCATCAGGAATAGGAGCGAAGAGTGAAAACCATACGCTGTTTGCTTTGCTTGTCGGCAGGTTCGCTGTTGCTGGCCGTCGCAACGGTCGCGGTCGCTCAACCGAGCTACCCATCGCGGCCGGTCCGCGCTGTCGTGGCCTGGCCGCCTGGCGGGGCCGCCGATGTGACCGCGCGGGTGGTGGGCCAAAAGCTCGGCGAGCGGCTCGGCCAGCAGCTCGTCATCGACAACCGCCCCGGCGCGAGCGGCGCCATCGGCACTAGCCTGGTGGCGAAGTCTGCGCCCGACGGATACACCCTGCTCGTCGGCGGAGTGAGCGAGCTCGTGCTCAACCCTCAGATCGTGAAAGTCCCGTACGACCCGGTGCGCGATTTCGCCGCAGTGAGTCCGCTCGCGTTCGGATACTACGTGCTGGTCGCCCATCCCTCGTTGCCGGCAAGGTCGGTTAAGGAGCTGATCGCGCTGGCCAAGGCGCGCCCCGGCGAGATCAAATACGCATCCGGCGGCACCGGCAGTAACCTGTCTCTCGTCGCCGAGTTGTTCAAGACCACGGCGGGCATCAATGTGGCCCACATTCCGTACAAGGGCGGCGGCCCGGCGGGAGTGGCGGTGTTATCGGGCGAATCGCAGATGATGTTCGCCGGCATTTCTTCAGTGCTCCCATTGGTGCATTCGAACCGGCTGGTGGCGCTGGCCCTGACGGGCCCGAAACGCTCACCGCTGCTGCCGGAAGTTCCCACGTTCGCGGAATCCGGATTGCGCGCAATGGATGTGGGATTGTGGTTCGTGCTGTTAGCGCCGGCGGCCATACCGCGTGAGATCATTGCACGGCTCAATGCTGAAATCGTCAAGCTTGCCGCCGCGCCCGATTATCGCGCGCAACTCGAGAAACTGGGATTCGAGCCGTTCACGAGCAGTCCCGAGCAGTGTTCCGCATTCTTGAAAGCCGAGCTTGACAGATGGGGCAAGGTGATCAAGGCCGCTGGCATCAAGCCCGATTGATGAAAGCGTGAGGTAAAGCGCTTGTTACATCAACGGACTACCGGCGAGGAATTCGAACCGCTCGTGCTTCACGTTGCCGTAATTTCGGCAATCGGCCCGGCGCACTTCGACTTCCAGGTGATGCTGGGGGTGCACAGTGGCTCGAGCTGCCGGGGGATAATCAGGGTCAGTGTACTAGAATCGATTGACGCGGAACGGCGACACGTCGATCGAAGGTTTCCGCCCGGCGACGAGATCGGCGATGATGCGGGCGGTGGGTGCGCCGCCGCACAGGCCGACGTGTCCATGTCCGAACGCGTAATAGACACTCGGCACTTTCGCTGACGGCCCGATCACCGGCATCGAATCGGGCATCGAAGGCCGCCGTCCCATCCACTTTGTCGCGTCGGCGGTGCTTATGTCAGGCAGCATACGCTGCATGTGCTTCGCGAGCACGTCGGCGCGCCCATAATCGGGCTCGGCGTAGATTCCCGCAAACTCGGCCTGTCCAGCGATCCTCAATCCCATCTCCATCGGCGTCACGAACAACTTCCCTTCCGGCGCCATGACCGGCAGCGGGAGTTCGACGCGCGGATCGGAATACGTCACGTGATAGCCGCGCTCTGCCTCGATTGGCACCGGCTCGCCGATTTTCGCCGTGAGTTCTCCGGAATGCACGCCGGCGCAGATCACCAGCGTCTCGATGGGCAGCTTGCCGGCGTCGGTCACGAGCGCGCGAGCGCCTTGCGGCCCGGCCTCGATATCGAGCACTTTGCGCTGCAGGATCCTGCCCCCGTCTTTCTGAAACTGTGCGGCGAGCGACTTGGTAAGCCGCTCGGGATTGGCGACGTAGCCCTGTTCCGGCAGATACAGTCCCACGCGGTAAATTTTCGCGAGCGCCGGCGCCATCCGCTGGATCGCAGCGGCGTCAAGCTTCTCGATGACGACGCCGCGGTCGCGCCGCAGTTTCCACGCCAGTGCGTCACCGCGGTACGCCTCTTCGCTCTGGTAAACAGCGATGTAACCGGTGCGCCGGATGAGATCGGTGACGCCCGCGTGCTTCACCAACGGCCCGTAGGCATCGAAGGTCTGTTTGAGAAGCGGACGCAGCGCGTCGGCGATTTGCTCCACACGCGCGCGTTGTGAACTCGCGATGAACCGGATGAGCCACGGCGCCGCCTTCGGAAGATGCGACCAGCGCACCGTGAGCGGCCCCATCGGATCGGCGAGGTAACCCGGCACTTTCCAGAAGATGCCGGGCATGGACTGCGGCGCGCATGAGCCGGGGCTGAGGATACCGGCATTCCCAAACGAGCAGTACTCGCCGGGCGGTCCCATATCCACGATGGTGACATCATGCCCGTCGCGCCGCAGATAGGAGGCGGTGGCAACACCGACGATGCCGGCGCCGATTACAGTCACTTTCCGGTTCATTTCATCGACTCTCAAGAGAGACGAATGTGGCACAATTGTGCTCGTCATTGTCGCAGAAAATCCAGTGATGGGTGATGAGTAATGGGTGATGAGTAAAACCGAACCGAAGCGAGCGCCGCTAAGAAAAGCCCGCCCATTACCCATTACCCATTACTCATTACCGGTTACCACTCGGAACCAGCGTCAATGTCCACGCATGATGCCATCGTGATAGGCGGCGGTCTTGTCGGGGGCGCGATCGGCTACGGGCTCGCGCGCGGCGGACTCAAGGTGGCGCTGCTCGACGAAGGCGACACCGCTTTTCGCGCTGCCCGCGGCAACTTCGGCCTGGTGTGGGTGCAGAGCAAGGGCGCGGGCGTGCCCGAGTATCAATGCTGGTCGCGTCTCTCCTCGGAGCTCTGGGTTGATTTCGCCGCGGAACTCAGGGACGCGACCGGGGTCGACCCGATGCACGAGCGGCGCGGCGGTTTGCGGATCTGCCTTTCCGAGCAGGAACTGGAAGAACGATGCAAGATGGTCGAGCAGATCCGTCTCGAGCAGGGCGCGGCGAACTTCGAGTACCAGGTCCTCGGCCGCGAGGAACTGAAGCAGTTGATCCCGGCGATCGGACCCGAAGTCGCCGGCGCGACCTACACGCGCTACGACGGTGCCGTCAACCCTCTCCCTCTTCTGCGCGCGCTGCATGCGGCAATCCTGCGGTATGGCGGCAAGTATGCGCCGCACGCGCGTGTCACCGCGATCGCCGCCGAGCCCAACGAGTTCACCGTCGAGGTTGGCGGAACAGTCTATCTCGCACCAAGGCTCGTAATCGCCGCGGGGTTGGGCAACAAGGAACTCGCGCCGTTCGTCGGACTCGACGCGCCGGTGCGGCCGGTGCGCGGCAACATCATTGCGACCGAGCGCGTCGCGCCGGCGATTCCCCTCACGCAGACGATCCGCCAGATGCCTGAAGGCGGACTGCTGCTCGGCGACTCGTACGAGGAAGCCGGCTACGACGATTTCACCGCGCTGCGGCCCTTGCGCGATATCGCATCGCGCGCGGTGCGCGCCTTTCCATTCCTGCGCGATGTCAACGTCGTGCGCACGTGGGCGGCGCTGCGCGTCATGTCGCCAGACGGCTTGCCGATCTACGAGCAGTCGCGCGATTTTCCGGGTGCTTTTGTGGCAACCTGCCACAGCGGGGTTACGCTCGCGGCAGCGCACGCCCTGCGCTACGCACCACACGTTATCGAAGGCAAGCTCCCCGCCGAACTCGCACGCTTCGCCTCAGCTCGCTTCCATGTTCAGAAAGCTGCCTGAGGCCGAGTCCGATTCGGTTACAGTAGTGGTCGACGGCGCGGCGGTGCGCGTGCCTGCATCGTTCACCGCGGCAGCGGCGGTGTTATTCAACGGTAGCATCGCGCGCACTACACCTGTATCGGGCAGTCCGCGCGCGCCCTATTGCATGATGGGCGTCTGTTTCGATTGCCTGATGGAGATCGACGGCGTGCCGAACCGCCAGGGCTGTCTCGTGCCGGTCGCCGAAGGCATGCGCATTAACCCACAGCGCGGCGCGCGCAAGGCCGAACCATGAACGCAGTGGATCTTGCCGTCATCGGCGCCGGCCCCGCGGGGCTCGCCGCCGCCATCACCGCGGCCGAACTGGGACTCAAGACCGTCGTCTTCGACGAGCAGCCCGAACCGGGCGGTCAGATCTACCGCGGCGTCGAGCGCGTCGCAGCGGTGCGTCCTGCGCACCTGCCGCTGCTCGGCGAAGACTATGCGGCCGGGCTCCAACTTGTGCGCCGGTTTCGGGCTTGCGCCGCCGATTACCGCCCGCTTGCCGCGGTGTGGCAGATCGACCGCGAACTGCGCGTGCATTACCGTGATCCCGGCGGCACAGGACATGTCGAGGCAAAGCAAGTCATCATCGCCACGGGCGCGCTGGAGCGCCCCATGGCGGTACCGGGCTGGACGCTGCCGGGGGTGATGACCTGCGGCGCGGCGCAGACGCTGCTCAAGTCCGCTGCGCTGGTGCCCGCCGGACGCGTTGTGCTGGCAGGCGGCGGACCTTTGCTCCTGTTGCTCGCGTCCCAACTGGTGCGCGCCGGTGCAAAACCCGCCGCGGTGCTCGAAACGCGCACCAACCCTTGGCCGGCCCTCAGGCACGCGGCGCGGTTTGTGATGGCGCCGGGCTATCTTTCGAAAGGACTCTCCATGATCGGCGCCCTGCGCGCGGCCGGCGTGCCGATTCGGCGCGGCGTCAGCAAGCTGCGCTTGATCGGCACGAGCGGCGTCGAGCGCGTCGCAGCGGTGCGTCCTGCGCACCTGCCGCTGCTCGGCGAAGACTATGCGGCCGGGCTCCAACTTGTGCGCCGGTTTCGGGCTTGCGCCGCCGATTACCGCCCGCTCGCCGCGGTGTGGCAGATCGACCGCGAACTGCGCGTGCATTACCGTGATCCCGGCGGCACAGGACATGTCGAGGCAAAGCAAGTCATCATCGCCACGGGCGCGCTGGAGCGCCCCATGGCGGTACCGGGCTGGACGCTGCCGGGGGTGATGACCTGCGGCGCGGCGCAGACGCTGCTCAAGTCCGCTGCGCTGGTGCCCGCCGGACGCGTTGTGCTGGCAGGCGGCGGACCTTTGCTCCTGTTGCTCGCGTCCCAACTGGTGCGCGCCGGTGCAAAACCCGCCGCGGTGCTCGAAACGCGCACCAACCCTTGGCCGGCCCTCAGGCACGCGGCGCGGTTTGTGATGGCGCCGGGCTATCTTTCGAAAGGACTCTCCATGATCGGCGCCCTGCGCGCGGCCGGCGTGCCGATTCGGCGCGGCGTCAGCAAGCTGCGCTTGATCGGCACGAATCGCGTCGAGCGCGTGAGCTATGAGTGGAAGGGCGCGAAACGGCAGGAGCCGGTCGATCTCGTGTTGCTGCACCAGGGCGTAGTCCCCAAT
>MERG01000373.1 GCA_001771985.1 Betaproteobacteria bacterium RIFCSPLOWO2_12_FULL_62_13 | reverse complement strand
CCGCCGGCATTCGAATCGAGGCGCCGAGTCAGCTTGGCGACGCCCTGGGGCACGCCATCAAGTCAGGCCAGCCCACCGTTCTCGACGTCCAGGTCGACCCGCAACGCACGCGCGTCGGTGTCAGCGGATGGTCGATGCCGCCCAACCCGCCTACCAAACCAGAGTACCCGAGGGCTTCTTTCAGAGATCGATGAACCCACTGCAGCTCAATCACGCTCGACGCGTGCTACACTTCCCAGCATCGCCTGCATGGGATATGTCGTGAACGGTGTAGCCACTCGCGTTGGGTTGGGCGTTGCGCTCGCTTTCGCTGTTTTTATCGACGTCTTCGCCGCGCAGTCGCCGGCCGTTTATCCCCAGCGACCGGTGCGCATTATTGTGGCCGTTACCGCGGGAGGCGCGGTCGATTCCACCGCGCGCATCGTCGCCGAGTATTTCGGCACGACGCTCGGCCAGCGTTTCATCGTGGACAACCGGCCCGGCGCCGGCGGCTCGATCGGCGTCGAGATCGCGGCCACTGCAGCGAAAGACGGACACACGCTGCTCGTGAGCAGTCCGAGCCTCGTCACCAACGCCGCCGTGCAGCCGGTGCGCTACGATCCCGTGCGCGATCTTCAGGCCGTCACCAAGCTCACCAGCAATCCATACATACTCGTCGCGACGCCCTCTCTGCCCGCGAACACCGTGCAGGAGCTGATCGCGCTCGCCAAAGCGAAGCCCGGCGCGATCACGTACGCATCGTCAGGCACCGGCGGCATACTCCACCTGGGAAGCGAGCTGCTATGCGCGCTTGCAGGCGTGGGAATGACTCATGTGCCCTACAAGGGCTTGGCCGACGCTTATCCCGCAATCGTCTCGGGAGAAGTGGGCTGGGTGCTCGGAAGCCCGATTACCGCACTGCCGCTCATACGCGCGAAGCGGATCAAAGCAATCGCAGTCACCAGCCCCAAACGAAGTAACGCGCTGGCGGACATCCCGACGATCGCGGAAAGCGGCGTGCCGGGCTACGACGTGACCGCGTGGATCGGCCTTTTCGCGCCGGCAGGCGTGCCGCAGCCGATCATCGAGTACCTGCATCGCGAAGCGAGCAACGCGATACGCGCCCCCGAGGTCGCCCGCCGCATGGCGGCCGAAGGCACGGACGTTGTCGGCAACGCGCCGCGCGAGTTCGCGGTGGAAGTGAAAGCGGAGTTCGATCGCTGGCGCGCGCTTGCGAAGACAGCGGGCATCAAGCCATAGAGGCGTCTAGAATTGTGCGATGCCGTGAGGTTTGCCGAGCTGAGAAGGATGCCTGGTCACGTTCGACAAAGAACGAATCAACCTGGAGACGACCATCGCGATAGTGCGTGCTGTCGAAACGGGGAAAGCAGTCCGTCTGCCGCTGGAGGATTGAAAGGAGGCGATCATCATGAAGCGATCCGGATTTTTCTTAACGAGCAGCTTGGCCTTCTTGTTGCTGGCCACCGGCCCAGCATGCGGGGCGGATCAAACGTCTACCCAGAGCGCCGCCAGCTATCCGGACAAGCCGATCCGGATCCTGGTCGGCTACGCGCCCGGGGGGGCTACGGATTCGATTGCCCGTATCCTGGGGCAAAAACTCGGCGAAGCGTGGGGGCAGCAAGTGCAGGTCGAGAACCGGCCGGGCGCCAGCACCAACATAGCCGCCGAAGTTGCGGCGCGTTCCAAGCCGGACGGACACACGTTGTTTATGTTGTCAGCCGCCAATGCGATCAACCCGGCCTTGTATCCAAAGCTGAATTACGACCCGGTGCGCGATTTCGCTTTTGTAAGCAACGTTGCGAAAGTACCCGGAATCGTGATCGCTCACCCGTCGCTCCCGATCAGGAATATCGTGGAGCTGATTTCGCTGGCGAAATCCCGTCCGGACGGGCTTCGATATGCATCCGCCGGGCAGGGGAGTCCGTCGCACCTCACCGGGCACCTCTTCACCACCGCGGCGGGGGTGAAGATGATTCATATTCCTTACAAAGGCGCCGGGCCGGCGCTGATTGACTGCGCCGGTGGCCACGTCGAGACCTGCTTTGCCGCGTTAGCCTCGGCAATGCCGCATGTCAAAAGCGGGCGACTGCGTGCACTGGGTGTGACGAGTCTCAAGCGGGTGGAAGCCTTGCCGGAAATCGCGACCCTTGATGAGCAGGGGCTCAAGGGTTTCGAAGCCAGCTCCTGGTTTGGGGTCGTGGTGCCGGCCGGCACTCCGGTGGATGTGGTTGGCAAACTGCATACAGCGATTGTTGCAGCGGTGGCGGACACGCAGATGCGCAACTGGGCCCGCACCGAGGGAGCCGAACTCATCGGCGACTCGCCTCGGATGTTCAGCCAATTCTTCAAGGCCGAGCTTGCAAAATGGGGCAAGGCTGTCAGGGAATCAGGAGCCAAGGTTGAATGAGTGGAAGGACATGGCGTTAGAGGTAGCCGTAAGCGGTCCAGCCGCCATCCACTGTGAGGATCGATCCGGTGATGAACCGGGCTGCATCGCTCGCCAGGAATACGGCCGCGGCACCGACGTCCGCGCCCGCGCCGAGATGCCCCATCGGGGTCCGGCGCTTCAGTGCCTCAATGTCAAGAATGCCTTTTTGCGCGAACCACTCGATGGCTTCGGTGGCAATGTAGCCCGGCGCGATGCAATTGACGCGGATCCTGTTCTTTGCCCACTCGGTCGCCATCACGCGGGTCATGTGTTCCACGGCGGCCTTGGATGCGCAGTAGCCGAGCCGCTGCGGGAAAGCATTGTGGCCTGCAATCGAGCCGATGTTGACTATGGCGCCGCCTGAACCGCGCGAAATCATCGCCTGCGCGGCGCGCTTGGAGCACAGGAATACGCTTTTTGCGTTGGTGTCTAAATGCTCATTCCAGTCGTCCTCGGTCATGTCGAGCACGGATTTGCGCCGCGCGATACCGACGTTGTTCACCAGGATGTCGATCGGGCCCAGCTCGGTTTCGGTCCTGCGGAACATTTCTTCGACCAACGGCCCCTGCTCGACGTGGGCGCTGACCGCCAGCGCCCGCGCGCCCAGCGCTGTAATCTTGTCCACTGTTTCCTGCGCGCGCTCGGAACGTCGGGCAGCGCAGGCGACCGCGGCACCTGCCTGAGCGAGCGCAATGCTGATATCCCTGCCAATGCCGCGGCTTGCGCCGGTGACGAGGGCAATCTTGCCGGCGAGGCTGTTGGCAGCCGGCGGTGTCATCGGATGTCGCCGGGATCGGCAGCAGCGGCCGATATCATGCGAGCGCCGCGTTTGACCAGGGCTGGCAGCCTGGGATCGGCTTCGCGCCGCAGCGCTTCGCTGCGAAGCACCAGGCACAGGCTCGCCTCCACTTCGCGGACGGATCCGAACACCGGTGCAGCGATGCCGCTGAAGCCCTTGTCGACGCCGTCCCTAAGCGTGCAGTGTCCGGATTCCTGGATAGAACGCATGTTGTTCTTGAATATTGCCCAAGTGTCCCCGAGGCCCGCACCCCGGAGTTCGGACCGGTTGGCGTCGAACAGGCGCCGCAGCCGCCGCGGGGACAGATTCGCGAGAATAACTCGCGCCGTCGCCGTCCTGAACAGCGACATCGGGCGGCCGCGTTCATAAGTGACTTCAAAACCGGGAGGACTGAATTCCCGGTGTATGCATACTACCTTGCCGCGGTACAGGCGGGCGAGCAGCGTTTCCGCGCCGGTGCGGCGGACCAGATCCTGCATGACTGGACGGCTAATTTCGATGAGCGGGTCGTGCCGGCGGATGAGCCGGTCGAACTCGATGATGGCGGGCCCGAGAACGTAGCTGCCGCGAGCCTGGAGAACCACGAGGCCGGCATCGGCCAGGATCTTGAAATAACGGTACGTCGTGCTGCGCGAGGTGTCAAGCGCCTCGGCGGCGCGTTCCGGCGTGCAGCTCGCGTGTTCCTCGCTGAACAGGCCCAGTACACCGAGCATGCGCTCGAGACTGCTCGTCTTGGCACCGTCGGCCATCGGTGAGGACCGTTTCGCGGTTTCGGCCATTCGGAAGTCGGGCTTGCGATATCCCATAATATCGGTCTATTATAGAATAACATCGCCCGAAATCCCATAATGAGAGAAATCAATGTCGACAAGCGATGATTTTTTCAAGATCGACGTGGAAGCGCATCTGTGTGGCGATAACACGCACATCAGCTATTACCCGGGGTATCAGGCGTGGTGGCGCGGCGTACACAACGTCCAGCGGGCGTTCGGCGCGGAGGCGAAGCGCAAGGTCGCCGACGTGGCCGATTCGGCCAAAAAAAAGCTACCGGAGGAAGATCAGCTCATCGTCTACATGAACCGGTATGGTGTCGACATGGCCTGCGTGCTGCCCGAATCGATGATGGATACCACGGGCTACGCGACGCGCTGGTCCACCAACGGCATGGTGGCCGAGGCCTGCGAGAAATATCCGGAGCGTTTCGTTTTCCAGGCGAATGTCGGTCCGATCATCAAGCGCGGCATGAAAAACGTGCTGTGGGAGCTCGATTACCTGGTGCGCGAGCGCAACTGCCGGATGATCAAGTTCTACCCGCCCGAGGACACCTACATCAACGACGAACGGCTATGGCCCTTCTACGAGCGCGTTTCCGAGCTCGGCGTGCCTCTGACGGTGCACACGGGCTTTTGCTGGGTCCCGCCGGGTCGCGCCAAGTACTGCCTGCCCATCCAACTCGATGACGTCGCGACCGACTTCCCGGACCTTACCATCGTCGCCTTCCACGCCGGCTGGCCGTACTGCCACGACCTGAACATGGTGGCACTGACGCATCCGAACGTGTACATAAGCCTGTCGCTCCTGGTGCCGTGGTGGTTCAACGCCCCGCGCCGGCTGGCCGAGATCGTCGGCGAAGCGATCCAGTTCGCGGGTGAAGACCGGATCGTGTGGGGCTCGGATTTCTTTGGTGCGGGCGGCCTTATCCGGATGGCGGTGGAGGGCATCCTGCAGATGCAGATCCCCGAGGACCTGCAGCAAGGGTACGGCTACAAGCCGATCACCGATGAAGTACGCGCAAAGATCTTCGGCGGCAACCTCGCGCGGCTTCTGAAGATCGACACCGGCAAGCGGTTGATTCCAGCGGGTGCATAAAAGGAGTGTCAGCGATGGACGGCTACGTGCTGCCACAGGAGCTGGAACTCATGCGCGAGCAGGTAAGGCGCATCATCCGCGAAGAAGTGATTCCAGCAGAAGCGAAGTGCGACCCGGACGCGCCCGAAATCTCGGAGGCCGATTACCGGCGCATCGCCGCGAAGGTCAAGCAGGCAGGTTTCTGGTACCCGGCGGTCCCGGAGCAATACGGAGGGGCCGGGCTTAATACCTTCGCCATGTGCGTCATCACCGAAGAGATGGTTCAGCACCGCATGGGCCTGTACAACGGGGGCTGCGGCGTATTCGGACGCATGATTCCGGCGACGATCTGGGCGGGAAACGAGAGCCAGATCAGGAAATATGCCGTGCGATCGGTCGAAGAAGGCTGCCATACCTTTTACGCTATTACCGAGCCTACCGGCGGCTCCGATCCAGCCGGGGCGATCCGGACATCAGCCGTGCGCAAGGGCGATCGCTATGTCCTCAATGGAAGGAAGATATTCATCAGCTTTGCCGACAAGGCCGAATGGGGCGTGGTGTTTGCGCGCACCAGCAGGGAGGCCGGACGCGGCGGCATTTCGGCCTTCGTGATCGAAAAGAACATGCCGGGCTGGTCGGCGCGGCCGATACGCACCATTCGCACATCGGCGGTACCGAACGAAGTACTCTTCGAGGACTGCGAAATACCGGTCGAACAGAGGATAGGCGAAGAAGGTCAGGGGCTTTCACTTGCGTTCGACCTGCTGACGCGCGAGCGCTTTCCCTATTCGGCAGCCAACCTCGGGGTTGCGGTTGCGGCGCATTGCATGGCGGTCGAATACGCCAACACCCGGCAAACCTTCGGGCAATACCTCGCCGACCGCCAGGCCGTGCAGTGGATGCTGGCGGATTCCGAGGTCGACATCCGAACGGCGCGCTGGCTCATCTGGGAGGGTGCCTGGAAGGCCGACCGCGGCGAGGACGCGCGGGTCGAGGCTTCGATCGCCAAGCTGCATTCCAGTGAAGTACTCGGGCGCGTCATCGACCGGTGCGTGCAGATTTTCGGGGGGTACGGCGTCGCCAAGGAACTGCCCCTGGAGCGCTGGTACCGAGAGGCGCGCATCCGCCGCATCGGCGAGGGGCCATCCGAAGTGCACCGAATGGTCATCGCCCGCGATCTGTTGCGCGCCGGCCGTCAAAAGAGGAGGGAGTGATGAGCAGTAGCGGCAGGCCTCTTCCCAAGATTGAACCCACCAACGAGCGCTTTTGGGCCTCCGTACGGAATCACCGTATGGAACTGCCGCAGTGCACGGAATGCCGACGGTTTCACTGGCCGGCGCGTGACCGCTGCCCGCATTGCCTGGCGATTCGTCTTGACTGGGTCTCGGTAGCAGGCACCGGCTTCATATACAGCTATGTCGTCTTTCACCAGCTCTACCACACGGCATTTGAAGACATGCTTCCCTACAACGTCGCAATCATAGAGCTCGACGAGGGCCCCCGGCTGATCAGTTCGCTGGTGGAGCCGAAGGAGGCAATCGGGATAGGGAAGAGGGTCAGGATTCAGTATGAGGATCTCGACGCGCATGTTGGACTGCACCATTTCCGCATTGTCGATGAGTAATCGCCGGAGCAGAGGAAAGCGGATCATGTCTAAGCTGATCTACGAAAAGAAGGGGCACGTTGCGTATCTGACAATGAACCGGCCGGAGGTCATGAATGCCATGGATGCCGAGATGTACCGGCAGCTGTCCGAGGCCTGGGTTGAGGTGCGTGACGACTACGATGTATGGGTCGCGGTGATAACGGGAGCGGGCGATCGCGCGTTTTCGTCGGGTGCCGACCTCAAATCGTACATTCCGTCGGCTGACGACCCGTCCAATCGTGCCCGGTTTTGGCAGACGCAGGCGGAGAACCTGCTCAATCGTGGACTCGAGGTGTGGAAGCCGGTCGTCGCCGCGGTCAATGGCTATTGCCTCGGAGGCGGCATGACTTTACTTCTTGCCACCGACATTCGTCTTGCATCGGAGAAGGCTACCTTCGGTCTTTCCGAAGTGCACCGTGGTATTTTGCCCGGCAACGGGGGTACTCAGCGGGTAGTGCGTCAGCTCGCTCATGCCCACGCGATGGAGTTGTTGCTTCTTGGCGACCGTATCGATGCGGCAGAAGCATACCGAATCGGCCTCGTGAATCGCGTGGTGCCTCCGGGCAGGCTGATGGAGACTGCAAACGACTGCGCGCAGCGGCTGTGCGAACGGGCACCGCTCGCTGTACGTGCAATAAAGGAAATGGCCATCCGCGGCGCTAATCTGCCGCTCGCAGACGCGTTACGGCTCGAAGAGACCATGCAGCTTGCGCTGCGCCAGACCGATGATGCCCGGGAAGGCGCGCGGGCATTCGCTGAAAAACGGAAACCCCGGTTCACGGGTAACTGATCGATGGGTATCGCTGGGAAATATTGTATTGCCGGGGTCGGGCACACGGCCTACGGCAAGCTGCCCGGACGTAGTGCCGAAAGCCTGTCCGTCGAGGCAATTCACAACGCGCTGACGGACGCGGGGATACCGAAGACCGAAATCGACTGCGTCCTGACCAAAGCGCCAACCTCCAATTTCGAGATGCTATTTAGCACGCGAATTGCCGAGTGTATTGGCGTTATTCCAAAGGTTACTGCAACCATTGACAACGCCGGGGCGAGTACTGCCACCGCGATCGTTTACGCCGCGATGTGCATTGAGGAGGGGCTTTGCTCCGCAGCGGTAGTCAGCTACGGCGACAACCCGGTAACGGGGTCGCGAAAAGCGTATTCCGAGTTCGGGAGCGGCGACTCGGCCCCTTACGGGTTACTCGGCGCTGCGGGACATTACGCTCTGATTGCGCGTCGCTATTTGCATGAATTCCGCAAGTCACCGGCAGATCTTGCACCGGTTCCTCTTGGTGATCGGGCCTGGGCACAGAAGAACCCGAATGCGTGCTTTCGAAAACCGCTTTCGGTTTCCGATTACCTGAATTCCCGTTGGGTGGTCGAACCGTTTCGTCTGCTGGATTGCTGCTCTATCACTGATGGAGCCGCGGCAGTCGTCGTGGTATCGGCCGCGCGCGCCAGGGACTTGGCTAAAAAGCCCGTTTATATAGCCGGATTTGGCCAAGGGCACTGCGCTGCCGAGCTGACAAGTCGCCAGTCCCTGACAACGAGCGGGGCCCTTCAATCCGGGAAAGTTGCTTTTGCGATGGCGGGGATTAAGCCTCGCGAAATCGATTTCCTGCAGCTGTACGATCCATTCTCGATTGTTCCGCCCATAACGCTCGAAGACTATGGATTCTGCGCGAAGGGTGAAGGCCTCGATTTCCTTGCCAATGGAAAGACGGGCCCGCAGGGCTCACTGCCGATGAACACCTCGGGAGGGCTGCTATCGGAGACGGGGATGCCCGGCATGCAACTGATCGCGGAGGCGGTGCGCCAACTGCGTGGCGAATGTGGTGATCGGCAAGTAAAAGGGGCCGAAGCGGGGGTGGTTTCCAATCAAGGCGGGTACATGACCACACACGCTACCCTGGTGCTTACCAATAACCCTTTTTGACGGCCGCATCGCGCGCATCCGGGGACTATCGCAAAGAGCGGAACGAACGTCTCAATCCACGTAGTTGAAAAACCTGAATTCCACGACGATGTTTGACGGACGTTCTCTCGACGCGCTATTTCGGCCGCGATCCATTGCCGTCGTCGGTGCCTCGAGCAATCCCAACAAGATCGGCGGACGGCCGCTCGTATTTCTCAGGCAGGCCGGCTATGCCGGAGCTATCTATCCAGTCAACCCGGGAGCCGGTGAAGTACAGGGATTGCGTTCATTTCAATCTATTTCCGATATCGATAAGCCGATCGATCACGTCATCATCGCAGTGCCGCCGCGAGAGGCGATCGCGGCAATGAAGCAGTGCGCTGCGAAGAAGGTAAAAGCCGTACAGGTGTTTACCTCGGGTTTTGGCGAAACCGGCGAATCGGGGCGCAAGCTGCAGGATGAACTGGTGGCCACGGCCAAGGACGCTGGAATCAGGCTGATCGGCCCGAATAGTTTGGGCTTATTCAACGTCCCGGAAAAGTTTTTTGGCACCTTCGCGACCGTACTTGACGGCGCCTGGCCAACGGCCGGCAATGTTTCCTTTGCTTCGCAGAGCGGCGGTTTCGGTTCATTATGTTATGTGCTTGCCCAGGCGCGCGGGCTCGGATTCTCGCATTTCATCACAACCGGCAACGAAACAGACGTCGATGTCGCCGAGTGCATTGCGTATCTCGCCGACGATAAGTGCACGCACGTTATCGTTGCCGCTTTCGAGGGATGCCGGGACGGCCGGCGCCTGATCGCCGCGCTCGAGGTGGCGCACGGGAGAGGGAAGCCGGTCATTTTGATGAAAGTCGGCACGACGGAAGCGGGTGCCAACGCAGTCCAAACCCACACCGGCGCTCTTGCAGGCAGGGATGCGATTTACGACGCGGCATTCAGACAATTCAATGCCTACCGGGCGCACTCGCTTGACGAGCTTGTCGATTGCACCTATGCGGCGAGCCGCGGGCGCTTGCCGCGAGGCTCACGTCTCGGCGTTGTCACGTTCTCGGGTGGTGTCGGGGTATTGGCCGCGGATGCTGCCGCGGAGCACGAGCTCGAGCTGCCGCCGCTCGATAAGACTGCCGGCGCACGTATAAAGTCGATTCTTCCGAATGCTACCGTGGGGAATCCGCTCGACACGTCGGCCGCGCTGGTTAACGATCTGTCGCTTTATGCGCGTATTGTGGAAATCGTGCTTGAGGAAACAAGCTGCGACATGGTGTTCGGATACCTCGCTGCCGTCGGCCGTAACCCCCAGCATTACGCTCAGCTCAAGGGGCCGCTGTTCGAAGTAAGACGGCGCTATCCGGACAAGCTCTTTGTGCTCACGATGGCGTGTCCTGAAGAGGTACGTGAGGAACTGGAACGAGAGGGCTTCTTGTGGTTTGAAGAACCGGCGCGGGCAGTGGCGGCGGCTGCCGCGATGGCCAAACTCGCCAAGGGCCTCGAAAGCCGGCGAGCGGCGCTCGGGTCTGCCCCACGAATCACCTTGCCACGAGGTCCTCTGAGCGAGATCGAATCAAAGGCGGTCGTTGCACAGGCTGGTATTTCATTCCTGCCCGAGCGCTTCGTGCAATCCGCCAACGACGCGTGCGAGACAGCGCGCCAGCTGGGCTTCCCGGTCGCGATCAAGGTCGTTTCGCGCGACATACCGCATAAGTCCGATATCGGCGGTGTGCGGCTCGATCTAAGAGACGACGCGCAAGTAGCGGCGGCGTTCGACGAAATCATGCAAGCTGTTGCGTGTAAAATCCCACAGGCGCGTGTCGATGGCGTATTGGTAACGCCGATGGTGAGAGGAGGCGTTGAAACCATTCTCGGTGTCATGCGCGATTCCGTATTCGGGCCCGTGGTGATGTTTGGACTCGGGGGAGCATATGTCGAAGCGCTCAAGGACGTCTCCTTTCGAGTAGCACCGTTCGATATCGGCACCGCACGAGACATGATCTCCGAAACAATGGCCGGCCGCGTCTTGAAGGGCATCCGCGGTGCGGTGCCTGCCGACGTCGAGAGCCTTGCCGCCACACTCGCTCGTCTATCGGTTTTTGCCTGTGCCAACGCGGACGTTATCAATGGCATTGACGTAAATCCTTACGTCGTGGTTTCCAATGGAGGCTATGCACTCGATGCACTTGTAGTACCCACATAGAGGAGACGATGGTATGAAGACGCTAAATACAGTAATAGCAGTCGCAATGATCACCTTCGGAGTATCACCGGCGCCGATCATGGCGCAAGCTCCAGCGTATCCCACGAAGCCAATCAGGGTCGTTGTTCCATTCGGACCCGGTTCCGCCCCGGATATCCTTGCCAGAATGGTGGCGCAGGATCTGTCGGATTCCATTGGGCCGGCGGTAGTCGAGAACAGACCCAGTTCTTCGGGCGTCATCGGCGTCGATTACGTCGCCAAGTCCGCGGCGGACGGCTACACGCTGCTCCTGGGTATGACGTCCACGCAAACGATTACGCCTGCGCTTTACGCGAACATCTCCTATAACCCGCTCCGGGATTTCACCCCGGTGGCGATGCTCGCTTACGCGCCGTTCGTGCTGGTCGTGGCGAACGATGTTCCGGCGAAAAGTTTACCGGAACTTATCGCCTACGCCAAAACCATTCCTGGCAAGCTCACGTTTGCCACCGCAGGCCCCGGCTCCATGAACGATATTTGCGTCGAACTCATCAAGGGGAAGGCCGGCATCGATCTGGTACAGGTTCCATATAAGGGCATAGCCCTGGGTGTTCCGGATGTTATCAGCGGCCGCGTATCGATGATGTGCAACAGTGCCGCCGCGCTGCTGCCGCAGATAAAAAGCGGCAGGATGCGGGCGATCGTCACCGCAGACGTGAAACGCTCTGCAGTTTTGCCGGATCTGCCGACGCTTGCCGAGGCCGGCCTGGCTGGTTCAGAAGTCGCCTCATGGTACGCCGTTTACGGTCCGGCCGGCTTGCCGGCGAGCGTCACACAAAAGCTAAACGCCCAGATAGGAAAGATGCTGGCTTCAGCGAATGCCCGCAAGCGTTTTTCCGAACTGGGCCTCGATTCCAGTCCGACCACGCCTGAGGAGCTTGGGGAAATTACCCGCCGCGACCTGCAGAAATGGACAAAGGTCATTCGCGACAACAATATCAAAGCGGAATGAGTCAACTGGCTTCAGCTGCCAACGGGGACCTTGTCAAATTGTCCTGGAATATCGTCACGAACCGGGCAATCGTGACGCGAGGTCCTCGGCGGCAACTGGATTGATATCCTCCATGAGCGTTGTCAAGGCCGTGAAGCCGTTCTGAGGCATCGGGCGATTCGTAATTATCCTGATGTATTGCTGAACAAGAGATGCAATAGGCATGATCGCGCCGGTTTCTTTTGCCACTGACATTGCGATCTCGAGGTCCTTCGGACTGGCCCAACGGACGGTGAACGCAAGATCACGCTGTTTGATGGATTTCGACCTGACGGCGTAATGCGGGGACGCAACAATGCTGTCGTTTATCGCGTCCATCAGTGTGGACCTGTCAACTCCGGCCCTGGCGCCAAACGCCAGGACTTCTCCAAGTATCGCCGTGCTCATTTGCAGGATCAGGTTTATCGCCAGCTTTACGATGCGACCCTCTTCTTTGGTGCCGACGTAGGTCTGCTTCGTGCTGAAAGCCTTTAGAATCTCCTGGCAGGAATCAAACAGGATCCGCGGTCCTGAAGCATATATCGTCAGCTTTCCGGCTTCGGCCACGGGGACTGAACCGGATACTGGCGCTCTCAGGTAAGGGATATCATGACGCGCTAGCTGAGCCGCAATCTCTTCAGAGACTTTTGGCGAGACCGTGCTCATGTCAATGTACGAAATTCCGGTGCGCACTCCAGTCAATACACCTGTTGGGCCAAGCACGACATCGCGTAGCCCGTCATCATCCCAGACCATCGAGATAATGAGGTCACATTTGCCGGCCAGTTCCCCCGCCGATATTCCAGCAGAAGCGCCTTCGGATACCAGCGCAGAAATCTTTGTGGGATCCTTATCGTAGACATCCAGGGCATAGCCGGCTTTCAGTAAGTGCCGGCATATGGGTTGACCCATCGCGCCAACGCCAATCCAGCCAATGCGAATCTTAGAAGTGGCCACCTTTTTCTCCGTATGGGATCAACGCAGCCGCAAGATGCGCGGCTACGCCGGCAATCAACAAGCTTTTATTGCCGGAGTTCCCACCAACGCTCATGCTAGCATGAATCTTAGCAAGAGCGATCTCCGCGACGCCTGCACCGCGTAGCTATCACTTGCAATGCCTCATTGTGCGACTGACTGGCTGACCGTTTTGCGGTGATTTCGAGCAAGGAGGCACCATGGCCTGTTGTCACTATTACTAAGGTATTAGTAAAATCGGTTTAGATGGCATTTTGTCAACTAAAATGGTCAACCATGATCCAACCAGGCGAGGAAACAGTCATGAGATACGCCGTGTGGATGTTGATTCTTGTTGCAGGCGCCTTGCATGCCGCAGAGCCCGCGTATCCGATTCGTCCCGTCCGCTTGCTCGTCGGCTTTCCACCTGGCGGCAGTACCGACGTGCTCGCACGCATCATCACGCCGAAGCTCGGCGACGCCATGGGTCAGACGTGGGTCGTGGACAATCGGGGCGGTGCCGGCGGCAACCTTGCGACCGAGATCGCCGCGCGCGCGAATCCCGACGGACACACGGTTATGCTCGCGTTGAGTACGCAACTCACTGCAAGTCCGAGCCTCTACAAGCTGCCGTTCAACGTCGAAAAGGATCTGCAGCCGATCACTGTACTCGCGACGCATGAGCATATCGTGCTCGTGCATCCCAGCGTTCCCGCCAAGACTTTTAAGGAATTGGTTGCCTTGGCGAAGCAGAAGCCCGGCTCGCTCAACTACGGATCGAGTGGCATGGGCGCATCGCTGCACCTGGCGGCTGAACTACTGAAGCGGCGTGTGGGATTCGAAATGACGCACATCGCTTACAAAGGCGCGGGGCCTGCAATAGCCTCCCTCCTTGCAGGCGAAATACAAGTGATGGTCGGCGCGGTGCCCTCGACAATCGCCTATGTGACGAGCGGCCGGCTGCGCGCGCTCGCGACGGCCGGAGCCAAACGCCACAGGGTCACAGCGAATTTGCCGACGATTGCCGAGTTGGGGTATCCCGGATTCGAGGTTATCGCCTGGTTTGGCCTCTTCGTGCCGAGCGCGACGCCGAAAAGCACTGTCGATCGCATCCGTAATGAAGCGCTGAAGGCGCTCGAGCACGCTGACGTCCAGAGCACGATGGCGCGGCTGGGACTCGATCGCGAAACCAGCACTCCGGCCGAGCTTGCGGCGCGCATCAAACAGGAGACCGCTGCGCTCGCTGCCGTTATCAAGGCAGCCGGCATCCGCGCCGAGTAAATTCGCGGGAGGGCCCAAGGGAAAACGGCGCTGCGGGCGCCACCGGGAGGAACAGGCATGGGAGCAACGGCGGTCCTAGCGGAGTTCGCCAGCAAGATTCGCATCGCTGACATCAGCGCCGAGGCGGTCGCCGCGACCAAGCGGCATATCCTGGATTGCGTTGGCGTAGCGCTTGCCGCGACCGTGGAACCCGCGGGGCGTATCGTGCTGGATATCACTCGCGAGCAGGGCGGCGCACCGCAGGCGCGCGTACTCGGGTCCAGCTTTCGC
>MERG01000372.1:22073-26093 GCA_001771985.1 Betaproteobacteria bacterium RIFCSPLOWO2_12_FULL_62_13 | reverse complement strand
AACTGCACGCCGGGGTCTGTGCGGGGGGCGCCGGGTAACCGGTGTCCCTACCGCGGAGCTGACGAATGGCACAGCCTAAACTCACCTGTCGCACGAATCTGATAATTTTCTCGCGGTATTTGTCGCAGTGGGTCTCATCTGGCTCTTTCTCGGAAGTCCGGTGCAGCGTTTTCGCGAGAGTGAAGAGGTGGCGTGTCGGGAAACGTGTGCGAAACAACAAAAGTCTTCTCGCCTGGTCCCCGCGCTTCCGGTAGGGTCGGTGCCGTTGGGTAAGTACGACTGCCCGTGGAGTTGCGAGTGCTACTGACGTGGGAAAATCGTCAGCTAACCGCCGGCCTTCCCGACGTGCCCGGGAGCCGGCCGCATTCCGAAGCAAGCAACCGACGTTTCCGGCGGTGAGCTGTCCCACGCGGCGCACCGCGGAAGGAGAAGAGCGATGGACGACCTGGCTTCCGAGTGGCAGCGCAAGGGTGCGACGCTCAGCGACAAAACGGCGCGAAGGGAATTCGGCCTGACGCAGAATGAGATCGTCGAGGCGATTCGAGCCGGCAAGCTCCAGTACCGCCGCAACGCGATCCACGGGAACCCGTTTCTGCGGCTTCTTCGACGTGAGGTCGAGGCGCTTGTCAAGAAGAAGCACGGGAACGACTACCTGAGGAATCAGCAGGCGAAGACGGAGCTCGCGCGCGTCAACCGCGAGCTGAAGCGGCTGAGAATCCAGATCGCTGCGCTCGAAGAGCGGAAGTCGCAATTGATCGCCGAGCTGGGGAGATGACGGCCTCAGCCTCGTCGAACGAGGAGCGAGAAGATGAGAGGATACTTCGCACAGGTCCGTCGCGCTGGCTTCGACATCGGTTTGTCCACCGGAAAGCTCACCAAGGCGATGGTCGAGGTGCTCCTGCAATTGCCGCCCGAGGCGGCGCCCTCGAAGGAACTCGTTGTGGAGCACCTTGGCCTTCTGGGGCAGATGTCGAAGACGCGCGACATCAATCACGCTTGGAGCAGCGCCAAGCGCCAGGTGGTGCGGGAGCACGCCGACAGGTTCTGTCTCGACGGCAAGGTTCTGCGTCGGTCATCACCCATGGAGGATCGCCCGCGGGCGAAACTCTCGACCGCCGGCCATCGCAAGCTCGCCGCACTGGCGGTCAAGGAAGGAATGACGCCGGACGAGCTCCTCGGTCGCCTGATCTCCTGCTGGCGCAACGCGAAGGGATGACCGAGCACGACCGCTTCCAAGTGCGCGTCAACGACGAGCAGATGGCGCGGATCAACATCGAGGCCTCGGCAGCGCTCGCCGAGTCGATCGACCTCTACAGGAGGACGACGACTTCCTCGCCCTCTACGCGATATTGAGCATTGAGGTTGGCTTCCGCCGTGACGTCTGTCACATACTGGACCAGCTCGCCGAAGGCATCCTCGGGTGACGACAAGAACCGCGGCCTTGCATCCCTGGTGATGGTTGCGGGAAGAAAGGAAAGACGTTCTATCCCCCGCTTCGAAACCAGGCACTTGACGGCCATCGTCTTTCGAAAGTAGCCCGGATAGGGGTAGCCTTGAGCCCATTCAGGGTCGATCGCGATGTTGTATGCGTCCACCAGCTCCCTCTGTGCCGGTGTGATGTTGGGCCACGTCCTGAAGTTGGAATCGAGCGCGAAATTACCCAGGCTGTAGAAAATGGCTTTGCCGTTGTAGACCTCGATGCCCTTCAAGATGTGCGGGTGCGTGCCGACGACAAGATCCGCGCCCGCATCGATCGCCGCATGGGCGACGGGTTGCTGGTATGCGGCGAGCTTCGCCCGCACATAATGGAGGCCCCAGTGAAGACCCACCACGACAACATCGGCTTTCGACTTGGCGCCCCGGATATCTTCCTTGAGCGCCTTCACATCATCCTCGTGCGGGTAGGTGAAGATCCGGGGCGGACACCCAGGCTGGTCGGACTCGGTCATCTCGTAGTGGGTTCTCACGCGGAGCGGCGCAACCCCGGGGCGCGATTCCTCGGCCCAAGACCAGGCCGGCAGGATCGAGCAATAACTGAGGAACGCGATCCTGACCTTTTTTCGCTCGAGGATGACGGGTCGCCGCGCCTCCACTATGTTCTCGCCTGCGCCGACACAAAGGATGCCGTGCTCCCGGAGAAGCGCGATCGTATCGGCCATGACGTCCGGTCCGCAATCCATCGTGTGATTGCTCGCGTAAGTAACCAGGTCGAATCCTCCTGCCTTCAGGGCCTGCACGTTGCGCGGATGGGCCCGAGTCGGAACGCGCGATCCGGAAGCGCGGCTGCTTCTCTCTGAAAAATTGGTTTCCAATTGACAGAACCTGATGTCAAAGCTGTCGAGGACCTGTTTACACAGATCGAAGAACCGCGCCGGCTCCTGCCGGTTCGGCATCACATCTCCCACGGCGCAGAGCGCTACCGTTTCAGACTGGTCCTTATATTGCATAGCCCATCCCTCTCGCCTATTTAGTGCCGTGGACCGCGCAAAGAAGTTGCAGGAATTCGAGCATAAGCTCAGGCCGATCACCCACTCTTGCGCCTGACCCCCGTCGCGGGCGTTCGGTAAACGACATCACCACCTTGCCGGCGGTTCCAGCAAAGTCCACATTCCCGCATGCAGACACCGGCATTTTCGGTATCCGCAATCGCGGCAACGCGGCGTCCCCGCGTGATTGCGCTTCTCGCTTGCGCTCAATTGGCCTTGATTCCCTGTTTTCGGATGATAGGGAGCCACTTCTTTCGTTCCGCGTCCACATGGGCTCTCAACTGTTCGGCCGTTCCTCCGGCGAGGTTATAGGCGAGCGCTGCCATCTGCTTCTTATACGCAGGTTCTTCAAACACCGTGTTAATGGCGCGATTTACCAGCCGTATGACCGCGGCTGGGGTGCCTGACCGCACGTAAATGCTATGCCCGACTCCCGAGCGGAAATTCGCAATCCCTGTTTCTTGGAAAGTCGGCACGTCCGGCAATACACCTGAGCGCGTCTGGCTGGCGATGGCCAGGCCACGCACGCGACCTGCCCGGATGTGACCCACTGCGGAAGAACCATTGTCAAAAAGCATCTGAATTTCATCGCCCACCATCGCCGCGATCGCCAACGCAGCGCCCTTGTACGGCACATGCACGATGTCGATGCCGGTGACTGCTTTTAGCAATTCGCCGGCGAGGTGCAACGATGTCCCCACGCCGCCGGAACCGAAGTTCAAGCTGCCCGGACGTTCTTTCGCCAGCGCAATAAGCTCGGATACCTTGGTCGCGGGAGACGCCGAGCTGACCAGCAGTACATGCGGACCTTCGCCGATCAGAACGACGGGCGCAAAGTCGCGGTCCGGATCGAACGGCAGCTTCTTGTATAAAGCCGGATTGCTGACGATGATGGCGAGCGATGCAAAAAACAGCGTGTAGCCGTCTGGCTGGCTGGATGCAGTCGTGGCCGCGGCCAGATTGCCTGCGGCGCCCGCTACGTTGTGGACGATCACCGGCTGTTTCCAGAGACTGTTGAGGCGCTGGGCCAACCGACGGGCAAGCAGGTCCGCTCCACCGCCGGCGGCAAACGGCACGATGAGCCGCACCGGCTTGACGGGAAAGTTCTCCGCCTGCGCGATCGAAACGCAGGTGATCATTGCTACCACTGAACCCGCGATGCCAAGCAGCAGCCAATTACGTCCAGTTGATGATGCTTTCATCTTCTTCTCCTCCACGATTGGCAAACGTATCGTTACTTGGATTATCAAGCGAGGCGCCGTGCGCCTTGACGGGAGCGCACGCCGGCGCTTTTCACGAGCATAATACTCGCTTCTCGCGGGACGAGGAGGACTACCGTTTCTATCTTGATTGCTTGCTCGATGCCTCACGCAAGTATGGCTGCTCGATCCACGCGTATGTGCTGATGACCAACCTCGTGCATCGACTGGCATCAGCCAAACGCCCCTAAGATCTCTCCCGCATGATGCAGCATCTGGGAAGGTGCTTCATTCGCCACATCAATCGCGCCTACCGGCGCCGCCGCACCGCATCG
>MERG01000372.1:0-22058 GCA_001771985.1 Betaproteobacteria bacterium RIFCSPLOWO2_12_FULL_62_13 | reverse complement strand
CCCACCGAGGCGTTCCCCATAGCCACACGCAAGAAAGCCCGGACTCCGCACCGGGCTTTTTGAACATCGGATTGAAACGACCCTGCGGGTCGTCTTGATCCTTATGGGTTAGGCTCCCACGTACTCAACAGAACCTTTCTTGGCTCTGGGAATGCATGCAAGCAGTTCCCCGTTCTTGATGGTCGACCATCCCATCTGGCGCGCTGTCTTGACCTCGTGACCTGCAATGTCGCGCGAGAGCCGCCAGTCAACGCACTCGTCGACAAACACTTTCACGAAGCAGCGGCGACCAGACGGTCTTTCGCCTGTTCGAGGAAACTGATGACCTGCTCTCGACTGACTGAAGGAAAACCGGCGAGAAAGTCGTCGATGGACTCTCCGGCTTCGAGGTAATCAAGGAGCGTCTGAACCGGCACCCGAGTGCCCGCAAAAACCGGCGTGCCACCCATTACATCGGGGCTGCGGGAGATGACTGATGTTTCCATGCGGTCAGATTACTCCCAAGTCTGCGGCCCGCGCAACCTTGGGGGTCGAACGATGTCCCCTCAGTGTCCCCTCAGGTCATAGTGCTGACTGCTTGGTTTTCGAGCATGCCGGCGAGCTTGAGGCCTGCTCCGCTGCGGTTGCGGGCGTGCAGGCCCACAGATCAACGGTATGACGACGGGCCTTTGTCTTGTTCTGCGTCTTCCTTAAGCACCTCGGCGAACTGCCTGGCGGCAAGAGCGATGGTGGGCCAACCGGCGTAGTGCCCGACCTGGATGATCAGCTCCATGATCTGCTCTTTCGATATCCCGAGCTTCATGGCGCTCCGGTAGTGGCTGTGATTCCCGACCGGGCGCGCCAGCGCGATGTTTGTCGCAAGGGTAATCATTTCGCGCTCACGCAAGCTCAGATGCGGGCGGGACCAGATGTCCCCGAACAGATGTCCGATGGTCAGCGCGTGAAGCTCGGGATATAACTCCCTCTGGTGCTCCGACGTATGGCGGCCCAACTGGTTGCAGATGTCGTAGCCGCGCTTGATCCGCTCTTCGTATTCCATTTGACGTTCTCCTTTGGTGGCGGGCATCGTCCAAACCATGCTTTGACTTTGGGACCAGTGACGGGTGACTGGCTACCGGATAAATGCCAACCTAAATTCACCGCGGACAAGCGCCCATGGATAAGGCACTCTGGATAAGCTGGTACAACCTGCCCGATGACGGGCGCGACGCATATCTTGCCTGGCTGCACGGAACTTATATTCCGGCCATGCTCGAGCGGCGCGGTTTCCTGTGGGCGGCCCACTACGCCAGCGTTGAGAAAACGCGCATCGTCTCGACGCACCCGGAATTCATCACGCCGACTACGCAAGACGCCGCCGTGCCCGGCGGAGACCGTTACATCCTCCTGTTCGCGGCAGAGGACGCCAACGTGTTCGGCGCCCCAGTGCCCACCGCGCTGCACGGCGGGCTCCCGGCGGCGGATCGCAACATGCTCGCGATGCGAAGCGGCGAGCGCGTGAACATCATGGTAGAGGTGTCGAGGGTCGAGGGGCCGGCGGCGCAACACTATAAGGGCGGCATGGCGCTCGCCCCGTGCATACAGCTCGGCAGTTACAACTGCGGCTACCAGGACGAGGAGGAACTGCTGGGGTGGTACGCGCAATGGCGCATGGCAGCGATGCGCACCCTGCCCGGCTGCATCCGCACGCGCATGCTGGCGTCCGTCTCAGGGTGGGCGAAGCACGCGATCCTGTACGAGTTCGAGTCGGACGATATCCGCAACAAGTGTTACCCTGCACACGAGGCGCAGCGGCCCGACATGCAAGCGTGGTCCAGCCGCATGGTGAAGAAGCTCGCACACGCGCCGGGTTCGCCCAATCTGGCGATGCGGATATGGCCGCCGGCATCTCACTGAACGAAGCGCGAGAATGGTCTCAATCTGAGGACCCGACAACCTCAGCCCGGAGGAAGAAATGAGCAGAATCGGCCGCAACGTGGCGAGCGCAGTCCTGGTCGTTATGGCAAGCCTCGCGGCAACAGAAGCCCAACAGAAAGCACGCGCCGCTCAGGAAAGCGTCAGCAGCTTTCCGCGCAAACCCGTTCGTATAATAGTCGGGAGCGCACCGGGCGGCGGCAGCGATATTACGGCGCGCATCGTTGCACAGAAGCTGACCGAGGTATGGGGCCGCTCCGTCATCGTGGAAAACCGTTCCGGGACTGCGCTCTACGCGCTGGAAGCCACGGCAAAGGCAACCCCGGACGGCTATACGATGGGGATGGGAACCTTCAATGCCTACTTGCTGGCAGTGGTGTCGCCGAACCTGCGCTTCAATCTCGCCAGGGATATCGAACCGGTCTCGCAGTTGACGTCACAGCCCTATCTGCTGGTGGTTCATCCGTCAGTTACGGGTACTTCGCTCAAGGATCTGATCGCATATGCGAAGAGCAGGCCGGGTAAGCTGAACTACGCATCGTCGGGCACCGGCGGCGCAGGACACCTTGGCATGGAGCTGCTCAAGTCCATGACCGCGATGGACATGGTGCATATACCCTACCGCGGAATCGGCCCCGGGATCATCGATCTGCTCGGCGGACAGGTGCAGATGCTGTTCGGAAGCGCGCCATCAGTGGCGCCGCACGTACAGAGTGGCAAGCTCAAGGTAAAGACTTTCCCAGCGACTCGCCCGCGAATGTCGGCCTCTCCGTCCAATAAATGAAACCTGAGCTGCTGAACCAGACGGCAAGCATCGGTTCGTCCCAACCCTGCGCGTCCTTTCCGTGTTGCGCTCCGCGGGTGCGCCCCTTAATATCTGGAATTATCCATCCGCGTCGGGCGGCTCAGCCCGGCGCGTTGCAACCGTACAATGCCTAAAGGAAGTCATGTGAAGATATTCGCTTTTTCCAGGCTGCCATTGTTTGCGATCCTGCTTTTCATTACGCCGGGCTTGGTCCTGGCGCAGGCATTTCCCAACAAACCGATTCGATTCGTTGTCGGCCCGGCTCCCGATGTACTGCCGCGCCTTATCGGGCAGAAACTCTCCGAGACGTGGGGGCAGCAGATCGTCATCGACCAGCGTCCGGGAGCGGGCGGCATTATCGCTGCGGAAATCGTCGCGAAAGCTCCGCCCGACGGTTACACCTGGTTCATGTCCAGCGGCGCCATGCTGACCGTGGCAGCCCTGTATTCCAAGATCTCATATAACGTAGAACGCGACTTCACGCCTGTGACATTGATGGGCACGTTGCCGTGGATTCTCGTGGTAAACCCGTCGGTGCCTGCCAAGTCGCTCACCGAATTCGTCCAGCTTGCGCGCGCCCAACCCGGACAGATCAACTACGGTAATCCGGGTACCGGTACCTCGACGCACCTTGTCACGGAAATGTTCAAGAACATGGCGAAGATCAATATCGTGGATATTCCGTACAAGGGCGTGGCGCCCGCGGTCGCCGCCACGCTCGGCGGCGAGGTGAAGGTGATGTTTGCCATAGCGCAAGCCGGATTGCCGCATGTCCGGAGCGGAAAGCTGCGGGCGCTGGCCGTCACCAGCGCGAAACGCTACGCCGCCGCTCCTGAAATACCGACCATCGCGGAATCCGGTTTCAGGGACATGGACGTGGTGGGCTGGAATGGCGTGCATGTGCCGGCGAAGACGCCGCGCGCCGTCATCGATACGATCAACCGCACGATAGGCGAAATACTGGGGACGCGCGCGGTGCAGGAACGGATGCTTGCCGCCGGATTCGAAACCGCGATGACGTCGGTGGAGGAGTTCGACGCTTTTGTCAAAGCGGACATGAAGCGGTATGAAAAGGTGATCAAGGAATCCGGAGTCCGCGTTGAATGACGCTGCCGCGAACGGCTGAGTGATAATCTGGAAAGAACAGGGGACGCACACCTTCTTAACACGTCGATAAATGTGCGCGTCCCCTTTTACGCGGGGGGCGTAACCTACAGTCCGTGAGAAATTGAATTTCCCCTCCTCATCGAGGAGGGGTGCTCGCGCAGCGAGCGGGGTGGTGAATGCGCTCAAGGTTCTCGAAGAGCGCCGCGACCGGCACTCGGGTCCCGCGAAATACCCGGGTGCCACTCACGCGCTCGAGATCGCGTTCAACGGCCGGACAGGTGGACCAATCGATCATGGGCGCAAAGCGTGTGGACCGAAACGATCACGCTTTCGGCAACAGGTTAGCCACTTCTTGCTTGCGATAACGCTCTTACGGTGACGTTCCCACCAGGCTGGACCTCGAGAGTAAGCTCGTAGCCCTGAAGCAGAGACATGCCGATTAGGGGTGTGGTTTCCGCCTCATGTACCGGGATCCGGCGAGCCCGGCCATCCCCAAGCACTATGCCCTCGTAAATATCAAAAACGGTCTCGCTGCCGTCTGCCAAGAGCGCGCGGCCACGCTCACGCCAAGCCAAGCTCAGCAGGACATAAGTGAGGATGGCAGGCTGAGACACCCGTCAAAGCCTGTGTCAATGATCGCGTCAATCTCCTGCTCTCACGCCGTGGGACCCCGCACCGTCAGATGGATAACTGCCTGGCGGTCGCCCGTGACTACACCGCTAATCATGCCGTAGGCAATGGATGGAATCCGAAGCGGTGCGCATAACGGGAGCCAATCCGCCGCAGCCATATTTGAGCGCTAGGAACTCGAGCCAACAGGCGGTCAGAAGCAGCTAATTCGTCCGCGTCGATCTCGTAGGCTCCGGTTTCGATATCGATCGCAACGAATTTACCCTCGTTTCCGTTTTCCAGAACGGGGCGAAGCTCATTTTCGTAGATCGCATCTCCGCGACGGGCAAACTCTTCTTTGCTGTAACGCGGTTGGCTTTTCATTGCGACACCAGATCTTCGCTTGTGGAACCTGCCTCAATATATACCAGCCGTTGTGATCTTGCCATGTGTCACGGCGCCTTCCTCCAGAGCTGCGTGACCACCGCGTCGGCGACCTTGCGCGCGGACTCGGCTGTGTCCGCGGTCGCCTGGAACATCAAGTCACCGCGCTTGAGAACATGGATTTTGAACCGCCCATCACCCTTATCGCGGAACATGTAGGCACCATCCTCCAGACCGGCCAATGTGGTGAGCGGCTCCGCAATGTGCTTCTTGAGCTCTTCGAAGTCCTTCGGCGGCTGTATGTACAGCACGTAGCCCAACGGCTTGTCCCTCCCGGGCGGGACGATGAAATATACGCACCGGCTGAAGGACTTGTCGCTGAACGGGCGCACCTCGGCCAGCTTTCCACCGAACGCGCGCGCGATCGCGTCACCCGGCACGAGCTTGCACACGTTGAGGGTGGCGTAATCGCGGCCTGGCTGCGGACCGGCCGAGCGGTCAGGCGTCTGACTTGACGCTGGAGGGAAGGCAGCGGCCGCGAGCAGGAGTAGTGACGTCATCATTGGCAGGTCCTCAGTGTGCGTGGTGATGGAAGTCTTGAATGCGAATGGATGGGGAAAAGTTGCTCCGACCCGATTTCCCTCCCGATTTCCCGATTCCGACTCCCCATTGCGTTGCGCGGGTCAGCGCTTGAGAAAGCTGGCCGGGGTGATGATGGCGATGCCTTGAACAGGGTCCAGGGCGAGAAGGTCTTTGTCGCCCGTGATGATGAGGGCGGCGTTGCCGTTTACAGCGAGTTCAAGAAACTTGTCGTCCTTGCGATCGCGGGCAGGCACGAATCGAATAGGTAATGGGGACCACTTCCGCTACGCTGCCAAGAAGCCTGAGAAACTGCTGGCGGTCCTCAATGCTCACGTAACGATCGAATTTCGGCCGGGCAAGAACATCGGCGAGTTCGGTCAAGGTCGCGTCTGAAACGAGAATCTGCGCCTCGTCCGCGGCCCTGCGGACTGCCCGGCCGGGCGCGGAATCGGGCAGAAGAAGGCGGCTGATGAGCGCATTGTTGTCTACGACGATACGCTGCCTAGGCGTCATCGGCCAGTATCTTGGCTAGTTTCTTCGCCGTAAGACCGCGAGCGGCGGCGTTCTTCGCGACGCGGTCGCAAAAGCGCTGAAACTCGGCTGCGTTCAGGGCGCGCAGGCGATCGTATTCCTGTGGCGAGAGAAGGACAGCCACGTCCCTCTTTTGCCGGCGGATCACCACAGGTTCCCGCTGGGCGGCGTCGAGCAGCGCTGCGAGCCGCTGCTTGGCATCAGTTGCAGATACATAGCGCATAAGTACACCTCTTTATGTCCACTTTATCTAAATTGGACAGATTAGAAAAGCAGGTCAGTATTTCGGCTCATTCACGGCCTCGATATCCGGCCGCCGTGCCGCCCACAGACAGTGCCCCAGGTCGCTTCCGGCTTGGGCCACACCCGGTTGATGCGAAAGTATGTGATGTCTCGCCACCGCGGGTCCGCAGGATTGACCGATTCCCCGCAGGAAACCCTGGGGTCGGGGCGTTACTTTCTGTTCAGCTTCTGCGAGTCCAGCGCCATAAAGTAAAGCCCTGACCCTTCGTTCCTATGGGTGTAACGCGAGACCCGGCCACCACTCGACTCGATAACCAGCGTCATCGCCTTGAGACTGTCGATGGCAGCCTGAACCTCTGTTTCCGTAACGTTGATAACGGGATCGCGGCTCGTCTTCTGATTGCACGCGGCGATGAGCGCATTCAGGGTCAACGGGTAGGTATCGGGCACGGTGCGCTCCTTTTCAGCGAGCACGCCCAGCACCCGTGTTTCCAACAGGGATAGTACCGGAAGCATACGATTGGATCTCGGTCGCAGTTGACCCTCGAATTATTGCATCAATGACAAAAAAAGGTCTGCGCCCGTCACGCGTCACCATCATTCGCCACCATTGTCCCGTCACCGGCTGGTGCGATTACGCAAAGGGGTTGGACTGGAACACGAGTCCGGCGTGCTCGCGCAGGGCGTGGAAGCGGATCGCGGGCCAGAGTTCGTGCGCGACCTTGATCTCGGCGTTGTACGCGGCGAGGAAAGCCGGCGCCTCCACCGCATCGTGCGCCATACGGTGGGCGTTGGCGTCGATGAAACGCTTCATTTCCTTCGGGTCCTCCGCCGTCACCCAGCGCGCCGCCGTGTAGCGCGCGGGCGCAAGCCGCGCCTCGCACCCGTACTCGTGGCGCAGGCGGTGGGCGACCACCTCGAACTGGAGATGTCCGACCGCGCCCAGCAGCAGCGCGCCGCCCGCGACCGGCCGAAACACCTGGATCGCGCCTTCCTCGCCGAGCTGGGCGATGCCGGTTCGAAGCTGCTTGCTGCGCAGCGGGTCCGCGATCTCGACCGTCTGAAAGAGCTCCGGCGCGAAGAACGGCAGCCCGGTGAATTGCAGGTCCTCGCCCTCGGTCAGCGTGTCGCCGAGCTGCAGCACGCCATGGTTGGGGATGCCGATGATGTCGCCGGCGTACGCGTCCTCGACGATCTCGCGGCGCTGCGAGAGGAACGACACGACGTTGTTGGGGCGGAAGTCCTTGCCGGTGCGGTAGTTCCTGAGGCGCATGCCGCGCTCGAAATGACCCGAGCACACGCGGATGAACGCGACGCGGTCGCGGTGCCCCGGATCCATGTTGGCCTGGATCTTGAATACGACGCCGGAAAATTTCGGCTCGACGGGATCGACCGCGCGCTGCAGCGCCTGCCGCGGCCGCGGCGGCGAGGCGAATTCCACCAGCGCGTCGAGCACTTCCTTCACGCCGAAGTTGTTGATGGCCGAGCCGAAGAAAAGCGGCGTCTGCCGGCCGGCGAGAAAGGCTTCGCGGTCGTAGGCGGGTGAGACGCCCCGCACCAGCTCCATTTCCTGGCGCGCGTGGGCGAAGGCGTCGCCGAAGCGCGCGCTGCACGCGGGATTGTCAAGGCCGGTGATGATTTCGTCGTCGTCCGCCGCGCGGTCCGCGCCCGGCCGGAATACGCGCATCGCGTCAGCGCGCAGATCGAACACGCCCTTGAACGTCTTTCCCATGCCCACCGGCCAGGTGCACGGCACCACCGGCATCCCGAGCACGCGCTCGATCTCGTCGACGAGATCGAGCGGTTCGCGCACCTCGCGGTCCAACTTGTTGACGAAGGTGATGACGGGCGTATTCTGCGCGCGGCACACCTGCAGCAGGCGCAGCGTCTGCGGTTCGATGCCGTTGGCGGCGTCGATCACCATGAGGGCTGCGTCCACCGCGGTCAGCACGCGATAGGTGTCCTCGGAGAAATCGCGGTGGCCCGGCGTGTCGAGCAGATTGATGACGCAGCCGCGGTACTCCATCTGCATCACCGAGCTCGCCACCGAGATGCCGCGCTGCTTCTCGATCTCCATCCAGTCCGAAGTGGCGTAGCGCGAGGCCTTGCGCGCTTTCACGCTGCCGGCGATATGGATCGCGCCGGCGTAGAGCAGCAGCTTTTCGGTGAGCGTGGTCTTGCCCGCGTCCGGGTGCGAGATGATGGCGAAGGTGCGGCGCCGCGATACTTCCCTGTCGATGCTCATGTAATTGCCTGTATGCGATCCGCCGCGGTTCGGGCGGATCCTGAAGGGCGCGCATGATAAGTCAGTTATGCAGAAAGATCAACACAATGCGCCAGCTTTCCGGCATGCGCGCCCAGGACTGGCTCTGCCGGCCGTGACGCCCTGCACGGTGGAACTCGATATTCGTCGTGGCGAAAACCCTGCTGTAACTGCCGATCACGATATTGGTGACTTCGCGGGTGAGGCCCGCAGGGCTGCGCGCGCACCTCAATAACCGTCATCCCGGTCTGGACGCTGCGATTGCGAAGATCGTGCGAGCGCGGATCGAGCGGGATTTTGCATCTCAGTCCGGCAATTCGGCCAGTCGTCGTTCGAGAAATCGCCGCTCCGGTTCCTGCCGCGTAAGCTCGAGAGCGCGCTGGTAGGAGGCTCGGGCTTGCGCCGTTCTCCCCAGCCGCCGGCACATATCCGCCCGCGCCGAGTGCGCCAGGTGATAGTCCGCAAGTTCGCCGCGCGCCAGGATCGCGTCGATGAGAATAAGCCCGGCCAGAGGGCCGTCGCGCATCGCTACCGCTACCGCGCGGTTAAGCTCTATTACCGGCGACGGATCCACCCGCGCCAGCACGTCGTACAGTCCGGCGATCTGCGCCCAGTCAGTCGCAGCGGCATGGGGCGCTTCGGCGTGCACCGCGGCGATCGCCGCCTGGAGCGTGTAGGGGCCGAACCTGCGCGATGACAGCGCCCGCTCCACCAGCGCTGACCCCTCCGCGATCTGGTCCCGGTTCCAGAGCGAGCGGTCCTGATCGGCCAGCAGCACCAGTTCGCCGGCCGGCGAAGTGCGCGCGGCACGCCGTGACTCCTGCAACAGCATCAGCGCCAGAAGCCCCACCGCCTCCGGCTCCGGGAGCAACTCGATCAGCAGCCTTTCCAGGCGGATCGCCTCCCCCGAGAGATCGTGCCTTGTCAGCGACGCACCCGATGACGCGGAGTAGCCCTCATTGAACACCAGGTAGATCACGCGCAACACGGCGTCGAGCCGGTCCGGCAAATCGTCCCGCGACGGCACCTCGTAGGGAATGCGTGCGTCGCGGATCTTCGCCTTGGCGCGCACGATGCGTTGCGCCACCGTCGGCGCCGCGGAGAGAAAGGCGCGCGCGATCTCCTCGGTCGTGAGGCCGCAGACTTCGCGCAGCGTCAGCGGCACCTGGGCGTCCGGCGGCAGCGCCGGATGGCAGCAGGTGAAAATCAGCCGCAGCCGGTCGTCCTCGACACTCTCGTCGTCCCACGCTTCCGCGTCGTAGGAGAGAGCTTCGACTTGCTCGGCGACATCGTCCAGCGCATCGAACCGCGCGCGCCGGCGAATCGCGTCGATGGCCTTGAAACGGCCGGTCGAAACGAGCCACGCGCGTGGATTCGCGGGCACACCGTCGCGCGGCCACTGCTCAATCGCAGTTCGGAAGGCGTCGTGCAGCGCCTCCTCGGCGAGGTCGAAGTCGCCAAGCAGGCGGATCAAGGTGGCGAGGACGCGGCGCGAGTCAGCGCGGTAGACGGCGTCCACCGTGTCCCGCATGCGTTGGGCCGAATCGTCGCTCATTCAATTGCGCATCGCGACGCGCACCACACGTTCAGGTGTGGGCCAGAACCTTGAACCCGCCCCAGAACATGCGCTTGACGTCGAAGGGCATCGCCTTATGCTTCCGTAACCGTGATCGAGTCGACCTTGTCCGCATAACAGGCGAGCCGCTCCTTGATCACGCTCACCTCGTCGTACGGCTCTTCATAGCTCCACACTGCGTTCTCGGGACCGTCCACAAGAGAGTAGTACGACGCCTGTCCCTTGAACGGGCAGTAAGTCTGATGGCGCGAGCGGATGAGCCGATCCATCTTCACGTCCTTGCGCGGAATGTAGTAGACGGCGGGGTAGTCGCCTTCGTCCATCCGGATCGCGTCGCGGGTGTCGGCGAGCACATCGCCGTTGAACGTCACCCTGACGCGCACGCCCGCCGGCCTCGTCAGGATGCGATAGCCCGGATGCTTCTTGTAGCCGGGGCCGCTGGTAGCGCTGATGAAGTTCTCCTTTGTGCGTTGGTCACTCGCCTCATAATGTCCTTACGTGCGCCACGCCGAACTTATCGGCCGCCGCCTGAGCCGTGTCCGCGTGCGCCGTGCAGACGGCATAGAGCTCGGTCTGCGGCAGCCGCTGAAGGGCCGGGACATGCGCCCACGACCCCCATCTTCCGTTCGCTCCGATAAGCCCCACCCGTAAAGGATTGGACGACGTCACGCTTTTCCCCTTCAGGCTGAGTGATTGCAATGGACAAGATTAACAGGATTCACGAGAATGATTCTACCGCCGACGAACCCCGATTGACCCCGATAAGAACAGAAAAGCTTCACCGCTAAGGACGCGGAGAATGCAAAGGAAAGCAAAGGCTTCACCGCGAAGACCGCAAAGGACACAAAGATTCAATATAACGAAAATCAAGGTCGCGATGACAACGCCAAGAAAGGTGTTTGGTTTCAATTATTGCTCAGTTGGCGTCCTTCGCGTCCTCGGCGGTGAGGCTTTCATTGTGCTTGGCGTCCTCTGCGTTCTTGGCGGTGAGGCTTTGACCTAACTCGCCTTCATCTCGATGAACTCGAGCTGCACGCCATCCGGCCCCTCGAAGAAGCACACCCGCCGGCCGCCTGAAACGATGGTTTCCTCGAGGATGTTGATGCCCTGGGCTTTGAGCTTTGCCACGATCGCGTCCAGCTCATCGGTATCGATGGCGATGTGCTCCAAGCCGTACTTCTGTTCGCGCTTCTGGCTCGCGAGGAAATCCGTCACGTTGAGCGACAGCCCGTGCAGATCCAGGCGGTAGCCCCCGTTCGGGTTCTGGCTCACGACTTTCGCGCCGAGCGTGTCAACGTAGAATTTCGCCGTCTTCTCCGGATCCCTGGTCTTCAGATGCAGGTGGTTCAGCTTTAACGTCATGAGAGATCTCCTGCGGGTTAAAAAATCACCTCAGTCGAGCCTTGCTTTCCCCGCCTCACGCAAGTGGGGAGAGGAACGCGTTTTCGAACTCTATAACGCCTCGCTCGATTGAACAAGCGGGGACCGCAATGGCGCGTCGGCTGCGACTTGCGCCCGCGCGCCGTCAACCGCCGCTCAACGCCTGAACGATGATCACTTCGTCGCTCGCGCGCAGTGACCGTGACAGGTCGCGCACCTGCTCGCCGTTGACGAAGATGCGGATGTGGGGCCGTATCCTGTCCTGCTCGCTGATCATGCGGAATCGAATTCCGGGATACTGGCGCTCCAGGTCGGCGAGGACGGCGGCGAGCGTCGAGCCGCTCGCTTGAGCCTCGCTTCGCTCGGTGTACGAGCGCAGCGAACTGGGTATCAGCACCTTCATTTTTGACTCTCGTGCAGATGGGTGACAACCCATGCGCACCACAAATCTCCCCTCTCCCTTTTTGGGACAAGGGCCGGGGGTGAGGGCTGAGCGATCTCAGGCATCTTTGTGGGGCCTCTACAGCAGTTCGGCCGCTTCCACGGCGTAGATCTCCGGCAGGTGCCGCACGATGCAAGTCCATCGGCGGCCTTCGTCGCGGCTCGTCCACAGCTCGCCGCTGGTCGTGCCGAAGTAGAGGCCCACCGGATCCGAAGCGTCCGCCGTCATCGCCTGGCGCTTCACGGTCCACCACGCTTGTTTATCGGGCAGGCCGGCGTCGAGGCGCTGCCACGTCTTTCCGCCGTTGCGCGTCGCATAAACCGCGGGCTTGCCCTCCGGGCTCGTGCGCGGCCAGACTGTGGTGCCGTCCATCGGGAACACCCACGCGGTGTCCGCGTCTCGCGGGTGCACCACCATCGGAAAGCCGATGTCGCCGACCCGCTTGGGCATGTTCTTGCCGATGCGCACCCACTTGTCCGACGGCCGGTCGAGCCGGTAGATGCCGCAGTGATTCTGCTGATACAAACGGTCCGGGTTGCTCGGACAGATCCGGATGCAATGCGGGTCGTGAAAGGTCGGTTCGGATCCGTCGAAACCCTCGACGACATCGAGCCCTTTCAGCAGCGTCTTCCAGGTCCGGCCGCCGTCCACCGACTCGTGCACGCCGCCGCCCGACATTGCGAAATACAGGTGCGCGGAATCGCGCGGGTCGATGATGATCGAGTGCAGCTTCGGTCCGTCGGGCGTGCCGTCCTGCACGGTGCCCATCCATTTCCGGTACTGTGCATCGTCATTGATGGAGGAGAACGGCTCCCACGTGACGCCGCCGTCGTCGGAGCGGAACAGTCCCTGCGGCGAGGTCCCCGCGTACCACACATTCGGCTCGGCGGCGTGAGCCGGGGTGAGCCAGAACGTGTGATCGACCGTGCGGCCCTGCTCGCCGGCCGGTGCCTTCGCAAACGCCGGCGGTCGCGCGGCTTCCTTCCAGGTACGCCCAAGGTCCGTGGAGCGAAACACGGTCGGGCCGAGGTGACCCGTCTTCGCCGCCGCGAGCAGCGTTCGCCCGTCGCGTGGGTCGAGCACCAGATGACTGATCACGTGGCCGAGAAAGTTCGGCCCGTCGGCCCGCCAGGTTTTCCGCGCCGCATCGCCGTGATACAGCCAGGCGCCCTTGCGCGTGGCGACGAGGACGGCCAAACGGCGCCGCGGCCGTGCGCGAGTCGTCCGGCCCTGTGTTCGAACTGCCGGTTTTCTGCTGTTGCGCGCCATGATTCACTCCTTTACGAGATGTTCTTGCGCTGCTGCGATTCGGCCTGGGCGACCGTTTCCCGGATCGGCCGGATCGGCCGCACCTCGATGCTGCCCACGCGCGCCGGTGGAATCTTAGATGCCACCTGGATGGCATCGTTCAGGTCCCGCGCCTCGATGAGGTAGAATCCGGCAAGCTGCTCCTTCGTCTCGGCGAAAGGACCACCGGTTGTGGACACCTTGCCGTTGCGGACCCTCACGGTGGTGGCGGTCTGAACGGGTTGGAGCGCCTCTGCGGCGATACGGCGACCGCTCTTCCGGAGCGCCTCGCCGTTGGCCTGACACTCGCTATCGGACACGGCTTCCAGCTTCTTTTCCTCACTGTAAACAAGGCACAAGTATTTCATGGCTGGCTCCAGATCGTGGTCGATCGGGTGTCGGTACTACATAGTCGTTCGGCGGAGTCTGAAATCGACAACGGGCCTTGCTCCCAAGGTGAGGCATGCTACGCCCGGGTCCGTCGCGAATACGATAAGATCGGTGCACATTTCATCAGTACACATTGGAACCCGGCCATGACTGGCGCCAAGTTCACGCATGTGCCCTACAAAGGCGGCGGGGCCGCGACGGTCGATCTCGTCGCCGGCCGCATGCAGGCGATATTCGGCAGCATTCCGCAGTGGCAGCCGCACCTAGCGGCAGGCAGGGTCCGCGCCATCGGCATCGGGCACCCGACACGAGTGCGCTCCTTGCCGGACGTGCCGGCGGTCGCCGAAACGCTGCCGGGATTCAACAATACGACCTGGTATGGGCTCCTTGCGCCGGCGGGCACTCCCGCGCCGGTCGTCAACAAGGTCAACGCCGAGATGAAGAGGGCGGTCGCCAACGCGGAGTTCAGCAAGCACCTCGAATCCATCGGCATGGAGCCGGCGGGCAGCACGCCGAAGGAACTGGGCGACATGATACGCACCGAGCTCGCGCGCTGGACCAAGGTGATACGCGATGCCGGCATCCAGGCGAAGTGATCCACATTCCGCTTCGGTCGCCGCCTTTACACCGGCGCGCTCATCGCCCGGTTGTCTCCCGAACTTCGATAATCGCCAGCGCCGGCCTCAATAATCGTCATCCCGGACTCGATCCGGGATCCAGGTAGCGCAGGCAACTTGCCTGCGCCCACAGACCGATACGGGAAAATTGACTTCGGCACTTTTGACTCGTTTTTTTGTGGACGATAGCGAAATCAGCACGCGAAGTATACGAACGAATCGGGAATAATCAGCGACGGTACGCCTGTTTACCTCGAGACGGTGGTCAAGGCCGCCTGCTTCAACACACCTCTCCCAACTGAAGGAGTCACTCTGATGGAACGAAAGAAGGCAAGCGATTTCCCTCCGGAAGTCTTGAAGCTCTTTGACGGTTACGTTCACGGCACGGTGAGCCGCCGTGATTTTCTGGTTCGCGCCGCAAAGTTCGCGGTGGGCGGC
Organism: Betaproteobacteria bacterium RIFCSPLOWO2_12_FULL_62_13; assembly: GCA_001771985.1. Taxonomy (GTDB): domain Bacteria; phylum Pseudomonadota; class Gammaproteobacteria; order Burkholderiales; family SG8-41; genus DSOT01. The sequence goes on along the minus strand of MERG01000372.1, from coordinate 7,490 downwards.
TTCACCGCCGCGGCGATGCTTGAGAGTCTCAAGCCCAACTTTGCGCTTGCGCAGGAGGTCGCCAAGGACGATGCGCGAATCAAGACCGAATACCGCACCTACCCGTCGCCGCAGGGCTCGGGAGCCATGCGCGGATACTACGCGTGGCCGGCGAACGCTAACGGCAAACTGCCCGGCGTGCTGGTCATACACGAGAACCGCGGGCTCAATCCGTATATCGAGGACGTCGCGCGTCGCCTGGCGGTGCTGAATTTCGTGGCCTTCGCGCCCGATGCCCTCGCGCCCGTCGGCGGTTACCCCGGCAACGAAGACAGGGCGCGGGAGCTATTCGCCAAGCTCGATGCGAAGAAACGGGCCGAGGACCTGTTTACGGCCGCCGGCTTCCTCAGGTCGTGCCCCGAGTGCTCGGGCAAAATCGGCGCCGTGGGCTTCTGCTTCGGCGGGGGCGTCGTCAATATGCTCGCGACACGAATCCCGGATTTAGGGGCCGCGGTTCCGTTCTACGGCAGCCAGCCCGCCGCCGCGGACGTTGCCAGAATCAAGGCGCCCCTCATGATCCATTACGCATCCAACGATGAGCGCATCAATGCCGGGTGGCCCGCCTATGAAGCCGCGCTCAAGGCGAACGGCGCGAAGTACGAGATGTACATGTATCCGAACACGCAACACGGCTTCCACAACGACACGACGCCCAGGTTTGACGAAGGCGCAGCCAAACTGGCGTGGCAACGGAGCGTCGATTTCTTCAACAAGAACCTGCGCAGCGGGTAGTGCCGTTCCAACTATTTGAGCGAATTCAACTGTTTCTCCGGCGGCCGATTGCACGCACCAAGCGAGCCGCAGGAATTTGGAGAAACAAATTGGAACGGCACTAGACGGGCGAGCATCAGTCGGGCAGTTCGCCCCACTGTCAACGATAGAGCAGCACCGCCTCGCGCGCTTCGCGCCATGCTTCTTCGTCGGGCGCAGCGAGCGCGTCGAGATCGGCCGCCGTGGCGGCGGAATCATCCACCCACTCGCGGAGCAGCGCGCTGCCGTTGATGAGATCGATAGCGAGCCGGTCGCGTTCGTACTCGTACGGGAAATTGCGCCACAGCTCGCAATCCGGTCGCAGCTTACGCAGCGCCTTGAAGGCGAGCGCGATGAGCCGCCAGGGACGAAACGCGTCGTGGTCGTAAGCCGGATCGTCGACGTGGATCTGGACGCCCGCGCAGAGCTTCCCGGCATGCTTCTGAAACGTGGGTTCGAACCAGCACGCCCGCAGCCGGCAGCCGCGTATCCAGTGCGGCGCGAGCAATCCCATCGCAGCGATCACCGCGCGCGGAACGAGGTCCGGCCCACCGAAGAGTTCGAACGGCCGCGTCGTGCCCCGCCCTTCGGAGAGCGTCGTGCCCTCCAGCATCACAGTGCCGGCATAGCAGCGCGCCATCGACAGAGTCGCCGCGTTGGGACTGGGATTCACCCAGGCGCGCTCGCCGAGCGGCCAGCCATATCCCGGGGCGCGCTCCGGCTGCCAGCCCGCCATCATCACCACCTCGCATTCCACGTCGAGGCGTAGCGTCTGCACGAACCACCGCGCAAGCTCACCCAACGTGAGACCGTGACGCATCGGTAGCGCCCCTGCGCCGACGAAACTTTCCCAGCCGGCGCGAAGCGTGAGCCCCTCGATCGGGCGGCCCGCGGGATTGGGGCGATCGAGTATCCAGACCCTCTTGCCGTGTTGCGCGGCCGCTTCGAGCATGTAGCGCAGCGTAGTGATGAAGGTGTAGACCCGGCAGCCGACGTCCTGCAGATCGACGAGCAGAACGTCGAAGCTCTCCATCATGGAAGCGGTGGGACGGCGCACTTCGCCGTAGAGACTGAAAACCGGGATGCCGTGCACCGGATCGGTGAAGTCGGGCGATTCGACCATGTTGTCCTGCTTGTCGCCGCGCAGTCCGTGCTGGGGACCGAAGGCCGCTGAGAGCCTGATGTCCCCGAGCGCCGCGAGCACGTCGAGCGAATGCACGAGATCGCGCGTCACCGATGCCGGATGCGCGAGCAGCGCCACCCGCCGGCCCGCCAGCGGTTTTCTCAGCACGGGCTCCTCCCGCAGCCGGTCGATCCCGAATTTCATCTAGAGCGCGACACAAAAAGACTCGCGTCCAGGCAGCCGCCGATGAACGCCGATGCATGTGTTACCGCTTGAACAATAGACGAGAGCATCCCCGCGCAGTCTACCATCCCGCCCGCGCATCACCCCGCCGAAGAGGCAGCATTTATTGCGAGGAAATCGTAAGAGCATGTCAGCCCTGCATCCCAAGCTCCGAACAGACCTTGGCCAGGAGTGCCTTTAAGTCGTTCACTTCAACCTGGAGTCTTGCGACATTGGCCTTGATGGCTGCGAGTTCGGCAACTGCAACTCCCCCCGCCCCGGTGACAGGCGCTGAAACACTACTCGCGGCGTCCTGCACTGCCGGCGGACCGGAAAGAAGATGAACCCAGCGGTTCTCGCGCGCGCCGGATTGCCGCGGCAGTTCGGCGACGAGCGCACCGGCCGGCCGTTCAGCCAGTTCGTGAAGAAACGCCTCCGCTGCGGAAATGTCCGCGAAATTGTGCAGCCGCTCGCAGTTGATGCGCAGCTCTCCGGCGGTCTGCGGGCCGCGCAGCATCAGCACCGTCAACAGCGCGGTCGATTGTTTCGGCACCTGAAGTACCCGTTCGATATTGTGGGCGTAACGCGCGACCCGGCCGCCGCTCGACTCGATCACCAGCGTCCTCGCCTTGAGACTGTCGATCGCTCCCTGGACCTCGGTTTCCGTGGTATTGATCACGGGATCGCGGCTCGTCTTCTGGTTGCACCCGGCGATGAGCGCATTCAACGTCAAAGGGTAGGTATCGGGCACGGTGCGCTCCTTTTCAGCGAGCACCCCCAATACTCGCGTTTCCAACGGGGAGAGTACGGGTAGCATAAGATTGGGCCTCGGTTGCGGTTGGACCTCGAATTGTTGCATTTGCGATGACGCGGCGGGGTTGGACTGGAATACGAGCCCGGTCTGCCCCTGCGTCTCGCGCAAGTTTGACGAAAAGCGGGCGCGCATGCTGTAGTAGCCGGTATTGCCGAAGGAGACCTCCAACGGTGCCGCAAGTCCTCGCCCTTCTGCTCGCTGCCTTCCTGGCGCTGACCGCATCCGCCCAACAGGTAATCCCCGAGATTATGACCCGGGGCGCGGCGCTCGAAGCGCTCGATCATGCCGACTTCCGCCGCCGTGTAGCCGGTATCGTTTATCTCGGGCGCACCGGGCTCGCGGCCGACGGGCCGCTGCTGGTGAAGCGCCTCTCCGACCCGGATCCTTATGTGCGTGAACTCGCGGAAGAGGCGGTGTGGCGCGTGTGGAGCCGCTCGGGGGATGCCGAGGCCGATCGCCTGCTCGCTGCCGGCGTCGAGCAGATGGAATCCGGCCTCTTGATGAGGGCAATCGAGACCTTCACCAGCGTGATCGAGCGCAAGCCGGACTTCGCGGAGGGCTGGAACAAGCGCGCGACCGCCTGGTTCCTGGCCGGCGAGATGCGCAGATCGCTTGCCGACTGCGACGAGGTGATGAAGAGAAATCCGCAGCATTTCGGCGCCCTGTCAGGCTACGGGCAGATCTACGTTCGCCTGGAACAGTATGAAAAGGCGATCGAATACTTCAAGCGCGCGCTTGCGGTGAATCCGAACATGACCGGCGTCAGCACCGTCATCCGGCGCCTCGAGGAGCTGGTGCGCGAAAAGCGCCGGCGCACCATTTAGCCCGCGGAAGCTGTGGTCTGGCGATAACCTCGTCTATCCGAGACGATGCGCCCTTCCTTCAGGACGAGCAAAAGGCGGCGAACGTTGTTGATGTCCTCAAGCGGGTTCGCGGCCACGACGATGAGATCGGCGAGCTTGCCGGCCTCGACCGTGCCGAGATCATCGGCCGCGCCGCACACCGCCGCGGCGTTTTTCGTCGCGGCGAGCAGCGTCTGCCATGGCGTTGCGCCATCCTTGACCCAGAGTCCCATCTCGAGCAGCGCCGCGTCCTTGAGCGGCCGGATGTCGGAGCCGAGCGCCATCTTCACGCCCGCGTTGAGCGCCTTGCGAAACCATCCCGCGTGCACGTCGGACGCCGCGTCCGCGCGGCAGCAGAGCGAGGGCGCGAGATTGCGCTGTCGCACGTATGCGCGCTCCCACTCGTTGCCGGCCTGATTGGGCGTGAGATGGCTGATGGCGAGCGTCGGCACGTACCAGACGTCGTGCTTGAGCAGCAGATCGATGCACTCGTCGTCCATGATGTAGCCGTGCTCGACGCTGTGCGCACCGAGCCGGATCGCATTCTTGACGGCATCGGGATTGGTCGCGTGCGCCATGACCTTGAATTCGCGCTGGCGGCAGATCGCGAACGCCGCCTTGAGTTCCTCTTCGAGCAGGAACGAATGCCAATGCCGGTCCCATGCGAGCCCCATGATGCCGCCCGAGAGGTTGAGCTTGATGTGATCGACGCCGTTCTTGATCTGCTCGCGGATCGCCTTCACGAAACCATACGGGCCGTCGCACTCTAATGCGTGGCCGGTCGTAAGGAAGTGGCCCCCGGTCGTCGTCAGGAAATGGCCGCACGCGTAGACACGCGGGCCGACGAATTGTCCGGAATCGAACGCGCGCTTCCAGGCGACATCCATGAAGCTGTGCGTGCCGGCGCAGCGGAAGCCGAGGATGCCCGACTCGGTGAGCGCCGTCATCAGCCGATGGCCGAACAGCGCCACCTGGTCGGCGAGCGGCGCTTCGGCGAACGACAGATAATCGGGATGGACATGCACGTCCCACAGGCCGGGCATGAGATAGGCGCCTGCGAGATCGACGACGGTCGCGTCGCCCGGCGCAGGTTTGCGTCCGCCCGTCAGGATCTCCGCGATGCGCCCGTTCTCGATGGTGACGGCCGCGTGCTCGATCGGCTGCGGGTGTACGCAATCGATCAGCGTTGTGTTGGTGAGGATCGTTCGCATATCGATTCGGAACCCCCCAAACCCTGCCACAGAGGACACAGAGCTCACAGAGGGTAACTTCTCATAAATTTGAGCTGCGTTGCATTTCGCTTTTTCTCTGTGTTCTCTGTGATCTCTGTGGCTAATCGTTGTTTCACAGTTCTTTGAGATAGCTACTCGATCTTCGCTCCCGATTCCTTCACGACCTTGGCCCACTTTGCCGCATCGAGTGACGACCACAATGTGGAAGTTCGGCCTCAATCGCCGCGCACGGCATGGCATTATGCCAAATCATGACGCCGAGCTCACCCGCTGACACACGAACACAAACGACAGGCTCATGACCATCTACATCCTCGTCCTGCTTGCTTTTCTCATGCATGTCGGCTTTGCGGGCAGCCGGCTGGCGGTGCCGCTGTTTGCGGTCGACCAGGGCGCGACGCCCTTTGTCGTCGGAACGGTGGTAGCGCTATACGCGGCGCTTCCCGCCGTACTTGCATTGGCGGTGGGCCGCATGACCGATCGCCTCGGTTTCAAGATCCCGCTGCTGTTCGGCAGCAGCGGCGTGTTCGCTCTGCTCAAGATCAAGCCGTTGCGCAATACCCTGATCGCGAGCGGCATCGTATCCTCGGCATGGGACCTGTACCAGTTCTTCATACCGATCTACGGAAGCGCGCAAGGCCTGTCGGCGACCGCGATCGGCGTGGTGATGAGCGCATTCGCCGTTGCCATCATCCTCGTGCGCGCCGTGCTGCCGTTCGCGGTGCGGCGCACGGGCGAAGCGCAGATGCTCACCTACGCGATGTTCGTCGCCAGCGCGGCGTTCTGCCTGTTTCCCCTGTTCCACGGCGCGTGGACGCTGGCGGCCGTATCGTTTCTGCTGGGGGTGGGTTGCGGCGTCGCTCAGCCGCTGTCCATGACTCTGGTATACAACACTTCGCCTCCCGGGCGCGCGGGCGAGGCGGCCGGCATGCGCATCACGGTGAACCAGGTCACCCACTTCATGATACCGCTCCTGTTCGGGGGACTCGGTTCCGTGGCGGGGTATGCCGTGGTGTTCCTCACCAACGCCGGCTTCCTCGTGGTCGGCGGCTGGATCAGCATGCGCTATCACGGCAAATGCTGAGAATTGCCCACGAGATGAACATACTGAGACAGGTCCCGGAAACAGATCTCAAGGTCACCCATTAGCGTCTCCCTATGGGCGCTGCTGGACGCGGCGATCGAGCGGCCCCGTCGGGCGCGATAGATTGCGCGCCGAATTGATCAGCGCAACGTGCGTCAACGCCTGCGGGAAATTGCCGAGCAGACGCTGCCCGCGCACCTCGTACTCCTCGCCGATCAGCCCGACGTCGTTACAGAGGGAGAGCAACCGCTCGAAAAGCGCCACCGCGTCCGCCTTGCGACCGAGCAGCGCAAGGTTGTCCACCAGCCAGAACGAGCACGGCAGAAATACACCCTCGCCGGCCGGCAAGCCGTCCACGTGAGTTTCGGTCCGATAGCGCAGCACCAGACCGTTTACCATGAGTTCGGATTCGATCGCCTCGGCGGTGCCGCGCACGCGCGGATCGTCGCGCGGCAGGAATCCCGTCAGCGGGATGAGGAGCAGGCTCGCATCGAGCTCCTTGGAGCCGTAGTACTGGACAAACGTGTTGCGCGCGGCATCAAACCCTTCCCGGCAGACCTCAGCGTGGATATCGGCGCGGATCCGGCGCCACCGCTCGAGATGGCCGTCGAGACCGAAGCGCTCCACCATTTTCACCGCCCGGTCGAACGCGACCCACGCCATCACCTTCGAGTGCGTGAACTGGCGCCGCGGTCCGCGCACCTCCCAGATGCCTTCATCCGGCCGCTGCCAGTTCGATTCGAGAAAATCCAGAAGGACCCGTTGAACCTCCCAGGCGCGCGTGTGGCTGTCCACCCCCGCGGTGAGCGTGAGGTGCAGCGTATCCATGACTTCTCCGTAGACATCGAGCTGATATTGCGCGGCGGCTGCGTTGCCGATGCGCACTGGCGTTGCGCCTTGGTATCCCGGCAGCCACGGGATCTCCCTTTCGGTGAGCCACCGTTCTCCCGAAATGCCGTAGAGAATCTGCATGTCTTCGGGCCGCCCTGCAACGGCGCGAAGCAGCCACTCGCGCCAGGCTTTGGCTTCATCGCGGTAACCGGAATAGAGCAGGGCGTACAGCGTGAACGTCGCATCACGCAGCCAGCAATAGCGATAATCCCAGTTGCGCACGCCTCCCAGTCGTTCGGGCAGCGAGGTCGTGGGCGCGGCCACGATGCCGCCGGTGGGTGCGTAGGTGAGCGCCTTGAGCGTGATCAACGAGCGCAAGACGGGTTCGCGCCAGTGCCCTCCGTAAATGCAGGCGCCGGACCACTCGCGCCACCATTTCTCGGTCAGCTCGAGCGCCGCCTCCGCATCGAGCGGCGGCTGCGCCGGCTCGTGCGAGTCGCGGTGGCACAACACGAAGGCTATCCGTTCCCCCTCGTGCACGACAAACTCGGCC
>MERG01000371.1 GCA_001771985.1 Betaproteobacteria bacterium RIFCSPLOWO2_12_FULL_62_13 | reverse complement strand
TAGTGGAGGTATCAGCAGGCTGTTGTCAATCTATTCATGAGCACAAATTGTCGCGGTAGTCGGGGTTACTTCCCATGCGCCTTCATCCATTCACTTGCTCGACGCTCTGCTTCGGCGATCTGATCTCGCGTCATTCTTCTTTTCACAATTTCACGATTCTTTCTTGCTCCTGCATCGCCATTCGCCACCGCAAGATCCCACCATTTGTGTGCTTCGACATAGTCTTGTGATACGCCCTTGCCGTCGGCGTACATAACACCCAGGTTGGTTTGCGCGTCTGCATCTCCCTGCGCTGCCGCCTTTTGATACCAGAACACGGCCCGCTTGTAGTCCCGCGCTACGCCTTTGCCATCAGCGTACATGTCACCCAAGCCAGTTTGCGCCGCCGCAATCCCCTGCGTTGCTGCCTTCTGGTACCAGGACACGGCCTGCTTGTAATCCCGCTCTACGCCTTCGCCTTTGTCGTACATGACCCTTAGGTTGTATTGTGCTGGTCCATATCTTCGTGCTGCTGCCTTCTGGTACCAAGACGCTGCCTGCTTATAGTCCTGCGCTAAGCCTTCCCCTTGACGGTACATCTGACCTAAATTGTATTGCGCTGTGCTATACCCCTGCGCTGCTGCCTTCTGATACCAGGATACGGCATGCTTGTAGTCCTGTGCTACGCCCTTGCCTTCGAAGTACATGACACCCAAGTTGAATTGCGCCGCCGCAACCCCCTGCACTGCCGCCTTCTGGTACCAGGACACAGCCTGCTTATAGTCCTGCGCTACGCCCTTGCCATTCTCGTACATGACACCCAAGTTGAAGTAGGCTTCAGCATGCCCTTGCGCTGCTGCTTTCTGATACCAGAACAGGGCCTGCTTGTAGTCCTGCGCTACGCCTTGGCCTTTGTCATACATGACACCCAAGTTAGATTGCGCCCTGGCGTCTCCCTGCGCTGCTGCCTTCTGGTACCAGGACACGGCCTGCTTGTAATCCTGCGCTACGCCTTGTCCTGTGTCGTACATGACCCCCAAGTTGGATTGCGCCCTGGCGTCCCCCTGCTCTGCTGCCTTGCGGAACGAACTAATTGCTCTGGCGTAATTTTTGCTCTTATAAAACTTTAGCCCATCCCCATAGTCGCTTAGAAAAGCAGGCATGGCTGACAATGCAAACGAAGCTATCAACATCGTCAAAGCCAGGAGCCGTTGCATGTTGTCTCCCTTTTGTCGTCAGGACTAACCGTTGCGACGAGCGGCCGTAACCGACCCAGAGGATCCGTTCCAGAACGTCATAAGGAAAGATGTGACACTATTTCTCTCGATAAGCCGATGCGAGTGTCTTGGACTGGTTACATCTCTTCTGCCGAAATACCGAAATCGCTTTCGTCGCGAATTATCCGACAGAAATTTTGGCAACCACCGTACTCTCTTGCCAGCTTGGTGATGAGGTCAATATCGGCTTGTGGTGTACGCAATCCGAAACAGACTTGCTCCAGGAATCCGAAAGGGATATCGATGAAACCATGTTCTTTCCGGATGACCCTCGCCTCACTCTCACAGTGCCATGCGGGGCTCTTTGCTGTGAGGTAGATCTTTATCAACTCAGGGACGAATTTATTTAGCTCCATTGGCGCTTCATTCTTTAGCCAGTCTGTCAGCGCGTCATCGGAGTACTTAACCTTGTCCACCCCAAATATTTTGTTTTGTGGAGCGAGAAAAAATGATTCGGGAAATCGGTATAAAAGACATACGCCCCTATGTTCGTCAGCATAGTGTGACCACATGAGGGTTGTATGCAGTTTGAGTGAGAATGAACATATACCAAAATTCTCGAATGAGCCCTCCCACTTTTCAATGAATTCCTGCCCATCATTCAGCCTCGATTGCAACCAAGTCTTGCGTATCCCCGTGGCGGACGATGCGGCTCGTGAGAAGGACTTTCTTAAGTCCAGCCGGCAGTCGAACGGGTCGTTCAGCTTATTGGGTTTGGCGAAGTACAGGCGTGAGTTAACCAAAGATTCGATCAAGTACTTATTGATCGTCCTAAATTTGAAGTACCTGTAGTCAAGAATCGGTTCGGTCTCAATTGACTCGCTCATTGCACAGGCCGCCTTCATCTGGAGTACAAACTGACCAGCAGCTCTTGGCCGCTTTGCGCGCTCTAGCTGCCGCGCTGTAAACCTGTTTTGCCCCCGTTGCGGTAACACGGGGGCCTACGAATACATTGCGGGGAATAATACGCCCGCAAGTCGAGCCAAGCAAAAAATCGGTGAGAATTCAGTACCCAGTTCTGCTCTAGCTTGGTTCCCCGCTTGGGGCTCGAACCAGGGACCCGGATTCGCGGTCAGCGGAAATGACCTCTGTCAGGGCGCAAAACGACCATCGGCGCGAACCGTGCATTCCAGTCATCCACAGGCCGCGGTCAATGGAGAGACACCATCCGCTGCGAGCACATCATTTCGGCCAGAATCCCTCCAAGTCGAACGACAGTTGCCGGTGGTGCCTGATCGACAACAGGTAAACGGCATCACCGATCAAGGCGTACAGGATGAGATAGTCATCCGTGAGGTACTCCCTGATATCGCCCGGCCCGATCCGCGTCTTCAATCGCTCGATTGCTGCTTGAGATTCCACGGCCTGACCTCGGCGAACGAGGAATGGCCGTCCCATCTCCGGGAAGTGCTCAAGATTCGGGATTACGGTTTCGAGAAGAACATTCAGCAGCCTGTCGTATGTCTGCGGGGCATCAGCCTCGATCCAGAACCCTTCGATGGACGCAAGGTTCGCCTCGAAATTGGCAGTGAGCTTGACTGCCGCCCTCTTCGAGACCATCGGCCCTACGCAGCTTCGCGCTTGGCCTTCAAGCGACGAATGACTCGGCGGGCATCCTTGACTCTTCCCGCAGCGACATCCGACAGCCCCTTTTCGGCTTCCTCGAGCAGCAGCAAGTGGATGCGTGCCCGCTCGAGCCGATGGTAGTAGTCAAGCCGATCCGCGTCGATGAGCGCCACATAGCTCTCACCGTTCTTGGTGATTATCTTTTCCAACCCGGTTTTCACTTCGTCGGCGATCTCGGACAGGCGGGAGCGGGCTTGGCTAAGCGGAATGACATCCTTGGCGGTAATGGTCATGCGGGAATTCCCAACAGGGTTTGTCTCATAATCTGCACGTTATTCTGCACGGAAAACAGTCCAACGGTCAATGCTTCCGCTAAACAAACAGACGTCCAATGCAATGTATTCAGGGGGCCGCCCATTACCAAGCGACACCCGGATGATGCGCAGCGAAATCCGGGGGAGTTGACTCCGCGCCGGACGATCCCCAGTCGCACCGCTCGCGCGGTTTCATGCGGGCTCGCGAAGCATGATAGTCAACTGGCCCGGGCGTTCAGCGATCCGTGGCTCAACTGAATGCGGCCGGGACGGCAGTGTTTCAGTTCGAATTTCCGGTTTCGGCCAATTGCGGACGGTCATGGTCCAAGCAAAAGACCAGCGTGTCGGAAGACCTTACAGCTTAGTATCGACCATTCACTAATGAGCGCTTCTTGCGGCAATGCGCCCAATGAGAGTTGCCGCGGATGTTGAGCGTCACGGCGTGACGTAGGAGGCGGTCGAGGATCGCGCTCGATTTCAGCTCGTCAAGCATGCACGCGGCTTCCGCTTCGGTCACCGGCGCCTTCCTGAACGCGACATCCTTCAGCACTTCCACATATAAGCCGCTCAGCCCCGCCGCCACCACCGCCCCGAACACCGGGTCGTGCTTCAGCCCCACCACCAGCTCCACCTCGCCTTGCACCATCGTCTGCACGATCACGCCGTCAATTCTGGCTTCAGGCTTATAGCGTTTGGCATTCTGGGTGACTTCGGCATATGGCCGAACGTCGCCATCACGTTTTCGAACGCATTGATCAGGCCGAGGCAATTCGGCCCGAGCACGCGCACGCCGCTCTCCCAGATCGCGGCCCTGAGTTCGCGCTCGCGCTCGATGCCATCGCCACCGACTTCAGCAAATCCCGAGCTGAAGACGACTGCCGTATCGACTTTCTTGGCGCCAAGCTCGTGGATCGCCTGCACGACGAGTTTCGCCGGCACCGCCACCACGGCAAGCTCGACCGCGCCGAGTATCGACGCCACATCGGGGTAGCATTTGATATCGGCGATCGCTGCGTATTTCGGGTTGACGGGATAGATTTCACCCGCATACTTTTTGTCGAGCAGCGCCTTGAGCGTGCGGCCGTTGATCTTGTTGAAGTCGGCGGATGCGCCGAGAATCGCGATCGAACGCGGCGACAGCAGCACCCGGATGGCGTTCTTCATCGCGAGCCGAACGATCAATCGACCTTGGCGCCGGAGGCCTTCACCACCTTGTCCCACAACGCCGTCTGCTGCACCGTAAACTCTCTGAACCCCTCCGGCGTCTTGCGTATGACGTCGACTCCCATGCGGGTGATTTGTTGCGTCACCTTCGGGTCGACCAGGAACTTGTTGATTTCGGCACTAAGCTTGTTCACGATTTCCGCGGGGGTTCCCGTCGGCGCGACGATGCCGAACCACGGGTCGACGCCAAATCCGGGAACGCCCCCTTCCGCGACCGTGGGCAGATCAGGCAGCGCCGCGGAGCGGCTCGAAGTGCTGATGGCGAGCGCCCTGAACTTGCCGGCCTTGACATGGGGCAGCGCACTGGCGATGCCGACGAAGCCGAGATCCACCTCTCCGCTCACGATGCCGATGATCTGGAGGGCGCCGCCCTTGTAAGGGACGTGCACGATGTCGACCTTGGCGAAGTTCTTTAACATTTCCATTGACAAGTGAGTGGTGCCGCCACTGCCGGAAGAGTTGTAATTGAGTTTGCCCGGGGTTTTTTTCGCCAGCGCGACCAACTCCTTCACGGACTTGGCCGGCACACTGGGGTGCGCCCCCAGGAGCAGGGGTCCGATGCCCACGAAAGCCACCGGCGTGAAATCCTTCATGGTGTCATAAGGCAACACTTTGGAGCTTCCGTACTTGTAAAGTGCGGGAACAATCATCATGCTCGCCGGCTGGCCCATGAAAAGGGTATAGCCGTCGGCGGGAGCCTTGGCGGCGAGTTCCGTGCCGATCAGGGTGTTGCCGCCGCCCCGGTTGAGGACGACCACCGGCTGGCCCCAGCTCTCCGTGAGATTCTGCCCCACGATGCGTGAGAGAAGATCATTGGGACCTCCCACACCATACGGCGTAATGATGGTGATCGGTTTGCTGGGGTAGCTTTGGGCAAACGCGTAGCCAAAGGCGTACACCAGCGCAGCGGTGGACAACATCAGACCGAATATAAGACGCGACAAGGGTTTCATAATCCTCCTTAGCTCATCTGCGATGCACCGAAATTTCCTGAACCAATGACAAGACGCCGACAGTATCCTGCAAAGGCTTAATCCGCACCCGAAATGGATGCTACGCAACGCCCGGCGATAATGCAACGGTGGCCGGCGGTTCAGCT
>MERG01000370.1 GCA_001771985.1 Betaproteobacteria bacterium RIFCSPLOWO2_12_FULL_62_13 | reverse complement strand
CCGGCCTCGCCGCGTTCCCGGTTAGCGTCACCGGGCTCGTGATGTCCGCGTATTTCGTGGGGTTCATCATTGGCGCATTCGTGTGTCCAGGCATCATCAAGCGGGTTGGACACATCCGCGCATTCGCGGCGCTGGCGTCGATCGCCTCGACCACCGCCATTGTCCACGCGCTGGTCGTCGATCCGTGGATCTGGAGCTTGCTGCGCGCCATCACAGGGTTCTGCCTTGTCGGCCTTTACATGGTGATCGAGAGCTGGCTCAACGTGCTCGCGCCGAACCAACACCGTGGCCGCGTGCTGGCCGCTTACATGGCCGTAACGCTGGTGGCGCTGGCCTTGGGCCAATTCCTCATCCTCGCGGGCGACGTCAAGGGCTTCGTGCCGTTTGCGCTTGTATCCATCCTCTTGTCGCTGGCGCTGGTACCGATCGCGATGACCCGGGTGGAGCAGCCGAAAGCGGTCGAGGCACCCCGATTGAGTCTGCGCCATCTCTACGAGATTTCTCCGCTCGGCGTCTACGGCGCGTTGGCCTCCGGTTTGCTGAACAGTGCGTTCTATAGCATGGGTGCCGTATTCGGCCAGCGTATTGGGCTGTCCGAAGCGGAAATCGCGGCCTTCATGAGCGCGACCATCATCGGGGGCGCAGCGCTGCAGTGGCCAATCGGTCACTTCTCGGACCGGCACGATCGCCGCGTCGTGCTCGTGGTCGTGTGCCTCTTCGCAGCAGCTTTGGCCACGGCGGCGTTTCTAGTTGTGCCCCGTTTCCATTCAGCCCTGGCCGTGATCGGATTCTTGTACGGCGGGCTGGTATTCACGGTGTACGGACTCAGCATTGCCCACGTGAACGACTACCTCAAGCCGGCGGAAGTCCTGGAAGCGACGAGCGGCCTGCTCCTGCTGCACGGAATCGGCGCCTCCGTTGGCCCGGCCGCGGCGGGCGCGCTGATGGATGCATTGGGTCCGGGCAGCCTGCTGGTTTATTTCACGCTCATCCTGGTCATGTTGGGCGCCTTGGGCCTGTATCGAATGCGCATTCGTCCCAGTCCGGTGCCCAGCGAGCACTGCGAGTTCGTCGCCATGGCGAGCAGCTCCCGGGCCGCGCTGGAAATGGATCCGCGCGGCGACGCGGAGCCTGAATTGCGCCTGGGATGATGCGTGTGTTGGATCGCCGCCGAAGCACGCAAGAGCGGATGATGGATATGCCAACTCACGCTTGCTTTTCGTGACGTTCCCGCGCCTGCCAGCACGCCGCCGCTCCTTTGGGTCTGGTTCCGCATCGTTCTAGCTGCGTTTCCAGCGCCATAAGACGGGAATCGTGGCGCCCCAGGCGAGCGTTGCGCCGATCAACAGCGTATAGAACCCCGGAGCGCCAAGCCGGAGCAGTCCTTCGTAAGGACTGAGTCCGAAGAGAACCGGACTTCCCGCGACGATCAAGACAACCAGTGCACCGTAGATATCGAGAAGGAGGCGCACAATGCGCGCTCCCCGTGACAAGAATGAGTCGGGGGTCATCGCGAAAACGAGAAATGCCTCATCATGGTGGCCGTCGTCAATCCTGCTTGATGCCAACCGATTATGCAACAAACCAGTGAACGCGGCGGTCGAATCATAACGGCGCACGATTTCCACCGAAATCCGTGCGCCCATAACCAACTGCGAGGAGGAATCATGAAGAGAGTCGAACTGGATTCAGCGTTCCCTGAATCAAAATCGGAGATCGATAGCAGTCGCAGGCGATTTCTGACCGGCGTGGGCGCACTCGGCGCCGCAGCGTCGATGCCGATTGTGCTGGCGCCTGGAATCGCGCGTGGCGCCAGATGGCCGGAGCGCCCCATCACCGCGGTCGTCATGTATGCAGCGGGCGGCGGCACGGACGTCGTGCTGCGGGCGATCACGGCGGAAATGGCGAAAATGACGAACTGGGACATCAATGTCATCAACAAGCCAGGGAGCGTGGGCGCGCTCGCCACGAGCTTCGTGCTTGAAAAGCCCGCCGACGGCTACTGGTGGCTGGGCGCCGCGAACTACAACAAGTTTGTCCGAGTCATGGGACATTCCGATTCCAAGCCCTGGGAAGACTGGCAGTACATGCAGGCGGCAAACTCGCTCGCGAGCTGGTCGGTGCGCCCGGATTCGCCGTTCAAGACCTTCCCGGACGTTGTTGCTCATGCGAAGAAGAACCCCGGAAAACTGTCGATTTCCACATCCGGAACCGGCGGCATCTGGCACGAGCTTGCGGCGATCATCGCGCAAGGCGCCGGAATCAAGCTGCGCTACGTGCCATACAAGGGCGGCAAACCGGCCACACTCGCCGGCCTGCAGGGCGAAGTCGACATCGCCGGCGGCGGCGTGCATGAGCACATCGAGTTCATAAAGGCCGGGAAGCTCCGCTGCCTGCAGCAGACCGGCAAGGAAGACATCGTCGTTTCCGGCGGACCAACGTTGCCCTCGATCGCGAATTTCCTGCCGCAATTGAAGCCAATGCTTCCCGTGGGCGGCAACTACAACATCGCGCTGCGGCGCAGCGTGCCGGTGGAAATTCTGAAGGAAATCGAGAAAGCGTTTGTCGCAGCAGTGAAGTCGCCGGCCTTCGCCGAGGTCGCCAGGCAGCGCTACTTCGACCTCGATATCCGAACCGGAGAAGCTGCGGACCGGCGCGCGGCGCAGCTCGAGGCCCTCACCGCCGCCACCTTTGCGGAAATCAAGGACCAGATCGGCAAGCAGATCAAGACCGCCGCCGAACTGGGCCTGCCGAAGCCGGACCAGTTCGACAAGTGGTGGCCGCCCAAGGGCTACCACGCGCGTGCGGCCTGATCCTGGGCGCAACCCAATAGTCAATTGGAAGCAACAGCGTACATCCCCGCCCGCATGGCGGGGATGCCGCAATGGAGGAGAGGAGTCGGATGAGTGCCGAGAGAGGAGACGCGTACCTTGAACAGGCGAAAGCGAAACTGTCCGAGGGGTTTCACGGCGAAGAAGACATCGAGGCTGCATCCACCCCGCAGAAAGATCTGCTGAGCGCCTGCGTGATGGCGGCGGTTTGCATCTTCGCGATGGTGTTGGCGTGGCAGATGCCCGATCCGGGCCGCACGATCTATACGCACCCCGGGCTGCTGCCCATCGTCGTTGGCGCGAGCCTGCTCGCGATGGTGATCGGTCTTGCGGTTCGTGCGCTGCGGGAGGGCGGAGCGCGCAACCTGGGCAGCCTCATCTCGGGGCAGACTTCCGACGATGAGGACGAGGCTTGGCGCGCGTGGCTACTTATCGCACTGGTGATCGTCTTTGTCGTCACGCTCGACGTGGTGACGTTCCGCTTCCGGTTCGCAGTCGGCGGCATCGAACTCAAGCTCTCCAGTTTCGAGTGCGTGGCGATTCCGATGACGACCGTGATCCTGAAGGTTTTCTGGCGTAAATCGATCCTGCTCTGTCTTCTGACTGCCGTGATCGCGGTGCTGCTGCTGACAGCGGCTTTCCGCTACGGCTTCAAGATCCCGATGCCGGGCGTGGACTAGACCTCATGA
The DNA here is from genome assembly GCA_001771985.1 of Betaproteobacteria bacterium RIFCSPLOWO2_12_FULL_62_13. Taxonomy (GTDB): domain Bacteria; phylum Pseudomonadota; class Gammaproteobacteria; order Burkholderiales; family SG8-41; genus DSOT01. Next base: position 6,830 of record MERG01000370.1, on the reverse strand, counting down.
TCCTCGACCAGCTCGCGCTCGCGCTGACGCCCTATCTCCTGTTCGTCTGTCTCGTCGGCACGACGCTCGGCATCCTGTGGGGCGCCATGCCCGCGCTCTCGACCACGATGGCGATGGCGCTCCTGATCGGCCTTTCCACAGGTATGAGCCAGGATGTTGCGATCATGTTCATCCTGGGCGTCTTTACGGGCAGCGTCTTCGGCGGCACGATCACCGCCGTTCTCATCAACATTCCCGGGACCCCCGATGCGGTGCCGACCATGATCGAGGGGCATCCGCTGGCGCGGCGCGGAGAGGGCGGGCTCGCGCTGGGGACCGCAATCGCAGCCTCCTTCATGGGCAACTGGATCGGGATCCTCCTGCTAATCGCGTTCATCCCGCTGATTCTCAAGCTCGCACTTCAGTTCCGCTCGTGGGAGATGTTCCTGCTGTCCACGTGGGGCATCGCGATCTGCGGCACGATGACTTCCGGGAAACGGCCGTTGAAGGGCTGGATCTCGGGGTGGATCGGGCTGATGGTCTCGTTCATCGGACTGGACTCGATCCATGGCGTGCCGCGCTACACCTTCGGTGTGGGCATACTCGAGGACGGTATCAGCTACGTTCCGGTGCTGATCGGCTTGTTCGGGCTCGCGGAGATCCTCCGCGTCCTGCCGCAGCGCAATCCCGCCGGCATACCGGAAAAGGTCGGCCGGGTCGTGCCGCCGCTTCGTACGCTGGTCAAGTACTTCCGGGTCTCGTTGCGCTCCGGGCTCATCGGGACGATCATCGGCGCGATTCCCGGCGCCGGGGCGAACGTCGCGTCGTTTCTTTCGTACGATATCGGGCGGCGGCGCGCCTCGCCCGAGGAACGCGCCAAGTGGGGAACCGGCAGCTACGAGGCGATCGTATGTTCGGAAGCGGCGAGCAACGCCAACATCGGCGGCTCGATGCTGCCCACGCTCACGCTCGGCATTCCCGGAAGCGCGGCCGCCGCGGCGTTTCTCGCGGCGCTGGAACTCAAGAACGTGGTCGTCGGGCCCATGTTTCAGATCGAAAATCCGGGGCTCATCTATTTCATCTACTTCGCGCTCATCATCGCCAACTTCCTCATGTACGGCATGGCGATCGTGCTGGTGAAGCCGTGCATCAAGCTCTTCAGCCTGCCGCAGGCGCTGCTGATGCCCATCATCCTGCTCATCTGCGTGCTGGGCGCGTACGCAGCGAGCCTGAGCTATTTCGATGTCTACGTAATGCTGACGGCCGGCGTTGTGGGCTACGTCCTGCGCCGCTTCGGCTACCCGCTCGCACCGATGGTGCTTGGCATCATCCTGGGGCCGCTCGCCGACGAGAATCTGCGCCGGGCCTTGCTTCTGTTCGAGGGCCGGTCCATATGGAACATCATTGTCGATCATCCCATCGGCGCGCTGTTGCTGGTCGTCGTCCTCTACACGTTCTATGACGGTATCTTCCGCAGACGATGATGCCGTAGTGCCCTTCCAACTTTTCCCTCCGAGTTGCGGTGAGTCAGATGCACTGCACTTACGTTCGCAACAGTGCCTGCTGTAGAACGCCAATAATCGGGCGTGGTGCACGCCTTGACGCGCTTATTAATTAATCCCTTGGCCAGACAGTATTTCTCAGCTTTCGAACCCGAGCACGCTCTTTGTCTTGTTGAGTTAGCGCTTGCGGCACAGCGAGGCGCCCGTGAACTTTTGCCTATAGGCGCATCCAACCTAATGCAGAAGGGTGCGGCGAAAACTTCGCCGGGCACATGGATATTATCTACTTTTGCCTTATGGATGAGGAGGTTGGTTATGGAAACAATTTCGGGAATCCGCCGCTTGCGACAGCGCTGGGAGGATTATCAGCCCACCAAGACCCAGACCTTCTGGATCGGGGTGGCGTGCATCGTTGCAACGCTCATCCTGGGATTCGGCGTGGGAGGTTGGGTCACCGGCGGCACGGCGCAGCAGATGGTGTCGGAAGCCGCCACGAACGCGCGCCACCAGCTTGCGACGGCGGTGTGCGTAGAGGAATTCATGGCTTCCGTAGACGCAGGCACGCGCCTGAAGAAGGTCCAGCAGACAAGCTGGTACGAGCGCGACCAATTGGTCGCGGACAGCGGCTGGGCGACCATGCCGGACAAGAAAGAACCCAACATGGAGGTGGCCAGGCTGTGCGCTTCGCAGCTTTCTGAAATGGAGGCGCCGGCACCAGCGAAGGCGACACCTACCGCCGCGGTGCAAAGCAATTCGACTTTGAAGTAGCAAGGTCGCAATCCGCGGCTATTTTGCCAGCAACGACATTGCGCGCTTTCGGCCCGGAGCGCAAGGGGACCGCGCGCGCCGCCGCCGGCTTGTCGCCTATTGTCCGAGGAACGAGCAACGACTTCGCGCGTCTTTCCAGCACAGGTCGTGCGTGCCAACAAATCCTCCCGGCCTGACCACCCGCACCATCTCGCTCAGTACCTTTTCCTTGTCGCACATGCACAGAGTACATTCGCAAATGGCGACATCGAACGCCGTTTCCATTGCATCCTCTTCAGAGTAAACGATTGCAGGCGGCCCACAATCGCGCGCTGCAGCGCGTCAGCACCACAGCATTGTCAGGCGCTTGCTTGCACTTTGTCGGGATGAGTTGGAAACGCCCAGCGGCATATGCCCCAGAGAACGATCGCAAAGAGCAGATGCGGAACGAGCGATGCGACGATGAGTTTCGGGCTCACGCCAAGGCCAAAGAAGCCCCACCCCACTATGGGAAAGAAGAAGACGAGCACCAGCACCCAAAGTCCGAGCGCAAGCCCCAGCGCACCAAGAAATGTGCGGCGATCGAACAGCGCAATATACACAACGGACCAGAAGGTCACGTAGACCACGTGGAACAGAAGGCCCACCGGAAGGGGAACCTCGCCGAGCAGCACCTGGGCGAAGGCGAGGCCTAACGGCTTGGGCATCGGCGAGATGCCAGCCTTGGACGCGGGCACCATGACCAACGAAAGAATCGCCGCCGTGGCGACGCCGACTCCAATGGCTTTCGCCCAATCCTTTAATGTTACTAGTCGCGCTTCCATATCAGTCCCCTCCTTTACGTACACATAAAGAGTTGGACTGCCCAGAGCGGGAAAATATTCAGCGGAACATATAACAGTCAGCCTGATGCCGGCGCGCCGTTCAACCGGCGAGCGAGTTTGGTGCACGCACGCCGTGATCAGGCATGGCGCGGCGCGAACATGATTATGGCCATGCCCGCCAAACACACGGCGACGCCCAGCCAGTCCCACAAGGTGGGACGCACACCGTCGATTGCCCAAAGCCACACGAGCGCCGCAGCAACGTAGACACCACCGTACGCGGCGTAGACCCGGCCCGCAGCAGTCGGATGAAGCGTCAGGAGCCAGACAAAAAGCGCGAGAGACAGGGCTGCCGGAAGGAGCAACCAGGCAGACGCGCCCTTCGTAAGCCAGAGATACGGGAGATAACAGCCCACGATCTCCGCAATGGCGGTGACAACGAACAGGCCAACCGTCTTCAGTTCAAACATTCCCGTGGTCCGACTTTGAGCAGAATGCCTCATCACAAAGAAATGAGCGCCCGGCGGCCGCGGAGTTCACCCGCCAAGAAACAGTCGGCCGACCTCGGCATTCTGCAGCAGTTCACGGCCAGGCGCCGCCATCGCGAACTCCCCTGATACCAGCACATAGCCGATGTCAGCGAACTCCAGGCCCTTTTTCGCGTTCTGTTCGACCATGACGATGGTCTTGTGCTCGTTTGCTGCACCGAACTGAGGGCCGCGGTAACGATTCCGAGCATAAGGCCCGTAAGGTACTGCTGCATCGTGAAGTCGACTTTCACCGCGCCGAACGCCGCGGTGTACTCGGCGACGTCGTAGTAGAGCCTGAACTCCTAGGCACTTTTCTTGGCTGCGGCGTTGCTTCGCGAATAAAAAACTCCTTATCGAGAGCAGCGAGCGTGTCCACTATGCCGGTATACGCAAGCTCGGCGTGGGAGGCCATCGTAGGTCCGATAAATCCCTGGCGCCGCCATTCGTCGGCTTTTTGCTGAACCTTGATGCGGGTATGGTCCCAGGTGCAATCGCCGAAGATGTCGACGAATTCCTGACTGAAGCAGCCCCGTGCGTCCATCGACAAAGCCAGGCAGGACACCAGCGGCAAACAGTAAGGCCCGGCAACCGCGGTGTTGATCGCGACGGGCATGATCGGCATCACGTGCGATCCGCGGCAGTCTCCCGCGATGAAGTGCCCCAGGAGATAGGGCTCGACGACTTCTTCAGGCGCGGGAAAGATGCCCTGCGTGCGCACCACCGCGACCGGATCGTCCTTGCCGGTGTACTTGCCGGCGATGTTGTGAAGGCGCGTCGCTGAGACCGATACAACCTGCTCGTCAGGCTTGTAACGCGAATGAATGGCTTCTACGGCAAAACGGTCAGGGTTCTGCAGGAGAGCCGCGGCATCCCACGCACGCTCGGGCACATCGAGCCGGATCAGCCGGTCGTCTTCCTTATGGTCCATGTCGATAATGGTCAGCGTGAATCCGCGATGCAGTTTGGGATTAAGCAGCAGCCCGCCGTTGTGCATCGGGTCACAGAAGACCGAATAGAGCGGGTAGTTGAACGCGCCCGGACTCGACTTGTCGGCGGCGAAGACCAGAATCGCTTCCGCCGGCCGCTCCTTGCTCGCCGGATCGCGCTCGAACTCGATTTCAGCCACGCCGGGCCCGGCGCCACGAATATTGCCTGAAGGCGCGTCAACCAGCAGGTCCTGTCCCGCCCCGTAGAGGCCGTGTTTACTGGCGATCTCGGCGGCGGCGAGAAAGCAATCCCAGGCAAACCGGTGAACGAGAGCGGCGCCCACGCCATGCTCGTGGCTCATGAGCAGCGCAATATCGTCGCCAGTGTGGGTCACCAGTCCATCGATCAGAATCTTTTTTTGACCGGAACACGCCGAGCGGACAGCGTCGCGGAGCGTTTGCAGCATCAGGGTCGAGGGCTTGGTATGCCCGCCGATCGACCCGACATCGGCCTTGATCACAGAAAACGTCGTTTTCATGCGGCGACTCCCTTCTCAAAATTTCGTCACCCATTATCGGGTTGGTCCACTGGGACCCGGGAACCCTCGGGCACGATAAGTGTCCGCTATCGATGGCTTTGGGCCCCGGCCCAGTGTAAATGTACGCGCACCACGCCCGGGACGGCAAGCAAGTTGACGACAGCCCTCACGCCAGGTCGACGCGCGATCCCGGCCATCCACCAGCCGCCCTATTCGGCGGCGAAGCCTGCTTCGATTTCCTCACTGCGGTTCTCCCGGAATATGCTTGCGCAAGTGCACGGGTTCGCGCCTTCTCGCACGCATGCGGATATTGAGCATCTCCACCGCCACGGAGAATGCCATCGCAAAGTAGATATAGCCTTTGGGAATATGCAGGTCCCATCCCTCCCCGATCAGGGCCACCCCCACAAGGATCAGGAAGCTCAGCGCCAGCATCTTGATCGTCGGGTGGCGGTCAACGAACTCGCCGATCGGCCCTGCCGCGAACATCATGACCACCACCGCGGCGACGATCGCGATGACCATGATGGAAACATAGTCCGCCATTCCGACCGCGGTAATAACCGAGTCAAGTGAGAACACGATATCGATGATCCCGATCTGGATGATGACCGCGCCAAAGCCCGCGGCCGCGGCTACCGGACGGCTGCCCTCCTCCTCCTTGCCTTCCAGCGCATTGTGGATCTCGTGCACGCTCTTCCAGAGCAGGAACAGACCGCCGCCGATGAGGATCAGATCGCGCCCGGAGATCTCGCGGCTCGAGAGCGTCAACAGCGGATCTGTGAGCGTCATGATCCATGCCAGCGAAAGCAGCAGCCCAATCCGCGTCAGCATTGCAAACGCGAGACCCAGAGTTCGAGCCCGAGGGCGCTGGTGCGCCGGGAGTCGCCCGACCAGGATCGAGATAAAGATGATGTTGTCGACACCGAGCACGATTTCGAGCGCGGTAAGGGTGGCAAGCGCAATCCAGGCGTGCGGGTCAAGCAGCCATTCCATTTCGAACCCCCATTTGCGGTACGTTGTTGTCGTCGCTGGGCAACCGCCAGTTACGACACCGGCACGGACGTCGCGCATCGCACGAGCAGCGGCCGAGACGCGGGAAATTATAGGCCGACGCAAGCAGGATGTCGGCACTCATTCCGCCGAGTCGCAATGGGGGGATCCTGTTTGCGGCGGTGACGGCGCGTAAGCTAATCATCGATGGCTCGCCGCGCCATGGTTGATGCGACCGACCCACTCGGGTTAGAGTGTGCCGATTCCACGACCTACAAGAATGAAGCCATCCCAGCCGAGCTGCACGGAGCGAGAAACATGAGTGTTCACCCGGTAGTTCTCCCCAACGAACCTTCCCAGGCAACAGCTCCGTCAACGATCTCGGAGCGGCTTGCAGAATTCGCCGCGAATGTGACCTACGAAAGCTTGCCGCAAGGCGTGCGCGAGTGCGCGAAACTCCATATCTTGGATGTCGCCGGCACGGCGCTCGCCGCAACCCGTTTCGAGTTTGCCCACCGTGCCCTGGCTGGTTTGCAGTGCATTGCCGAGGATGGCAGCAAGTCGGTGATCGGCATGCCGGTCAGGCTGCCTTTGCGCGACGCGGTGCTGCTCAATGGCATTCTCGCCCACGGACTGGACTACGACGACACGCATCCGGGCGCGATCGTGCATCCCACCTGCAGTACCTTTCCGTGCGCGCTTGGGCTCGGTGAGCACGTGGGCGCGAGCGGTCGCGACCTGCTGGCGGCCTACGTCCTCGGTGTCGAAGTCGCCACACGCATTGGCATCG
>MERG01000369.1:24426-30380 GCA_001771985.1 Betaproteobacteria bacterium RIFCSPLOWO2_12_FULL_62_13 | reverse complement strand
CCGGCGGCAACATCACGATCCAATCCGGCCAAGGCCTCACACGCGTTGCCGGGCAGGTCGCTGCAACGGGGAGCGCAGGACAGGGCGGGGACATTCGCCTTCTTGGCGATCGCGTTGCAGTCGTCGAGAGCGCGGTCGTAGACGCCTCGGGTAGCGCTGGCGTTGGGCAAATCCTCGTCGGCGGGGACTATCAGGGCAACAATTCCGCTATTCAGAATTCGTCCGACACGTTCGTTGGATCGGCTGCCACATTGCGTGCTGACGCGACGCAATCGGGGGAGGGCGGCCGCATCATCGTCTGGTCGGATGACCAGGCCCAGTTCTACGGAAATCTCAGTGCCCAGGGCGGAGCAGAAAGCGGCAACGGCGGCTTCGCAGAAGTCTCAGGAAAACAAAATCTGATCTTCGCAGGAAGCGCCAACCTCGGCGCCCCGAAAGGCAAGCTGGGCACGCTCCTGCTGGATCCGCTCGATCTGTTTGTCTTCGCTGGCGGCGGCCTCGATTCCTCCATCATCAACGAGAGCACTGATTTCCCGAGTAACGCCGCAACGGTGTCGCCGGCGACGTTGGCGGGGATCACAGGTAACGTTTCCCTGTTCGCATCGCGATACATGCGCATCAGCGACGCCATCACCCTGACCACTCCTGGACAGGGCTTGACCGCACAGGTCGGGACATATTCAGACCCTGCGCTGCCCGACCCGCTCGCATTGAGCACGGGCACGATATTCAACGAACTGGAGCTCGGCGCCAACATCACTACCGCCGGCGGCGCCGTTTCCCTGATTGCACCAACGATTCAAAGCGTCGCCACGTCAACGATTTCAACCGCCGGAGGCGCGATCAGCCTCAACACGTCCGGTTCTACGATCCAGGCACCGTCGCTTTCGCTTGACGCGGGCAGTGGCGCGGTGACTGCGACTTCCGGTAGCTTCATTCAGCTCGGCGCTGTCACCGGTGGCAGCTTTACCGCCACTGCGCCGAGCTTCCTCAGTACCGGGGCGATCACTACCGGGGGCGGAGCCGTGTCGCTCACTTCCACGGGGAGCTCGATCTTCGCCCTGAACATCGCCGCAGGGAGCGGCAGCGTCTCTTTGTCGGGTTCGAGTGTCAGCACGGGCACCATTGATACGACGGGCGGGGTAAGCCTCGTCGCGAATTCAGGCTCGATCAACGCGACGGTGAACAACTCGTCGAGCCTGACAGCCTCGGCAGCTTTTTCAGCCTCCATCAATTCCAGCACGGATTTGAACGTGGCCAACGTTACGGCCGGGAGTACGGGCGCAGCTTCCTTGAACACTACGAACGGATCGATCCGCGCCACGAGTTCGTCGTCTCAGGTGAAAGGTCTGGATGTGAGCCTCTTCACCGGTTTTGGCACCGGAGGCGGAATCGGTAGCGCAGCGACTGCGCTGAATGTGGACGCGCAGCGCAACTTTACTTTCCAGCCCAACGGCGAATTCAACATCTTCTTGAACGGCACTGGACCGATCGGGTTGAACGCGCAGATAGGACCTGCTCCGGCTACACAAAGTTATTCAGGAACCCTGACGAAACAAGGCGGCGGTCTGACGCTGAATGCGAGTGCGAACGATACTACAGTAACGCTCAGCAGCCTCGACATCACCAGCGGCTTCGATCAGCAGGTCTTCTTCGCCAATCCCTCGATCACCGTCCAAGCCACCAACGGCGCCAGCTTGGTGGCCGACTCGGTGACGGTTGCGACCGGGGACACGCAACCCACGGTGCCTTCCGTACACACTGAGGTTCCGTTGCCAGTGTTCTTGAGCGCGAGCGGTAACCTTACGTTAAGTAATTACACTCGCATCTCCGGCGGCCTTGCGAAGTCCACTACGATCAGTGCCGGAGGCGTGGTCAGCCTGGGAAACGTGGATGCAAGCAAGGACGCCGTGCTTGTGACCGGCCCGACGGGCATCGCCGTGTCGAGCCTGATCTCCACCGGAAACGTTACGCTGACCTCGAACTCGAATACCGTGAACGCGCAGAGCGACAATGTCGGCGTCGAGATCACCTCAGGCGGCACAATCAGCATCACTGGCCGAGGCATTGGCACGGCCCCATTCGGCAATCCGCTCGACCTGGCAGGGGCGAGCATCATTTTGACGGACCTCGGCGGACCGGCGACCGGCATCGGCGGAGCCAACCCGGTGATCGCGAACACGCAGAACCTTACCGTCAATGCGACCAACGGCTCGACCTTCAACGTCAGCACCGGTGCGACGGCCTTGACGAACCTTACCCTGACGGCTAACCCCATTGCAGTAGGCGACACCGGGCTGGCGCAAGTCAGCACGGCGGGGGGCGGAGCGGTGTACGTGATTGACGCCGACGCCTTGGGTAAGTTTGCGTTCAGTCCGCCCGCGTCCACGGGTCGTAACGTCACCTTCACCTCCACCACGGGCGATATCGCGCTTGGCCAGACGAATCTGGGAACCGGGAACTTGACCATCGCCGCAAACAACGGCGAAATCAACACGGGTGGAGGATCGATTACGGCTGCCAACGTAACCTTGAGCGCCGCCAGCAACATTGACACGGACACCGCAGTCATCACGGCTACCGATACCGCCGGCAGCATTACGCTTCACGGCCGCAACTCCGTGACTACAGGCGCGCTCAACGCGCCCTCGCAGGTAAAGATCGATGGCTGCTTCTTCTTCTGCGGTTCGCCCACGATTTCGGTAGGGGCCATCGGTGGCAGCAGCGCTCCGACGATCATTGATATATCCGGAGGTGCGGTCACGGCGACCGGGGCCGTAACGGGGGCGGGCAATATTACCCTGGACGCCAGCGGATTGTTAACAGTGGGCGGTGCAATCACTGGAGGAAGCGGCAGCACGATTACGTTGGGATCCGGCGGTGCGACCCCCTTCGTGTTTTCGACGATCAACGCCGGAAACACCGGCGAGGTCAATATCACGTCTTCGAACGGCATCAGGCAGCAGTTTGGCGGTAGCGGGATCACGGCACAAACAATTCAGCTACTCGCTGCGAACGGCGACATACACGGTCTCGACTCTATGGGGGGTGCCACCAATCTCGACCTCCTCAACGGTGCGAACAACCTGAACCTGACGGTCAACGCCGGGAGCGAGGTACTTCTCAATGCGAACGGCGGGCCATTCGACTCGATCAATATCGCGACGAGCAGCACCGGACCAGATACCGGCCCCATTTCGCTGATCAACATGGGCGGTAGCCAGTCGCTGACCGTTTCAGATCTGGGGAACGGCGATTTCAATCTGGCGCTCAATAGCCCAAGCAGCCCATTGGACTTTACGTTTACCGCGAACACTACGGGGATCCGTACCACGGGCAGCGGGATCGTGACCAGCGGCGGCGATGTGACTCTGACTTCTTTCGGCGGCGGCATACACGCTGCGACCGGCGGAATCACGACGAACGGCGGGAACGTCCAGCTCACGGCGAACAGCACCGTGAATACCGGTGCAATCAATACCAGCGGCTCCGGGGGCTCGATACAGATCAACACGTTCAATGCCGCGGGCAACATCATCGTCGGCGGCAATTTGACGACCGGCACCGGGGGTGCGGCGATCCGGCTCAATGCCTTCAGCGGCGGCGACATCACGCGCAGCGGCAGTTTCAGCATCAACTCGGATTCGTCGGTGGCGATCACGACTTCCAACGGCGAAATCGGAACCAGCGGTACGCCGCTTCTGCTCACATCACCCACCGTAGTATTGAATGCAGACCGCGGCGGCTCGGCAACCGGCAATGAAGGCTTGGTATCGGCGACGCTCACTGGCACAAGCGCGCTCGACCTGACCGGTGCTCACGGCTTCAACGTCACTTCGGATACTGACTTCAGTACGTTGTCGGTCAGCACCAGAGGTTCCGGCACTGGAACCGTGGCCCTCGACACGCCAGGACAGAACTTCGGTTTCGCCCGGCCCGCCAGCGATCTGTTCGGAGCGGTCACGAACACATTCCAGATCGTGTCTGTCGGAGGCACCCCAGTCACAAATGCCACGTTCGCCGTTTCCGACGGGACCCTTCTGGTAGCGGGTCCTGGAACGATCAATGCGACGAACCTGACTCTTTCTTCCACAGCCGGCGCCGATATCAGCCTTCAAGGCACTGCTGCCAATCCGCTCAGCCTGAGCAACACGACCCAGAACCTCAATGCGGCGGGGAGCACGACGGCGGACTTGCTGATCAAAGGCAACGTGACCCTTACCGGCGGCGCGAGCCAGACGTTCGCCGCCAATGGCAACATCAACATCAACGCAGATGCCGGTGGTGGTGGTGGCGGCGGCGTGACTATTACGGCGCCCACCCAACAATTCACCACAACCGGGTCCGCGAGCAAGATCGAGTTTCTGGGCGGCGCGGCGGCAGGGGAGAAGGTGACTGTAACCGCGACGACTCAACAGCGGGTAGACGCCACTTCCACTTCAGCCGACAGCTTCAAGCTGAAAGGCGGCAGTGGCACCGACGCCTCGGTTACGCTCTCACATTCTGGCAGTGGCATCCAAGACTTCAATATGAGCGGCGGCACCGTTACGGTCGAAGGCGGAGCCGGTCAGAATGCCTTCGCGAAGATCGAAGAAACCGGCGCAAATCAGCAGAAGATCTGTCGTGACACGATATTTGGATGTATCCCGGTAAGTGCGCTCCAGATTCTGGGCGGCTCTGGGACCGGAGCGTATGCTCAAGTTACATCAATCGGGTCCCAAAACGTCGGGGTCAGCAGTGCGACTACCGTGAAGGCGGGGACAGGAGACGGAGCCTATGCCTTGCTGCAATCGGGAACTACACAGACCATCTTCGGTGGGGGTAACTTGACTGTCGAAGGGCAGGGTGGCGCGGGTGCCGTCGGGAAAGCTGAAATTCTCGCGTCCGGATTCCAGAGTATCACCGCGGGTAACATTGCGGTGAAGGCCGGGGCGAGTAACGGCGCTTTTGCGCGGATTGCAACAACCGGCAACCAGTCCATCAGCGGCGCGGGCCTTGCTTTGACCGCCGAGGGCACGGAAGCGAGCCCGTTGGCCAACGCGAGCGCGATCATCGAAGGCGACACGCAATCCATCTCGACCGGCGCGATCACCCTGACGGGGGGCGCCGGGACGGACGCGAGCAACACCTCCGATGCCGTTCTGCGCAACCTCTCCGCTGCCTCCGGTGATCAGACGATTAACGCGAGCAGCATCACGATGAACGGTGGCCACCAGTTTTCGACCACCGGCATCCTGAATCCCGCGTCCGGCGGCAGCCAGACGGTGTCCGCATTCGGCGGCATCACGCTCACCTCCGATCCGGATGCACACGCGGATGCCTCGGTATTGATCCGCAACCTGGCCGCAACGACGCAGAGCCTGAGCGCATCGAGTGGCGGCATCCGTCTCAACAGCGGCGGAGCAGGCACGATCGGTATTACATCGGGCGGCACCCAGACCGCAACGAGCCGATATGTCGAGGTCCTCACGACTTCAGGGGCAACCATGAATGGCGGAACCGCGGAGATCTTTGCAGCCGGCAATCAACGAATACACACCACCAACCAAAGCGGCACAACCGGAACCAGCATCTTCGTTTCCGCCGGAGGCACGGGAACGGCAAAGATTGAAACGAGTGCGTCCCAGCTCCTGGAAGTCGGTTATCCCGAGTTCATGCAAGCGGCCGGCACCTCCGGAATACTGAAGCTCGGCGACGTTAATGCGCGCGGCACATCTCTCATCCAAGCCGTGGACCAGAACGTATTTGCGGGCTCCATCGTGGTTCAGAGCGGGGACGTGGGATCGCTGTCCAAGCTGAGTTCGAGCAACAACCAGACGATCAGCACTCTCCTGGCCGGCATCCAGGTGCTGGGCGGCAGCGGCGCCGATTCACTGGCAACCATTGATCCCGTCACTCAGACGATCCTTTCGAACGGCACGGTTGCGCTGACCGGAGGCAGCGGCGGCAACGCA
>MERG01000369.1:21080-24383 GCA_001771985.1 Betaproteobacteria bacterium RIFCSPLOWO2_12_FULL_62_13 | reverse complement strand
CGAGTGGAGACATAGCGCTGACCGGAGGCAGCGGGGCCGGCGCAGACGCGTTTATCAGTTCGCTCGGTGCTCAGACCCTTCTTGCGAGCGACAACATTGCGCTCGTGGGCGGAGGAGGCAGTAACGCGGATGCATCGATCGTCACTGCCGGTCCGCAAATCGTCACGGCCGCAACCGGAGACATCACCCTCACCGGAGGCACGGGGCCCGGCGCAGACGCGTTCCTCAGCGGCGGACCCCCGCAGACGATCAGCGCCCCCGGAGGAAGCATCGTTTTGACGCAGGCGGCTGGAAGTGCCTTCATCTCTGGCCCCCCGACTCCGGCCACGACTACTCTTATTGACACGACATCTTTGATCCTGCCGCTGCAGGAGGACTTGAGCACCGCGCTGTTCGAAATCACTCCGCCAGGAGAGGAAACGGATCCAACCCTGACAAGAAGGGTCCCGATATGCCGTTAAGCTGCTCGCGGCGGCACTGGTTTCTGACGCACCCCAGTGTGGTCCTGCTGTGGTTCGCGATCGTGCTGGGCTGCACCCCGGCCACCGCGGCACAACCGGTGGGCGAAGTGATCCACGTCTACGGGATCGCCAGCGCGCAGCGTGCAGGCGAGGATCTGCGTTTCATACAGAAGGGGGATCCGCTCAACGAGGGCGACGTCATCGAGACTGGGGGCCGCGGATTCGCGGTTATCGGACTCAAAGACGGGTCGAAGATGACGTTGCGGCCAGACACCACCTTCGCCATCGACAAGTTCAGCCATGACGCCAAGGAGGAATCGGCGCTTTTCAGGCTGCTAAAGGGAGGATTGCGTGCGGTGTCGGGGCTGATCGCGAAACGCAATCCTCAGGGGGTGCGGGTCAGCACCGCGACTGCGACGATCGGAATCCGCGGAACTTCGTTCGACGCGCGGATTTGCGGGCCGGAGTGCGCGCACGAATCGCGCGCTGCGCAGAAGGTCGCAGCCGCGCCGCAGGATTCGATCGTGGCCCGGGTTGCGATACTGGCTGGCACGACGTCGGCAGTCGGAGTGGACGGTCAGGTTCGCACGATATCCAGAGGGACCCCATTGTTCAACGGAGATACCATCCGGACCCAGAAGGATTCCTATGCGGTGCTGGCGTTCCGTGACCGGTCCGTAGTGACCGTGATCGCCGAGTCCGAGTTCAAGCTTGAGAACGTTCGTTTCAGCAGTCCGCGAGCGGACAGCGGCAATTTCATCGTCCGTGTGGTGAAGGGCGGGGCGCGCGTGCTGACCGGGCTGCTCGCTAAACGCGAACCAAAGACGGTGCAGGTCAACATGATTACGGCCATCGTCGGAATTCGAGGCACCGGAGTAGACGGCAGGCTGGCGCTCGATTGTGTTGCCGGCCCGTGTTCCGAGGCGGCGTTTGCCTACACGTGGCAAGGGGCGGTTGCGTTGCAGGTCGGAGAGCGCTCCCTTCTCATCGAGATGGACCGCGCCGGGGTATATAACCCGGCACAGGACCGGCTTGCCCTCTTGGACCGCGTTCCGGAGTTCTTCCTGATTGAGCCTGCACCGCGGCCGGACATGATCGAGATCGATTTCGACAACCTGTTTGGGTTGATCGACATCGAGGAGCAGCATCCGGGGCTGTATGTGGTCGTGCGGGAGGGGCACATCGAACTCGCGGCCCAGGAAGGCTCGATTGATCTCGGCGCCGGAGAAGCGGGTTATCTGGGCGAGGGCCAGCTTACGCCAGTGCGTCTCCTGATTACGCCTGCGTTCATGCTCGTCGACCCGTATCCGCTGCCCGATCAACTCGATAGGTTCCGCCTGAACGTTCTCAATCCGGGCGGCCGTCCGGGCGATGTGATTTGTGAGATGTGAGGTGCAATGGATCCACTCCAAAACGACAGGGTAACTGCAATCTGGAAACAATTGGTAGCGGCGGCCTTCGCCGTCGCCATCGGCTGGGGCCAGGTTGCCTACGGCGCCGAATCCCTGCTGCTCGAAGTAAAACAGTTCGTAGTGGAAGGAGAAAACCCGCTTTCCGACCAGGAAACGCAGGCGATTCTCGCCCCGCACCTGGGAAAGCATAAGAGCCTGACGACCCTTGAAGCCGCGGCCATCGCCCTGGAGAACGCTCTGCGCGACAAGGGTTTCGCGTTTCACCGCGTGATCGTGCCCGCACAGCGCCCGGTCGCGGGCGAGGTCAAGCTGCGGATTTTACAATTTCCCCTGGCCCAGGTTAGCGTCGCGGGGAACCAGCACTTTTCGAACGAGAACGTCCTCAATAGCCTGCCGGCTTTGGAAGCAGGGAAGCCTCCTCAAGTAAAAGAACTCGCGCGCCAGTTGAGCCTGGCGAACGAGCATCCCGCGAAGCGTTTGACGGTAAACATCAAGGAAAGCCAAGAACCGGATCATCTCGATGCCGAGGTCCGCGTGCGCGACGTGCCGAGCATGCAGACCTTTGTCGCGCTGAACGGGGGCACGCGCGATGTTGACAACACCATCAACCAGAATACCGGCTACACGCGGCTCACAATCGGACATCAGCAGAGCAACCTGTTCGATCGGGACCATGCGCTTACGCTCGCATACACCACCTCGCCTGAATACGTGAGCCGCGTAATGCAGCTTGGCGCGTTCTATTGGCTGCCGCTTTACGGGTATCACACCTCGCTCGCGGCCTACTGGACCAAGTCCGATGTGGACACCGGCACAGTCGGATTGGGAGGCCAGAGCTTTGACGTAAGCGGCCGCGGCGAGTTCTCGGGATTGAGGGCGACCTATGCGCTGCCCAAATTCGGCGTGGTCAACCAGCATGTTTCGCTGGCGCTCGACGACCGGTTTTTCAGGAGCGATGTAGCCTTCGAGGGAACGCCAGTGCAGAGCACCCCCGTCGGCAGCCGTCCGCTTTCGCTGCGCTACCTCGCCCGAGCCGAGCACTTGCAGGGAGGAATCGGGGGATACGTTGAATACCTGGCCAACATCGGTGGCGGACGCGCCAATGACGACGTCTCTTATAACAATGCGCGTCAAGGCGCGGCCAAGAACTGGGAAGCATTCCGCTACGGGCTGGAGGCCGCCTATTCGCTTGGTGGGGGTTGGAGCTTGATCGGCCGATTCCGCGGTCAATACGCAGATGAGGCGCTGATACCGGGTGAACAGTTCGGACTGGGCGGGGTAGGATCGGTGCGGGGGCTGCGCGACAGGGAAGTGACCGGCGACAAGGGTTATTTCATCAATATCGAAGCCCACGCGCCCGCGCTGGCGTGGGGCGTGGCCCCGTTCGCTTTCTACGACGCCGGGCATCGCAGACACGTGGTTCCGGTCAT
>MERG01000369.1:0-20996 GCA_001771985.1 Betaproteobacteria bacterium RIFCSPLOWO2_12_FULL_62_13 | reverse complement strand
ATTTGCCTTGGTCCTGAATGGCGTGTCGCTCGGGATCTCGCCCGCGACCACTGAAGGCCATACCAAGCTTCATTTCTCTGTCTTCTACCGCTTCTGATACAGCAAGAATACCGTCGGCCGCCGGTCGAGATCCGGCGGATTTTTTTTCCAAGCCCCAATCGGCTGGGTGCGGATCGATTCGGTCGACAACGTGAGTTCTGTCGCCAGGCAGAGCAAGGTGTCATCGCGGCAATTCTCGACTATCGCTTGCAGCAATGACTGGTTGCGATACGGCGTCTCGATGAAGATCTGCGTCGTGTCCCCGCGCAGCGAGTCGCGCTCGAGCTCGGCCAGTTTTGCGCGTCGCTTTTCCTTGTCTACCGGGAGATAGCCGTGAAACGAAAAACGCTGGCCATTTAGCCCTGACCCCATCAGCGCCAGCAACACCGCGGACGGGCCCACCAGCGGGACGACGCGTATGCCCCGAGCGTGTGCCAGGCGCACCAGCCCTGCGCCAGGGTCGGCAACGGCCGGGCAGCCGGCTTCTGAGAGCAGCCCGCAGTTGCGGCCCGCGAGCAGCGGTTCCAGCAGTTGCGGCAACTGGGTTTCAGCCGTGTGTTCATCAAGTGTGCGGAACTCGAGGCTCTGCAGAGGATGCGGATAGCCGGCCGCCTTGAGGAACCGCCGCGCGCTTTTCGGGTGCTCGACTATAAAACTGGTGAGAGTTACCAGCACGCGCAGGGTCGAGCCTGCCAGTATCGCACTTGCGTCGCCGCCGCCCAGCGCGGCCGGAATCAGGTAGAGCGTGCCTGGCTTTCTCATTTGCTGCCTTTCCGGAAGTTGCTAAAAATAAGGTGAAATCGCCGATGAACGGATAAGACGAGTGATTTAGTGATTCAGTGACTAAGTGATTGGTTGGTGAGCGGTCCTGGTGCCTTACCTAATCACTCGATCACTTAATCCCTAGCTCGCCCACGACACAAACGCCGTGACCAGTCCTGGTGCCTTACCTAATCACTCGATCACTTAATCACTCAATCACTTAATCAGATGATCCACATGACATCGGCGTCCATCTGCGGCTAACTTTTCCGATTCTTGCGAGGGGTTCTATATCACCTCAACACCTTCGTTCTTGAGCATCGAGGCGAGCTGCACGAGCGGCAGGCCGATCAGCGCGCTCGGGTCATCGCTCGCGACGCGTTCAACCAGGGCAATACCGAGTCCCTCGATCTTTGCGCTGCCCGCGCAGTCGTAGGGCTGTTCAAACGTAAGGTAGCGCTCGATCTGGGCGTCGCTGAAATCGCGAAAAACCACCGTGGTGGGTACGTTTGCAACCTGAATCCTGCCCGTTGCGGAGTTATGTAGACACAGTGCGGTGTGAAAAACCATGCTTTTGCCGCGCATCGAGCGCAACTGCGCCACCGCCGCCGCGTGGTCGCCGGGTTTACCGAGTTTCCTTTCTCCCATTACTGCGACCTGATCGGAGCCTATGATCAGCGCGTTCTGGATGGTCTTTGCCACTGCGCGCGCTTTCAACTCAGCTACACGCAGAGCGGTGCGCTCCGCGGGCTCGCCGGCGAGCGGCGTTTCGTCCACCTGCGGCGCAACCACCTCGAACGGAAGGCGCAAGCGCTCGAGCAAAGCTCGGCGGTAGGCCGAACTGGAAGCAAGGATGAGTCGTGGAGAATCCAAGTCAGATACGTGGTGCTGCAAGCGGACCGAAACGGCAGGAAGTAACGGGCCTAAGTGCCTGCCAAACCTGCGTTTTCCGACTTCTTCCTTTGACAGAATGCCGCAAAAATACTATCATGCGCGCCTTATGTCTGCACAGACTGTCATAGATAGTCTGGAATTCGCCCGTGCTGCACAGGAGTTGCGAGGCAGGCTGCCGGTGACAAATCTGGTGCGTCTTCAGGATTGTCTGGTCGATGCCGACGGCAGCGTCGACTTCGTAGTTAAAGGCGGGCGGGACGCCGAGCGACGGCCGATTCTAGCGCTGGAAATCAGCGGATTGCTCCACTTGCAGTGCCAGCGCTGCCTGGGTCCGCTGGATTACCCGCTGCAACTGTCGAACACGCTGCTGCTGGTACGCCGGGGTGAAGATTTGGGCGCGGATGCCGACGATCCGGAGGCCGCGGATTGTATCGAAGCGGATCTGGCGCTGGACGTGGCCTTCCTGATCGAAGACGAGATCCTGCTGAGTCTGCCGTTTGCGCCGCGGCACGCCGACGGCAGTTGCCAGAGCGTTCTGAGCGCAATGCGGCGTGAGGGGTCAGCGCCAGCCGCTTTTGCCAAGCTGGCCGCGCTCAAGAAAGGTTCGGGACAGTAAACGTAAGGAGCACTGAAATGGCAGTACAACAGAACAAGAAGTCGCCGTCGAAGCGGGGCATGCACCGCTCGCACGACTTTCTGACCGATCCGCCGATGGCGGTCGAGCCCACCACCGGGGAGGTGCACCTGCGGCACCACATGAGCCCGAATGGGTACTACCGCGGCAAGAAAGTCATCAAGACCAAGGGCGAGTAACGCGCGGCGGCGTTGCCCGAGCGCACTGACCCGGCGAGCGTGCCCGAAAACAACGACAACGGGCATGCCAGAGGAGGCTTCCCGATGGAGGTGACCGTTGCCATCGACTGCATGGGTGGCGATCACGGCGCGCACGTCACGGTGTCCGCGGCGCTCGATTATCTCGCCCGCGATCCGCAAACCTCGTTCATTCTGGTCGGGAAACCGAAAGCGCTGGAGGATGAACTGGGCCGCACACACGCCCCGACCGGCGCGCGGCTCAAGGTACGGCCCGCAACCGAGATTGTCACGATGGACGAGCCACCGGCGCTTGCGCTGCGGGCGAAGAAGGATTCCTCGATGCGTGTGGCAATCGATCTCGTCAAGAGCGGGGAGGCGAATGCTTGCGTCAGCGCCGGCAACACCGGTGCGCTGATGGCGATTTCGCGATTCGTGCTGAAGACCCTGCCCGGCATCGATCGTCCGGCGATCGCGAGCATCCTGCCGACCCTGAAAGGACACACCTACGTGCTCGATCTCGGCGCCAATGTCGACTGCAGCGCGGAGCACCTGCTGCAGTTTGGCATCATGGCTTCAGAGCTGGTGGCGTCGGTGGAGCACAAAGACCGCCCGAGCGTAGGCCTGCTCAACGTCGGCGAGGAAGACATCAAGGGCAACGAGGTGGTGAAGCGTGCCGCTGAATTGCTGCGCGCGAGCGGACTCAATTTCTACGGCAACGTCGAAGGTGACGACATTTACCAGGGAACAACCGACATCGTGGTGTGCGACGGTTTCGTCGGCAACGTCGCGCTCAAGACTTCGGAGGGCCTCGCGCAGTTGCTTTCCACCTATCTGCGTGAAGAATTCAAGCGCAGCGTATTCACCAGGCTTGCCGGCCTGGTGGCGCTGCCGGTGATCAACGCGTTCAAGCGCCGGATCGATCATCGCCGCTACAACGGGGCGACGCTTCTGGGGCTGCGGGGAATCGTGATCAAGAGTCACGGTTCGGCGGACGTGTTCGCGTTCGGATTCGCGATCGAGCGTGCCGTGGAAGAAGCGCGCAGCGGCGTGCTCGCACATATCACCGAGCGCATGTCATCCATCGAGAAAAGTGCGGCGTGACGATCTATTCCCGTATTGTCGGCACCGGCAGCTATCTGCCGGCCAAGGTCCTGACGAACCGGGACCTGGAACGTATGGTGGACACCACCGACGAGTGGGTATTCACGCGCACCGGAATCCGCCAGCGTCATGTCGCCGCCGAGGGTGAAAACGCGAGCGATCTCGCGCTCTCGGCGAGCCGCAGGGCGATCGAGGCGGCTGGCATCGGCCCACAGAACATCGGTCTTATCGTTGTCGCAACCACCACGCCCGACATGGTGTTCCCGAGCACCGCGTGCATCCTGCAAGCCAAGCTCGGCATCAAGGGCTGCCCCGCCTTCGACATGCAGGCGGTGTGCAGCGGCTTCGTCTACGGGCTCGGCGCCGCCAGTCAATTTATGGGCACCGGCCAGTACAAATACGCGCTGGTGGTGGGCACGGAAGTCTACTCGCGCATTCTGGACTGGCAAGACCGCTCGACCTGCGTGCTGTTCGGCGACGGCGCCGGCGCGGTCGTGTTGAAGCAGGACAGCGCGCCGGGAATCATGTCCTGCCATTTGCACGCCGACGGCAGCTACGCCGGTATGCTTTCGGTGCCGGGAACGGTGAGCGGCGGCAAGATAAGCGGCAGGCCGCTCCTGCAAATGGAAGGCAGCACGGTGTTCAAGTTTGCGGTGAAAGTGCTTGAGGAAGTCGCCGAGGAAGCGCTCGCCGCCAATCATCTGCGGAAGTCCAATATCGACTGGCTGATCCCGCATCAGGCGAATATCCGCATCATCAAGGCAACGGCCAGGAGACTCGGACTGAGCATGGAAAAGGTCGTAACCACTGTCGACCGCCATGCCAATACTTCGGCAGCCTCGATTCCGCTCGCGCTCGACGAGGCGGTGCGGGACGGGCGCATCCGCTCGGGCCAGCACGTGTTGCTCGAAGGAGTGGGTGGCGGTTTCACCTGGGGCTCGGTGCTCATCAAGTGGTAACAACGAAAGCATGAAATTCGGATTGGTTTTTCCAGGACAGGGCTCGCAAACGGTCGGCATGATGCAGCCGTTCGCCGACTCGCGGGTGGTGCGCGACACGTTTGCCGAAGCCTCCGATGCGCTGGAGCAGGACATGTGGCGACTCGTTGCCGACGGTCCGGCGGAAGCGCTGAATTCAACGGTCAATACGCAACCGGTGATGCTCACTGCCGGCTACGCCGTCTACCGCGCCTGGCGCGAAGCGGGCGGCGTGAAACCTGCGCTGGTCGCCGGGCACAGCCTGGGCGAATACACGGCGCTCGTGGC
Organism: Betaproteobacteria bacterium RIFCSPLOWO2_12_FULL_62_13; assembly: GCA_001771985.1. Classification (GTDB taxonomy): domain Bacteria; phylum Pseudomonadota; class Gammaproteobacteria; order Burkholderiales; family SG8-41; genus DSOT01. Next base: position 16,122 of record MERG01000369.1, on the reverse strand, counting down.
TGCCGGGGTGATCGCGTTCCGCGACGCAGTGCCATTGGTGCGCTTTCGGGCGCGGGCAATGCAGGAAGCGCTGCCGATGGGATCCGGCGCGATGGCGGCGATTCTCGGACTCGATGATGATATGGTGCGCGCGGCGTGCAGGGAGGCCGCGCAAGGGCAGGTGCTTGAGGCGGTGAACTTCAACGCGCCCAGCCAGGTGGTGATTGCCGGCCACAAGGCGGCCGTCGCACGCGGCGCTGAAGTGGCGAAAGCCAAAGGCGCGAAGCGCGCGCTGATGCTGCCGGTCAGCGCACCGTTTCATTCTTCGCTGCTCAAGCCCGCAGCGGAACGGCTTGCCGAGTACATGAAGGGAATCACTTTCAATGCGCCCCGCATCCCAGTTGTCAACAACGTGGATGCCGCGGTAGTAACTGAACCAGCGAACATCAAGGACGCGCTTGCGCGCCAAGCGTGTAACCCGGTGCGCTGGGTCGAGGTGATCGGTTACATGGCGGCGGCGGGCGCGACCCACGTCGCGGAGTGCGGGCCGGGCAAAGTGCTGGCTGCGCTCATCAGGCGCATCGATGGCAATTTGCAGGCTTTTGCCATCGCCGATCCGCAGTCGTTGCAGCAGACACGGCAGACCCTCCGGTGACCGCATTGGATGGCAAAGTGGCGCTCGTGACCGGCGCTTCGCGTGGCATCGGCAAGGCGATCGTGCTGGAGCTTGGCCGGCAAGGTGCGGTCGTGATCGGCACGGCCACCAGCGAGGGTGGAGCCGCTGGCATCAGGCGGAGCTTGACCGAAGCCGACATCAAGGGCACGGGCCTGGTCACGAACGTGAATGACGTGGCGCAGGTGGAAGCCGCGCTCGCGTCGATCCAGCGCGAGTTCGGCGACATCGCGATTCTCGTCAACAATGCCGGCGCCACGCGCGATAACCTGCTGCTGCGCATGAAGGACGAGGAGTGGGACGACATTATGTCGACCAACCTGAAATCGGTATACCGGCTGTCGAAACTGGTGCTGCGCCCGATGATGAAGGCGCGCTTCGGCCGCATCATCAATATCACTTCGGTGGTGGGCGCGACGGGAAACGCCGGGCAGACCAATTACGCGGCGGCCAAAGCCGGCATCGTCGGTTTTTCCAAGTCGCTTGCGCGTGAAGTGGGCAGCCGAAACATCACTGTCAACTGCGTCGCCCCGGGTTTCATCGACACCGACATGACGCGGGCACTGAACGAAGAGCAGCGCAACATGCTCATCCGGCAGATCCCGCTCGGGCGGCTGGGCAGGGTGCAGGACGTCGCCGCGGTCGTCGCGTTTCTCGCTTCGCCCGGCGCGGCGTATGTGACCGGCTGCACGGTGCATGTGAACGGCGGCATGTACATGGGTTAAGATCGCATGCATTTCCTGGTGCCGCCGTTCCCTCACCCCCGCCCCTCTCCCGCAAGCGGGCGAGGGGAGATTCGAGATCGCTCGCACTTGATTATGAGCGATGAACGAGAACGGGCGGCATGTACATGGACTGAAGGCGCATGCGCACCGACCGCCGTTCCCGTTCCGGCCCGACGCGCTGCATCGCGTCGGGCGTTCGCTGGCTCGGACGTGCGCAGGCACGTCCTTCGAATTCCCAGCTCACCCCCCGACCCTCTGCCGCAAGCGGGCGAGGGGAGATTCGAGATCGCTCGCACTTGATTACGAGCGATGAACGAGAACGGGCGGCATGTACATGGATTGACAGGTAACAATGGCCGTTGTCGTTGAATTTCAAATGTTTTTTGCGCGGCAATTCTGGTAGAATACGCGCTTCATTCCGGCCCGAAAATTTTTCCTGTCATGCAGGAGATTCCGGTCCATCGATTCTGATTCATCACGCAAAAGAGGAAAGGGGGACGTTAATGGAAAACATCGAGCAACGCGTCAAGAAGATCGTCGCCGAGCAGCTTGGGGTCAATGAAGCCGACGTCAAGAACGAATCGTCGTTTGTGAACGACCTCGGCGCTGATTCGCTCGATACCGTTGAACTGGTGATGGCGCTGGAGGAGGAGTTCGAGACCGAGATTCCGGACGAGGAAGCGGAGAAGATCACGACCGTGCAGCAGGCCGTCGACTATATCAGGGGGCACCTGAAGTCCTAACCACGCCCGTTCCGGAGCCAATTTGGCAAGACGCAGAGTAGTCGTAACCGGTCTTGGGATCGTCTCCCCCGTCGGAATCGGGGTGGAGTCGGCCTGGGCCAACATCGTTGCCGGCAAGTCCGGAATCGCCCCCATTACGCGCTTCGATCCATCCGCTTTCAGTTCACAGATTGCGGGCGAGGTGAAGGAGTTCGAAGTCACCCGGTATTTGTCGGCCAAAGAAGCGCGCCGCATGGATACTTTCATCCATTACGGCATGGCGGCGGCGATTGACGCGATCAAGGATGCCGGAATTGAGGCGACGCCGCAGAACGCCGAGCGCATAGGGGTCAACATCGGCTCGGGAATCGGTGGGCTGCCGATGATCGAGGACACTCATGTCGAGTTGCAGAAAGGCGGCGCGCGCAAGATTTCCCCGTTCTTCGTGCCGGCGACCATTATCAACATGATCTCAGGCAATCTCTCGATCATGTATGGTTTCAAGGGACCCAACCTGGCGATCGTGACTGCCTGCGCTACCGCCACCCACTGCATTGGCGAATCGGGCCGGCTCATCGAGTACGGAGACGCCGACGTGATGATTGCCGGCGGCGCCGAAGCGACGGTGTCGCCGCTCGGTGTCGGCGGTTTCTGCGCCGCGCGGGCACTATCCGGTCGCAACGACGACCCCGTAACCGCCAGCCGCCCATGGGACAAGGATCGCGACGGTTTCGTGCTGGGCGAGGGCGCAGGTGTGCTGGTGATCGAGGAATACGAACACGCGAGGGCACGCGGGGCGAAGATCTACTGCGAGCTCGCCGGCTACGGCATGAGCGCTGACGCTCATCACATCACCGCGCCTTGTGACGACGGTGACGGCGCGATGCGTTGCATGGCCAATGCCATCCGGAACGGCGGGGTGAACCGCGACGAGGTCGACTACATCAACGCGCACGGCACTTCGACGCCGCTGGGCGACATCGCTGAAACCATCGCGGTCAAACGCTGCTTCGGTGACCATGCCGGAAAAATCGCGGTGAGCTCGACCAAGTCCATGACCGGCCACCTGCTCGGGGCCGCCGGCGGCGTTGAGGGGGTGTTTTCGGTGCTGGCGGTGCGCGACCAGGTGGCGCCGCCTACCATCAACATTTTCAATCAGGACCCGCAGTGCGATCTGGACTACGTGCCGAATGCCGCGCGCCAGATGAAGATCAACGTCGCGATATCGAATTCATTCGGATTCGGCGGCACCAACGGCACCCTGGTGTTCCGCAGAATCTGAGGGGGCCGCGTCCGGCGCGTCCCGGGGTCTCCTGTTTCGCGTGATGATTCTGGTCAATGGTGCAGAAAGCGACGCCCTGCCCGCCGCCGACCGCGGCCTCGCCTATGGCGATGGGGTGTTTCGCACTCTGGCGATCCGTGGCGGACGCCCCCGGTCATGGACGCGCCAATATCGCAAGCTTGCGGGTGATTGCGCCGCCCTCGCGATTCCCAGCCCGGCGGAAGAGGTATTACGCGGCGAACTGGCGCAAGTTGCGAAGCGCGAACCGGACTGTGCGGCGAAGATCATCGTCACGCGCGGGATAGGGCAGCGCGGATACGCTCCACCTTCACCGCTTCATCCCACGCGCATCGTGATGTCCGCTGCGCCGCTGCGGTACCCCGTCGAATTCGCACGGGCGGGCGTCAAGGTGCATCTCTGCTCGTTGCGCCTGGGTTTCCAGCCCGCGCTCGCCGGTGTGAAGCACCTGAACCGGCTCGAAAACGTGCTGGCGCGCTCGGAGTGGAGCGCTCCGGACATCGCCGAAGGCCTGCTGCTCGATGCTGAAGGCAACGCCATCGCCGGCACCATGACCAACCTGTTCATCATCGAAGGCGGCGGGTTGGCGACACCGGACCTCGGTCGGTGTGGGGTTGCCGGCGTCACGCGCGAGCGCGTCGTTGAAGCTGCGGCGAGACATGGGATGGCTTGCCGCGTCGAGCACGTGAGCCTGGACCGAGTACTGCAAGCGCAGGAGGTGCTGCTGGTCAACAGCCTGATCGGCGTCTGGCAGGTACGGGAGTTGAGCGACCGTACATGGCAGCCGGGGGTGCTGGTGTCGGGCGTGAGAGAATGGCTCCATGAAGAAGACGATTAGTCATCGTCTACTGCGGCTTGCGTTGGTGCTGGTTGCATGCGCTGCCGCAGCGCTCGGCTGGCTTGGTTACTACGCGAACAGCGTGGTATCGCCGGCGCAAACGCCGCTGCAGTTCAGTCTCAAGGCAGGCAGCAGCCTGAGAAGCGCGGCGCAGCAGATGGTCGATGCGGGGCTGCTGGGCGAACCCGCTCGATTCGTATTGCTGGCAAGGCTGCTCGGCGAAGCTGGCAATATCAAGGCCGGGAATTATGAAGTCGAGGGACCGATCACGCCGCTGCAACTGCTGCGCAAGATTACCGAGGGCGACTACACGCAGGATGTCATCACCTTTGTCGAGGGCTGGAGCTTTCGCCAAATACGAAAAGCGCTCGCGGAACACCCGGCGCTAAGACATGATACGAAGGATTTGAGTGATGCCGACATCTTGCTGCGGTTGGAAATCACCGAGCTCTCCCCGGAAGGGTGGTTTTTCCCCGACACCTATCATTTCAGCCGAGGCAACGGCGATATTGCGATCCTGCACCGTGCCCACCGGCTGATGCGAGCGAACCTTGCAGCGCAGTGGGAACGGCGCGCGCCGTAACTTCCGCTCAAGACGCCTTACGAAGCGCTGATCCTCGCCTCGATCATCGAAAAAGAAACCGGCCAGACGGCCGAGCGGCCCCTGATCGCGGCTGTATTCGTCAACCGGCTGCGGATCGGAATGAAGCTGCAAACGGATCCAACAGTAATCTATGGGTTAGGCGAAGGCTTTGACGGCAACCTCCGTAAACGGGATCTCGCCACCGATACCCCATATAACACCTACACCCGTGAAGGCTTGCCCCCGACACCAATTGCCATGCCCGGACTCGCCTCGCTCAGCGCTGCGCTTAACCCGGCGGAAAGTGACGCGCTGTACTTCGTGGCCAAGGGCGACGGATCGTCGCAATTCTCGCGCACCCTGGATGAACACGATCGCGCCGTAACAAAATATCAAAAGTCCGGACGACGCTGATGCGCGGCAAATTCATCACACTCGAGGGAATAGACGGCGCCGGGAAAAGCACGCACGTGGCGTGGCTCGCCGGCTGGCTGCAGGACCGCGACATTGCTGTCAGCGTTACGCGCGAGCCGGGGGGCACGGAACTGGGCGAAGAACTGAGAAGAATATTGCTGGACCGCGTGCAGCGGCTCCATCCCGAGACCGAGGCGCTGCTCATGTTTGCGGCGCGGCGTGAGCACTTGGACAAGTTGATCCTACCGGCTCTTGCGGCGGGAACATGGGTCGTCTGCGATCGTTTTACCGACGCCAGCTTCGCCTATCAGGCGGGGGGAAGCGGCGTAGCCTGGGAGCAGATCGAAACGCTCGAGCAATGGGTTCAGCAGGGTTTGCAGCCAGATCTCACGATTCTGTTCGACCTTGCGCCGGAAATCGGCCGCAGGCGCACCGGCCGGATCAAGCAAGCAGACCGGTTTGAGCAGGAGGAAAGTCAGTTTTATCGGAGGGTGCGTGAAGCTTATCTGCGGCGCGCGCGCGAACACCCGGAAAGAATTCATGTCGTCGACGCCAGCGCCGATATAGCTCGCATCCAGAAAGAGCTTGAAGAAAAGTTTATATCCATTTGCAATGCCGTCGAATAAGCCTGCCGTTTCCATGCTCACACTTGATTCAGAAGATTAAAATATAGCCATATCTGTCTGAAAATGAACATTTTACCTTGGCACGAAACAGAATTTGAACGCTTGATGGCAGGTAAGAACCGGTTGCCGCATGCACTCCTGATCCACGGTCGCCAAGGGATTGGTAAACTCGCTTTTGCCCGGGCCATGGCCCAAGCGCTGCTGTGCGAAAACCCGACAAACTCAGGTGCGGCCTGCAACGCCTGCCCGGCATGCGGCTGGTTCGAATCGGCGAATCATCCGGATTTTAGGCTGCTCGAGCCCGAAAGCCTGGGGGAGGGGACCGAAGAGGAGCAGGGCGGGGGAAAAAAGCCAAGCCTTCAGATCACCGTTGATCAAGTCAGGGAGCTTGCGGATTTTATCAATATCACCAGCCATCGCGGTGGGCCGAAGGTCATCCTGATCCATCCCGCCGAGGCGCTCAATATCAATGCCGCCAACGCGCTTCTCAAAGGCCTGGAGGAACCGCCAGGCGGAACGTTCTTCCTCCTGGTCGCCCACCGTTTCCACTATCTGTTTCCCACCATCAAGAGTCGCTGCCGGCAGTTGCAGCTCCCCGGTCCCGAGCCGAGCACCGCGATCGAGTGGTTACGCACGCAGGGCATTGCGGATCCTGGGCTTGCCCTCGCCCAGACCGGCAACGCGCCGCTGATCGCGCAGCGGCTTGCCGGACAAGAGTATTGGGAGCAGCGCGGTTTTCTCCTGCGGCGGCTCGCCGATCGCATGTTCGACCCGTTGCTCGTCGCGGAGCAGATTCGGGATTATCCGGTTCAAGAGGTCGCGAGCTGGCTGCAAAAGTGGACGTACGACCTGATCTTTCAGAAGTTCCTGGGGACCGTCCGTTACAACCCTGATTACGCAGAGACGATCCACGCGCACGCCGCGCGGATCGAAACCTTGAGCGCACTGCGCTTTCACCGCGAAACCATCCGCTTGCAGCGCGTGATCAACCATCCCCTCAACCCGCGGCTGTTGCTCGAACAACTGCTGCTCGACTACGCCGCGCTGATCCACACCGGCACGGCGCGCAAGGCCATCTGCTGAGATGCTGGTCGACTCCCATTGCCATCTGAACTTTCCCGAGCTGGTATGCAGGCTCGACAGCGTGATGGAACTGATGCGCAAAAACGGGGTTGCGCACGCGCTGTGCGTCGGCGTGACACTCGAGGAATTTCCCCAAGTGCGCGCACTTGTCGAGCGCTATCCGCACATCTACGGTTCGGTCGGCGTGCATCCAGACTATGAAAACGTCGCGGAGGTGTCGGCTGATGAACTGGTCAAGCTCGCAGATCACCCGAAAATCATCGCGATTGGCGAGACCGGGCTCGACTACTATCGCGCGAAAGGCGATCTGGAATGGCAGCGCGAGCGTTTCAGACGCCACATCCGCGCCGCCCGCCGATGCGGAAAACCGCTCATCATACACACGCGCGAGGCAGCGGCGGATACCTTGCGCATCATGCGGGACGAGGGAGCAGATCAGGCCGGCGGAGTGATGCACTGCTTTACCGAATCGTGGGAAGCAGCCGAAGCAGCGATGGAGCTGGGGTTCTACATCTCCTTTTCGGGAATCGTGACTTTCAAGAACGCGCAAGCGTTAAAAGAAATCGCCCGGAAAGTACCGCTGGAACGGATGCTGATCGAAACCGATGCACCGTATCTGGCCCCGGTGCCTCATCGCGGAAAACCAAACGAGCCCGGGCTGGTCAAGCATGTGGCCGAAGAGATCGCCACCCTGCGTGGCATCCGGTTGGCGCAGGTAGCCACAGTGACCTCTGAGAATTTTTACAAGTTATTCAAGATTGAAGAAGATGTTGCTCATGCATAACATGAAGTCATACGTGGCCGGCGTGGCGCTGCTGTTCACGACATGCGCGGTGGCCGGTGTTTACGAGGACATGATTCACGCCGTCAAGAATGACGACGAAAGGACCGTTTCGGAGTTGCTCAAGCGGGGCGTTGACGTGGATAGCGTCAGCCCCGAGGGCGAATCGCTGTTGACGCTGGCAATCAAGGGCGGAAAAGTCAGTCTGATCAAAATGTTGCTTGAGGCACGGCCAAAAATCAACACGCCTAACCTTCATGGTGAGACGCCGCTCATGCTGGCGGCATTCAAGGGACAGACCGATATCGTGCGTTTGTTGCTGGACAAAGGTGCCGCCGTCAATCATTCCGGCTGGACCCCTTTGATGTACGCAGCGACCAGCAATCGCATCGACATCGCGCGCATTCTCATTGCGCGCGGAGCCGATGTAAATGCGACGTCCGATAACGGGACGACGGCCTTGATGATGGCGGCGCGTGAAGGTCATGCGCCCATGGTGCTGCTGCTGCTCGAACACGGCGCGGACGTAAACCACAAGACCAAATTCGGTTATTCGGCGCTGGAACTTGCGCTCGACCGCGAGATGCGCGAGATCGCCGACATTTTGATCGGGGCTGGAGCCGAGCAATAAGCGACGGGATCGCGGCCGCCGCTATTGGCACCCGAAGAAGGTTTTGCCCAAGAGTTCACCAAAACCGGCAACAAAGGTACCGATACAAAGCAACAGGATAGACAGCCGTTCTGTCGGCTGCGCCGGAGTGGTCAGCGGTCTACCCACCAGCACGTTCCAGCGTTCGATTACGATACCGAGAATAACGCCGACCGAACTGATGCGAGACACCCAGTCCCATTCGCAGTGCAGCCATGCGTAACGGCCCGAGATGATGAGAATGATGACAACGGTGTAAAAAACGATCAGGTGTCGTCTCATTTGTCTATTATACGGCCGGCATAAGGCCGTTTGAGAATATCGTAAGATCCGCCGGCCTTGGACCTTCTGGGCGGACACTACTACGCATAATGTATATTATGTTAAATATCCAGCATCCTGTGGCGAGGCTGACGCCGGCTGTACTCACTGCCGCCCACCTTAAGTTTCCCCTCCACCTCACCGGCGCGTTATAGGCCGTGTAAACGCTAATTGTTTGTTTATTCTTTTCCGCCGGCGTTTCGCCTGTTAATCAGGATTCTCCGATCCAGGCGGCTGCGTCGCTCGGGGCCGCGATAATTCGGATCGTCGGATTTTCTCCGCTCGGTTCCAGACCTTCTCTCCGTGCGCTCGGACCGCCGGTCTTTGTCCATGAAAGTCTCCACGTAATTGATCGTTGCGCTCCTATTTAAGCACCAGGCAGCAAAGCGACGAAGGCAAAACCTCACGGATCACCCGTTGACTCGACCGTTGGTGCGCCATCGCCCACCGTTTGTCGGCTGACGCCCTTCTCTCCACAATTCCGCGCGGACCTTGCGGCTTCAATCGAGGATCCTCGGGCCCCGGACTTTTACATTTTTTGACGCTCCTTCAAGTGCTATACTTTGCAGTTGACTGCATCGTCATCCGCCCGAGGTCTTCATGTATAAGTCAATCGAAAAAGTGGTGTCCGAATACATTTTCACTTTTCCTAACCTGGGCTTTCCGGTTAAGGGCCGCATCACCGAGAAACCCGGCAGCAGTCTGAGCAGCCAGCAACCCTTTTTATGGTCGGTGAGCCATTATTACAAGCACGCCAAAGACGCTCCCGGCGTAAACCCGCCGCCGAAGACGGAATGCGCGTCAAAGGAAGAAGCGGAACGGCTGCTTTTCAGCTACGTGCGGGGTTTCACCGACTTCGTTGAACCGAACAAGTTCTACTGACTTGACTCTCGGAAAGCCTGATCAGATCATGTGAGCGCCCGGCGCACCCATTCGGCGCATACCAGCGCTTGATGATCCATGCCAAAAGGTCCGATGAGCTGCGCGCCCATCGGCAAGCCGCTCGGTCCCGTGAATACCGGCACCGTTACCGCCGGCACGTGCAGCGCAGTCCAGATGCGGTTGAAGACCGAATCGCCGGTCGTATCGAGGCTGCGCGGCGCTTCCCCCGGCGCGCTCGGCACCAGCATGACGTCAAATCCGGCAAACACATCGTCCAGCAACCTGCGGCACTCGGCAACCATCTTCTGTGCGGCGAGGTACTCGTCAAGGGCACATTTATCGGCCTGCTCCAGTTTTGCCATCAAGGTCCGGCTGATCTTCTCCGGAAAATTCAGTCGCTCGTAGCTCAAGGCCCGGCTCGTTTCATAGTCGTTGATCTTACCGGCGGCGTCGAGCATGCCGTTGAATCGTTCGGGCAGCACGATCTCCTTGATCTGCGCCCCGGCGCGCGCGAGCCGGGGTATCGCTTCGTCCAGCGCCGCAACCGTCGCGGGCTCCGCGTGCGGCCACTGCGGCGTGCGCGAAAACGCGATGCGCGGTTCGGTCCTCGTGGCGGTTTCGAAATCGGGAGTGCTGCCGCCCGTCAGCACCGAGAACGCAAGCGCAACGTCGGGCACCGTGCGACCCATGATGCCAACCGTGTCGAGCGACTCGGCGACCGGCTTCATGCCGGCACGGTTGATGATGTTGTACGTGGGCTTTAGCCCGACCACACCGCAAAACGCCGCGGGGCGGATTATCGAGCCACCGGTTTGCGTGCCCAGTGCGAGCGGCACCATGGAATCGGCCACCGCTGCCGCCGATCCGCTGGAGGATCCGCCGGGCGTGTGCGCGGGATTGTGAGGGTTGCGCGTCTTATTCGGGTGCCGCACCGCAAACTCGACCGTTACGGTCTTGCCCATGATGATGGCACCCGCGTTCTTGAGCGCGGCGACACAGGCCGCGTCCCACCGCGGGCGATGCCCCGCGTAAATCGGCGAACCGTATTCGGTGGGCATGTCAAGAGTGTCGATGATGTCCTTTACGCCAACTGGGATACCGTGCAACTGACTGCGGCGCGGCATACGATCGCAGGCCCTCGCCTGCGCCAGCACCTGTTCCGGATCGATATAGGCCCACGCCTGCACATCCTCCTCGCGCTGCTCGATTCTGGCGAGGCAGTCCTCGGCAAGCCGCAGCGCTGTGAGCTTTCCCCGGGCGATCAATGTTGCAGCTTCCGCAACCGAGCAACGGCTGGAGTCCGATCTTTCCCGGGACATGAGCATGCGTGGCTCCTCTCGGTATTCACCAGGGTTGCACAACGATTCCGGCATCCTTCACAACTTTAGCCCATTTCGCAATCTCGGAGCGGATGAACTCCCGGATGACGCGTATCGGCCTGCCGGGATAAGTCTGTGCAAACGCGCCGCTCGCCATGACCAGCATTCCCAGCACACACACGAGCGGCAAACCAATACGAATCCCAAGATTCAGTTGCGGCATGACGGCCTCCTTGCCGGACGCGGTCCAGTCTCTTCCGTTTTGGTTTGATTCTGAGCATGAATCCGTAGTTCAATCGAGAATGGATCGGGACGCCCACTAGCCTATACCTGCCCGCTGCCAGTGGAGCCGGACCCGCAGCCGTCTGAAATCTTCCGCGGCCAGGCTGTCCGGCATGATCACGACATGGCGGGCAAAGAGCTTGGCTTCTGTCCTGACGACAAGGACCGTCAGATAGGGGGAAACGAAGCTCGAGCCAAGCACCGCGCCTTCGCGCCATTCGCCGCGCCGAGTCTGAAACGACAGGCTGCCGCCCTCCCCGATTTCAAGGCCGATGATCGCCTCGCCGCTGCGCAACAGAGCGGGGCCATACAGGCATAGGCCGCAACTCGTGCCGATCAGCACGAGAAGGAAGAGCTGCAGCCAGATCGGAACATCAACGACCAGTACCGCTCCGGCAGCCGCCGCATGCGCGAGACCGAGGAGCATTACCAAGCGGCGCGACGGCTTGAGCGAGATTTTCAGGGGATAGACCACGGCTCTTGTGTGGAGAAAAGCCTGAGCGTGCCTGTGCTCACGCGGGTGGCCGCGATGAAAAGCTTGATGCTGCACTCTGACCTGAGCCGCTCGAAATCGACCTGTGCCGCCAGTATGTCGCGCAGTGGATTCAGGTTGAATGGACTTAGCTGGTATGGAGAAAAGAATCGCGCCAAGAAAAGAAACGCCGTGACGGCCCGATGGGGATCTTGCAATCCGGCGGGGGTGGCCGTAGGCCAACCCCCGGGCAGCAGGTTGAACTCGGCCTTGCTTGCGACACTTTGCCAGAAGGCCTCCAGCGCCTGGCGCGCGTCCTCCCGACCGTCCACCGTATATCCATGCGCCAGTACCACTGCGTTTATCGCACTCGCGCTCGCGCCGCTGATCCCTTCGATTTCGATCCGATCGTCTTCCAGCAGGCGATCGAGCACGCCCCACGTAAACGCTCCGTGGGAGCCGCCGCCTTGCAGCGCGAGGGTTACGCGTTTCTTTGTCATAATTGATCCGCCCCGGACGTCCGGCAACATCCGTGCCAAATTTGAAGGGATACAGGCAGACCAGGCCTGACGTGCCATGGAGGGCGAAAAATGGAAATGTCATCACTATGCGAAACGAAACGCGCGCGTCAGGTGCGACAAACCTCTCGAAAACGAACGGTTAACCTGAGGCGAGCGTCGCCCGCTTACGACGGACATGAGACACATATCCGGCAAGCGGCTGATTTTTCGATTCTCTCCGTTTCACCAATCGGCGACAGTTCGCCGTCTGCGCCTGGTGGCGCGCTGCCGCAGCCGCACGGGCAATCAGACTTACCGCACGCCTCCCATCATCCCACCGCCACCCATTTCCATGATGCCGGCGTTAATCGTCCCGATCACGATGCCGATGACCAGGGCGACCACCACGACCACTACGGTGTAGCCTATGACCTTTTGTTCGGGCACCTTCATCAGCGCGGGCACCCCAAGGTAGAAGAGGTACAGGGAATAGAGGCTTCCCAGCAAAACAAGAAGCCACCCGAGGACGGGCAAAATGGCAAAGACGCCGGCGACCCACGCAGCAGTCATCGCATAGGCAGTGAGCTTGAGCGCCTGATTCAGATTCTTCTGCCCGTCGAAACTGGGGGCAAGCGCGTCGGCGATAAAGGCGACCACGAACACCATCACCAGGGTGAGCACGTATTGCATGATCGCAGCGCCCAGAATGACGCCCACTCCGATGCGGCTGGCGAACAAACTCGCGCCGATCAAGCCCGCCACCGCCGGAATCAGCGCCAGGATGACGATGTAGCTGGTGTAGAGCGTCTTGGGGTCGGTCTGCTCCGGTTCGATGGCCGCCCATTCGGTCTTCGGCTGCAGCAGGATGTTCTTCACGCGATCAACGAGATTCATTTTTGTTCCTCCCTAGGTTGATGAAGACAACGCCGGTACCACGGCATAAAGCAAGCGTGCCGGCCTTCTTGTGCCATTTCGGCAACCCTTACTTTACACCCGATCCGGTCTTGACCCAATTCGTTTCAAACGAGGGGTCGGACGAGTAATCAACGCTCCCTGCCCGCCTCGTGCACGACCTTCCGCACAGGCGACAGCAAGTATTCCAGAACGCTGCGCGTGCCGAGGTGGATTTCGGCGTTGACCAGCATGCCGGGAACCAGTTTAAGCTGCCGGCCTTGGCTTTCGAGATAGTCTCTGTCCAGATCGATCAACGCACGGTAGGCCGCTTCCCGATAAGCTTTGGGAACACCATCGGGGCCCTCGGATTTTTCTTGCGCATCGGCGCTGATTTGCTGGACCACGCCGTCCACCATGCCGTATTTCTGAATGTAGAGGCGCTGGCGCTCCATCGCCATCAGTTTGCCGGCAAAGCCTTCTCTGGCGAGCTTGTTCCAGCCTTCCGCCTGGTCGCGATAGATGGGCACCGTCTTCTTGAGCTTGCCCTCGATTTCCAGCGCGACTTTGAGCTCCTGCTGCGCCTTGGCAAGCAGCGCCACCTCCCCGTCCAGCGCATCCTGATACGCCTGCAGTCGCGCCTTGTGCTGCGCCTCTACCTGCACAAACAGCGCGGGAGGATCGTCCGCTTGTCGTTTCATGGGCAAACCCGCAAGCTCGGCCTCGATTCGCCGCAGTTGCAACTCTCTGAGTTTGAGCTCGTGCTCCACGATACTGCGATCCGCCTCGGACAAGCGCGCGTCCATGCGAATAAGCACCTGTCCTTCCTGCACGGTTTCGCCGTCCTTCACCAGGATCTCGCGCACTATGCCCCTGCCGCACCCAGCTCATCACCGCGGTAAACAGAATGAATACCGCAAGCGCGATGCCGATAACGGTAAGCGTGTTTATCGTGTGATGTACGATGACCTTATCGATAACCACCTGGGTGAACACGGGCGTGGCCAAAGCCATCAACTGGATCGCGAGCGAGGCAAACAGCACGTCGCGCCAGATTGTCTTGTACCTGAGGAGTTCGGGGATGAACCAGCGGAATCCGAATTGATCCTGTCGGGTCAGCTTCGCATCTTCGCCTTCCAGCTCGGGTGTGGCCGGGACGCACAGCAAAACCTTCCCGGCGAACTGTTCGCCAAACTCGGCAAGCGTCGCGGTGATGGGGGTCCTTACGCTTTTCTCGAAGTATGAAATCTTGCGTTCATCGCACTTGACCACAATCGCCAGGCGGTGCGAATTCCGGGCTTCGTCTTGTGAGGACGGATTCCCTTCGGCTGGAGGATTCGAGGAAGCGGATGCCGGCTTCAGAACCGCAACAAACGGCGCAGGCAGATTGGGCAGCTCCGCTACAGGAACGTCGCGCACGCCGCTCGCAAGCCCGAGCGCTTTTGCCGCTTGTTGGAGGGAAAGCAGATCGTAAGGAGGAGGAAACTGCTGCAGCACCAAATCGGGAGCAAAAGGAACGCGGTGAAGATGGCAAATTCCCTCTAGCCCCCAGAGATAATTCTCAGCCGACAACGGCGATTCGTTGCGCAGACAGCCTCCCTTGTTCTTGCCATCTTGGTGCGCAGCCGGCGTATCCCGGAAAACCTATTCGTCGATCGTTGTTAGCGGGGTACCTTTCGGATTATGCCCGAAAAAAAGTTATCCACAGAGATTATTTTCAGCTTTAAATCATTGCGGTACATCACTAAATTTCTAACAAACGGATAGATTGTTCTCGGCTGGATCACTCTGCATACAAATTTCTTCAAAAACTACAGCTTGTTACGCGTGTTTATTAATCCTTCGTCGCAGCATTTGACGCGCCTCAATTCCGCATGGGAACTGAAATAGAACCGCCTGCCCGCTTCGTATCGCCCAGCGCTCGATGCGGGGACACCCACGGCGGACCGCGGCGGACTGATGCGCGTGATCCCAGAAAAAGCTATTAGCCACAGAGATCACAGAGTTCTCAGAGGAAAATCAAGGATTCGGGCTCTTGCCTTGGTTCACCAATCGGGTGCGGGCGATGTGATGATTCAAGTCCTTGAATCGCTCTGTGTCCTCGGTGGCTGAATTGCGGTTTTCAGCTTGATTGATACGCGTGGCTACGCACAAGGCTGCCGGCCGGACCGGTGCTACGGCAGGTATTTGAGCAACGTTTTCCTGAATCGCCTGGCGACTTTTTTGAAGCCCTCCAGATTCGGATGTAGCTCGTTTGCCCAGTCAGCCCCGTTCAATGCACCCGATGTCTTGACGAACTCGAATCCCGCCTGCTTGAGACCGTTGAGCATGTTCCCGAGGCCGTCTATGAACTCCGCCACGATATCCCGTCTGAACCGTCTCGGCACCTTTGCCAGCTCCATGTACGGATCAAGCCAGGCCATCCACAGTAATTTCCTGCCCAGCACGGGGTAGTCGTAGTTGTGCGTGACGATCACGGCCTCTGGCCGGCACATGTCCCTGATGGTGATGAGATCCCGGTACGCGTGCTCGATCTCCGCGATTCGCTGGGCGGGCTGACCGGCCCTGAAGCACGCCTTGTAGTTTGTCGCGCCGCTGCAGTCCGGCTGCAGCAGTTTCAACAGGTTCTTCCCCGCGATATCGTTCCCTCCCCCGCTGAACAGCAGCATCCTGATGGTTCGGTACGCCTTGAGGGTCTCCTGCAGGACCCAGCGGCTGTTGCCATCGACCATTTTGATCGCCTCGTCGCCGGGAGAGGCGATGCAGAGAATGGTGTACTGATCCTTCCAGATGTCGTGGTCGAACCGGTTGATGAGGTTGCCGTTGCCGGGGATCCAATAGGAAAACCACGAGTCGCCTTCCGCCAGGACCTCCGGACTGCGGTGATCGTCCTGCATCAAACCCTCGTCCCAGTACACGGTCATGTCAAGTTCTCCGTTGTGAAGCGACTGGAGCCGCCCTACGCCACCGCCCACTCGGCGCTCAGCGCCTCCGCCTGCTCCAGCACCGTTTGCGTGGCTCCTCCTGCTTGTCCGGCGGATAACTCCCTTTCCCAAAGGCGGCGCTCGTTGAGCGTATAGCC
>MERG01000368.1:14389-14612 GCA_001771985.1 Betaproteobacteria bacterium RIFCSPLOWO2_12_FULL_62_13 | reverse complement strand
CCGTTCTCAGTCTGGCGATTGTCGGGGCGTGTTTTTTCGCCTTATCATTGCTTACCATGTGGCTGCTGAAGAGCGGCTACAATCTCAGAGGCTGACACGAAAGGCGTGACGGGTGACTTGTGCTTCCTCCGGCTCAAGCCTCATGCTCAATCCCGCGCTTGCGAATACGACAATGATTAATCCTGGACAGATCAAGGACTGGATCGAAGGCGGCCTTTCCTGC
>MERG01000368.1:0-14381 GCA_001771985.1 Betaproteobacteria bacterium RIFCSPLOWO2_12_FULL_62_13 | reverse complement strand
GGAAGTGCAAGGTGATGGGCATCACTTTGAAGCGGTGATCGTAAGCCAGTCGTTCCGCGGCAAGTCTAAGGTCCAGCAGCACCAGCTCGTCTACCGTGCGCTGGGCGACCGCATGCGCGAGGAGATTCACGCGCTGTCGATGCGCACGCTTACGCCAGAAGAATGGGGCAAATGACGCGGTCGCATGGATAAGCTCGTGATCCAGGGCGGCATCCCGCTCGCCGGCGAAGTCGATATCTCCGGCGCCAAGAACGCGACGCTGCCGATTCTCACCGCGGCGCTGTTGACGCCGGAGCCGCTCGTGTTGCAGAACGTGCCGCGCCTGCGCGACGTGGCCACCATGCTCGATCTGCTCGGGCAGATGGGGATGGCGATCTCGCTCGACGAAAAGCTCGGTGCAGAGCTTTGCGCTGTCAAGCTTGACAAGCCGGTGGCGCCTTACGAACTGGTGAAAACCATGCGCGCATCGGTCCTGGTGCTGGGACCGCTCCTCGCGCGCCTCGGCGAAGCGCGCGTGTCGCTGCCGGGCGGATGCGCCATCGGCCTGAGGCCCGTCGATCAGCACATCAAGGGCCTGCAGGCGATGGGCGCAACCATCTCCATAGAGCATGGTTATATGCTGGCGCGCGCCGCGCGGCTCAAGGGCGCGCGCATCTGCATGGATCTGGTTACCGTCACCGGCACTGAAAACCTCATGATGGCGGCGACGCTCGCGGAAGGGACCACGGTGCTGGAAAACGCCGCGCGTGAGCCCGAAGTCGTCGATCTTGCCCAGTGCTTGAATGCAATGGGGGCGAGGATCGCCGGCGCCGGCACCGACATCATCACCGTCGAGGGCGTCGAACGCCTGCACGGTGCGCACCATCGCGTGATGCCCGACCGCATCGAGACCGGCACGTTCCTGGTCGCGGCAGCGGCGACCGGCGGGGCCGTGCGGCTCAACGGCGCGTGCGCCGATATCCTCGACGCGGTGCTCGACAAACTTCGCGAATCGGGCGCCCACATCGAGACCGGGGATAACTGGATCAGCGTGAAGGCGAACGGCGCGCTGAATGCAGTCAGCGTGCGGACCGCTCCCTATCCGGCGTTTCCGACGGATATGCAGGCGCAGTTCGTGGCGCTGAACAGCGTTGCGAAAGGCGCGGCAGTGGTGACCGAGACGATTTTCGAGAACCGCTTCATGCACGTGCAGGAACTCAAAAGGCTCGGCGCCGATATCGAGGTCGAGGGCAACACCGCGGTCGTGAAGGGCGTCGCACATCTCGATGGCGCGGCCGTGATGGCCACCGACTTGCGCGCATCCGCGAGCCTGGTGCTGGCCGGGCTCGTGGCGCGCGGCACGACGATCGTGGACCGCGTCTATCATCTCGACCGCGGTTACGAGCGTATCGAAGACAAGCTCTCGAAGCTCGGCGCGCGCATCCGCCGCGTCAGTTGAGCCCAAGCAACCTGTTGATCTTGCTGATAATTCCGAGTTGGGAGAGCTATTGCGGCGAGCCGTTCGAAAAGCATATGTTATGCAACGTACACACACTGAGCTTTATTTACGTTGCACAGAATATACTACGCCAGGGATCGGTGGACTTAGCGGTAGATCCCGCGAACAACTCTCGCGAGTGCCGCGTCAGGCGAAGGGCGCTATTTCGCCTGCGGACGCGTCGCGTGCGTTGAACGTCGAGCGAGCTGAAGCGGCGCGGCACATTCCTGATGAGGCTCGCGCATTGGCTCCGGCTACAGATAAATCGGGTCAGGCCAGATAAATCGGGTCAGGTCCACATTTGTCGGAAACACAGATAAATCGGGTCAGGTCCACATTTGTCGGAAATGTGAACCCGGCCCCATTTTTCTGCCATTTTTCTTTTCTCGCCTCCATAGGTGAGCCCACGCCGCTGGGAGCGCACTGCGCTTACGCGAGTAACGAAGCCAACCTTCCAGCAGCGTCGAATCCCTCGTGAATAGCAGCAAACAGGTTCCGCGGTGCACAGCAATCACCGGCGGCCACAAAATTCGTGTTGCCGCTGGATCCCAAATCGTCTATCAGGTCCGTGTTGGCGCTCCTCAGCATGCCGTGGACGACGAAATCGAAAGCGACGGCCAGCTTCACCTCGCCTTCACCGCGCGTATGGATGATGGCTTCGCCCGACTTGGCAACACCCACCAGCGTGCTGTGTAAATGCCAACGCAGCGGCAGCGCGTAGAGCCGCTGCATCAGCATGCGGCGGTTCGTCACCGGCAGCGCCTGTCCAGCTTCAGCGCCGGCAAGCACGACGTGGACCTCCACACCACGCGCCACAAGCAGCTCCGCCGCTCCCGGCCCCGCGGGCATCCCATCGTCGATGACGACAAGCGCACGCTTGCCCTTCGTAACGGATGGGTCTCTCAGGATCTCCTCTGCCCGGAACCGCGGCACGGCGATCGCGGCATTGTCGGGCAACGGCCCGAAAGAAGCGCCGGTCGCGACGATCACGCCGTCATAAGACGAGAATTCCGGCGCGCCGGGGACGAGCCGCTTATTTGTCAGGACTTCCACCTGCGAACGCGCCAGTGCATGTTGCAGGAAATCGGCTACGCGCGCCAATATCTCGCGGCCAGGAACCGATGCCGCAAGAGGCACCTGCGCTCCGCCTAGCGCGGTGCTGGCCTCGGCGAGCGTCACACGCAGGCCAAGTTCCTCGGCGCGAAGCGCCGCCTGCATGCCCGCCGGCCCGCCGCCCACTACCAGTACCTTTTTCTTGCCAGTCGCGGATATATTGGCCTGACGTGCCGCCAACTCGGCCTCGCGCCCTGCCCTCGGATTCTGGATACAGCCTATGGGCACCCCCGAGTCGACCCGCTCCAAGCAGGTATTGCAGGCGATACAGTGGCGTATTTCGTCCGCCGCCTGCCGCTCGACCTTGCGCACCCAGTCCGGATCGCAGATCAGCGCGCGTGCCATGCCGACCAGATCGGCGCTGCCGCCGTCGAGCACGCTCTCTGCCAGCATCGGCTCATGCAGACGGCCGGCGGCGATCACCGGACGCGTGGTGATCTGCTTGACCTGCCGGGCGAGTTCCAGCATGTAACCCGGCTGGGAATACATATCCCCCATGTTCAGATGCTTGGTGGCCTGGGTGCCGCCGGTAACCGAAATGTAATCCACATAAGGCTCGATGGCCTTGATGATGGCGGCAGCATCCTGCACTTCCGGGCCGGTGTTCCAGGCCGGCTGACCGATGCGTATGCCCAGGATTCCCAGCGGCAGGGTGCGCAGCGCCTGCAGCACCTCCACCAGCAGGCGCAGGCGGTTCTCCAGCGAGCCGCCATAGGCATCGCGCCGCCAGTTGAGCCGGGAGCTGATAAAGCTGTGCAGCAGATGGCCATGCGTGGCATGAATTTCGACGCCGTCATAGCCGCCTTCCATGAAGTTGCGGGCAGTCTGGACAAAGCCGGCTATGATCTCCCTGATTTCTGCAGCGGTGACCGCATGCGCCAGTTCGCCGGTATGCGGCGAGCATGTGGCGCTGGGTGCCCACACCGCCATGCCCGAGAACAGCGGCAGCGCCGCCAGTCCGCGATGGCTGATCTGCACCATCATCATCGCGCCGGCCTTGTGCACCGCATCCGATATCCGCGCGGCGGGAACGATGATGCCCTTGTCGTAGCCCTTTACGTGCGTGCTGCGGCCGAGGCTCGCGGGATGCACCGGCGTCGCTTCCTGGATGATCAGCCCCACCCCGCCCTCGGCGCGCCTGGCAAAATAAGCAGCGTGTCCGGCGGTGGGCAGGCCGCCAAGACCTTGTCCTGTCGCATGCGGCAGAAACACGATGCGGTTGCGCAGCGTGCGCTTGCCCAGCGTGATTGGCGTGAACAGCTTCGGCTTGGCTTCGGTCATCTTCTCTCCCTGTGTCACAGCAGGCCCGCCTCGCGGGCATCAACCAGCCATTCTGCACCCTTGAGCGCCATGCCCCCGGTATCCATGACGGGAACGGAATCAGTTGCGAGCAATTTGCTGCCGCAATACTTGGTGCTGCTATTCTAACGCGATTGCCAGCATCCGCTCCCATCTGAACGACATGGTTCGGGAGACAACCGTACATGCCGCGCAAACTGGCGATCTGCCGTTTGACAGCACCGGCGTCGCTGATTAGGATGCCCTAAACCATGGAGGAGCGGAACCGATGGCCACATTGTTGCGCAGCATCGCCGTATCGATACTGCTGTTGTTCCTGTCCACCGCTCGCGGCGCCGACTATCCGCAAAAACCCGTCCGCTTCATCGTGCCATACCCGGCCGGCGGCAATGCCGACCTGATCGCGCGGCTGGTGGCGCAAAAACTGACCGAGTCCCTGGAACAGACTTTCGTCGCCGACAACCGCGGCGGCGCCGGCGGCACCATCGGCGAAGCGATCGGTGCGCGCTCCGCTCCCGACGGCTACACCATTTTGCTGGTCTCAACGGGCCATGTGTTGAATCCCGCCATGCAGAAAAAACTGCCCTACGACCCGTTCAAGGATTTCGTGCCCGTGTCGCGGCTAACCTCCGTGGCCAGTGTGCTGGTGGTGCATAATTCGGTGAACGCGAAATCGGTGCCGGAACTCATTGCACTGGCGAAATCAAGGCCGGGAGAGCTCAACTCGATATTTTCAATGGGCACCACGCTGCATGTCGCCATCGAACTGTTCAAGGCGATGACCGGCGTCGATATCGTGAACGTCAACTACAGGAGCGGCGCCGTCGCCCTGCCCGACCTCGAGGCTGGCCGCGTACAAATGTCCTTTCCGGTGCTTACTACCGCCATGTCCCTGCTCAAAGGCAAACGGGTGCGGGCACTGGCGGTCACCAGCGCCAAGCGCTCGCCGGTTATGCCGGACCTGCCTGCCATTGCCGAGTTCCTGCCGGGCTATGACGTCATCGGCTGGCAGGGCGTAGTTGCACCCGCCGGCACCCCGGAGGCAGTGATCAACACTCTCAGCAGCGAAATCGCCAAGGCGATGCAGTCTCCTGACGTGCGCAAACGTCTGGCGGCAATGGGCGCGGAAGCGATAGGCAGCACGCCTGAAGAATTCGAGCGCTTCCGCGTCTCGGAATTCAAGAAACTGTCGGAACTCATGGCCCAAACAGGAAGCAAGGCAGCGCCCTAGCGAGGCGCCCGGCCGATCACCGGGCATCAATCCGGGCGCGGATTTCCATTCCGCTGCCACCCAAATCGCCGCCAGGACGGAAAGGGGGGCAGTGTAAGATTTGCATCAAGCGCGAAACAGCCGCCACGAAAAAGTTGCACGATTTATCCCGCAGACCGTCCAAGCGACATAAGGGGCCCCACCATGCCGCATTTGATCGAGTGCACGTACAAAGATATCGAAGCGCTCACCGGTTTTCACTTAACCCAGCCTCCTGAAAAAGCTGTTTCGTCTTGAGGTGAAAGTCTTCGGCATCGCTTTCATTATCGAAAATCATCACGAAACGGGGCTTGCACCGCGTATGCCATTCTTTTACCGTTTCCGGCATGGCACGAAGAAGGAAAGCACGATTCCGAGATCCGCATTGGAGTCCCGGTTTCGGCTAGAAGCAGACACTGGCCGGAAGTTATGTCAAGCGAATACGCTTCGTGGTTCGAGCCCCGTTCAGCTCCCCGATCCGGGCGAATCTGAGAACGCGTGGCTATTGCGGGTGCCGCTAGATTAGGCGGCAGCCACGTCCAAGAAATATGTCAGATGTGGCGCTTCGGGAGCATTTTTCGAATATATTCGTTGAACGACTCCGCAAGCAGTTCACGCCTCCCCTGCCAAAAAGACTCCGCCTGGTCGATCCTCCACAAGGCACTATCGGTAGGTATGCACTGGCTTTGGAGTATGCGGCTGTTGAGTTTGGCGAGATACACCTCGGGGCCAGCCTGTCCAATCGATTTATTCACGTCCCCTGCGATGAAAGCCATATTTGCAATGCTATCGGCTGTCGATCGCACCTCCTCGAGGAACTGTGCGCGAGGGAGGATGTGGTGCCGATCCACGTTGCTCTGAAGGAGGACCTTGCCGCCTGTGTAAAAATCGAGAACGCCGCGGTTCATGCAAGCGACGTATAACGCAAGTAGACCACTCCGGTCTGCGAGAGCGCCGGCAAAGTCTTTGGGCTCGGCGATAAGTAACGTTCTCACTGTCCGGAGATGGGTTAGCAAAGCACCCACAGGATCCGCGGAACGACAGGCCCGAAGGTCTTGGTCAAGCGCTGTCTCGCTGGAGCCGCTGTAACGGTGACAAAGAGCAGCAAGCGCGAGCCAGCCGGCAAGTTCATTCGCATTACGTTGCCGCGCGGGCATTGTCGCGCACACCGCAATCAAGGGAACCACCAGCGACCCGGACCAGAGAATGTCCATATTCACAAGTCCGAGTTCGCTTCTGATGAGCCCAATCGCCTGCTCGGTAGCTTTTTCGGTGGCCTTCCATGCGGCGAGGACTTCCCGCCGTTCTAGTTCGTGTAAGGGCGTACGATTTCGACCGTCTGGTGTTGCGACGAAAGCGCAGGCGCGAAACAAGTGCATAACGTTCAAACGCTTGAAACCCTGCTGGTGCCGAATCTGGTTCAAAAATGGCGTGACCTCGTCCGCAATGAAGCCAGAATGACGAGCGGCCACCTGGGCACTCTCGATGTCCTCTTTCTTGAGTCGAACACCCAGCGTATTGATTCGCGTGAAGGCCTTCACAGCATCGTCGAAGCTATGATCGACCATGCGAACCACAGGTATCTCGTAGTCCAGAATGCGCCGCAACGCCTCGAAACGCGCCTCCCGCCTATCGGCCTGGCGGCTTCCGTCTAGGTTACGCCTGAGCTGGCGGTACAAATCGTCATCCCATAGGTCCGCGACTCGGATCCAGTTCGGATCCTTACGGGTTGCCGCGTTGGCAAGGCGAAACTCCTCTTGCTCCGGATGGAACACGACGTCGATATTCTCATCACCGTTCATGGTTCGTGAAAGGGTGATGACTCGCTGCTGACCATCAATGAGCCAATTCATCAAGGCAGATCGTACAGGTCGAGGATCGCGGCGACGTGCGCGTGCTTCCTCGGTGCTCTGCCATAGAAGGAGAGACGAAATTGGAAAGCCGCGGTAAAGCGAGTCGATCAGGCGAGGAGCTTTACTACGTGCCCATACGTACTCACGTTGGAATTCTGGAATAACAATTCGTCCCCCTCGGTAGTCCTCTATGAGCTGCTTGACCTTAAAGGTCTGATGCTCGAGGCGAGGTTCTGTGGCCATTCTCCCATCCTCCCATCTTTAATATCGGCTGACGTATGCGGCTAACTCACCAGTTGACTGGTTTGGGTCTTGGGCTCCGTTGGAGTAACACGGGGGCTACGGATACGTCGTCTCTCAATAATACGCCACCATATGAGCTCGCGACAAAATTAGACGTCAAACGAGCACCGATTCTGCTCTGGATTGGCCCGCCGTCGGGTTCGTATTAGCGTCCCACCCGCAATTAGCCCTAACGACTGGGTTTGGGTCGACAGGGGACGTTGCTTTTCAATGCACCGGATCATCGTCCACCAGCCCGGATGCCGCAGTAAGGACCCCCGCATTGCGTTTCGCGCGAACGTCTGCTATGGGGCTCTGCGCCCAAGCTGCTGCAGCAGCAGAGCGGGTATTGTCAAGTTAGAATACAGAGAAGATCACACCCGGAGGAGGAAACATCATGAAACGCCGGTGGGCGCTGATGTCGATTCTCGCCTGCATAAGCGCAAACGCCGCGGAGCCGATCGATTACCCCACACGTGACCCGAACGGGGTCGGTCAAGCGCAACGCATTGATCAACCGATATAGCAACGCAATAAAGGGGCGGCTAAGGCGCTTAGCGACGCTTTTTCAGCGGTAAAACGCAAGCTCCAAGGGAGCGAAAGAATGCCTCGCCGTCCACTTCCTTGGGCGCTTGCGCGAGCATAGGGGCAACCTTGCCGCGAAGCGCCGGCGCGCGGCAGGCGACGATACCGTCTGCGCCCGGGCAGTGCTGGCAGCGAACCACGCCGGCATTACAACGATCGCATGCAACATGATTACTCGGGCTTGATGTTGGCCAATTTCACGACGTCGCCCCACTTCTTGAGCTCGGCCTTCATGTAGGCGGTGAATTCCTCCGGGCTGGAGGGGGAAGGCACGGCGCCATCCGACAGCATCCGATTGATGATGTCCTTCTGCTTCAACGTGTCGACAATTCCCTTGTTGAGCCGCTGCACGATGTCCCTGGGCATGTTCGCGGGCCCTATCATGCCGACCCACCCAAAGGCTTCAAACCCGGGCAGGCCGGCTTCGGCGATCGTCGGAAACTCGGGGAGCGACGGGATGCGTTGGGCATTGCCGACCCCCAGTGCCCTGACCCTGCCAGCGCGCACATGAGGGAGTATCGACGGGATGCTGCTGTGGGTGAGATGGGCTTCGCCGGACACCACGGCCACGACGGACGGCGCGTTTCCCTTGTACGGAATGTGAAGCATCTGCACCTTCGCCATCGAAACGAACAGTGCCGTAGCGAGGTGTTGCCCGTTGCCTGTCCCGGGCGAGGAATAGGTGACCTCGCCGGGTCTCGCCCTGGCGAGCGCGATCAATTCTTTCACGTTCTTGACCGGCAGCGACGGGTGAGTGACCAGCAGGTACGGGAAAGTCGACATGTTGGCGATGTGCGTAAACTCCCGCAGGCTGTCGTAAGGCAGCTTCGCGAAAATATGAGGGTTGATCGCCAGCGGTCCAGCGGAGGCGGCAGCGATGGTGTAACCGTCCGGGGCCGATGCTTTCAGGGCTTCCAGGGCGATGATGCCGCTCGCGCCGGGGCGGTTGTCTACCACCACCTGCTGGCCAAGGCGATCGGACAGACTCTTGCCGACGATGCGCCCGATGTAGTCCACTCCGCCGCCGGCCGGAAACGGCACGACCATGCGGATCGTTTTGCTCGGCCAGGCCTGAGCGAGCGCTGCCGCCGGCCACAAAGTCAGCGCGCCGAATGCCAGCGCGACGGTTCGGGATAGCGTCGTGGTAGTCATAGCCTCCTCCCATTGTCTTGCGCGATCCCTCACCGGGAACGACAGGAAAATCAATCTATCCGAAGCACCGGAGCGAAGCAAGCGCTTTCCCGCGACCCGGCTGCTCAGAGGCTTTTTCTTAATTGTGTCCGGGGGGCGGCGCGAATGGCCGGCTTCCCTTGCTGGAGCGATTGGCGTAACCTCAACCATCCTTGGTGGTTACCAAGGTCTTGTGCGACAGGTTCTGACAGCGCACCGTCAAAAACAAGATTACGAGCGAGGAGATCATGCATATTAAGCGTGTCCATCCGGTGTATTTTGCCCTTGTCGCCCTGCTCGGCGGCGCAGTTTCATGGCATGCAGGCGCGGCATCTTTCCCGGAAAAACCGGTCCGTGTAATCATCGGGTTCGCACCCGGCGGCGCAACCGATATCCAGGCCCGCCTGTTCGCCCAGAAGCTTTCCGAGGAGGTGGGGCAGCATTTTATTGTCGATAACCGTCCCGGCGCCGGTTCTTTGATTGCCGCCAAGCTCGCGAGCGACGCAACGCCCGATGGCTACACGCTGCTGGCGGTGACCCCCAGCTACACCATCGCCCCGGCCATGCGACGAAAGCCTCCGTACGATCCGGTTGCAGATTTCACGCCTATTTCCCAAAACTATCTTTGAGGTTATAGCCTGTATCGCTGGTCGCGGATTCAAAGTTCGGCGGGAAGACATGAAGAAACTTCTTCTGGCTACTCGGGGCAAGGTCTTCACGCTCGCGAATCTCGATCGTCTGATCGAGTGCAGTAGGTTGGTCGAGTTCAAGACTCGGTAAGCTGCGCAGGTCGGAGCACAAGGGAACAACTTACCATGCTTCCTATTGTCCAATTGCATAGCAAGCGAGAGACGCCAGCATGATTGACATCCAAAGCGTGGATCATATCGGAATTCGCGTCGCCGATCTCGACCGGGCCCTGCAGTTCTACGGCCCGTTCGGTTTCGTTGTCGACCACCGGGCGGAGAACGACGCCGTCGTGGTGATCAAGAACCGCCAAGGGGTCGAGATCAACCTGATTTACAACGCCAACAACGACAACGGCGGCAAGAATATCCTGATGGACGTCCCCGACAAGTACCCCGGCTATACCCACGTTGCGTTTCGCGTCGGATCGATCGCCGATGCGCTAGTGATGCTTCGAGAGAATAACATCACGATCACGCAGGGCCCGGTGTCGTTCGGCTGCGATGGCCACGTCTCGTTGTTCGTGCGCGACCCGGACCGCAATGTCATTGAACTGCGTGGCCGCGAGGAAGATCTGTCCAGGCTCGGCGGCGTGAAAGTCTACGAGCCGGAGAACTAACACGCATTCAATGCTCTAAATGAAACTTCCGAATGCGGAACAGTTGGTCGTGGGGCGCGAGAAGATCGAGGACTATCTATTGAACCCGACGCACCGCTATGGCGCGAGTAAGGCGCACTGTTTCGGCCAGTTCGGGTTTCGAGCGGAACACTGGGAACTTCTGGCACAGAGCTTACGAGAACACGGTCAACTCCACGAAGTGACCAAGGTGAAACAATCTGTGTTCGGACCGCGCTACGAAGTCGACGGCACGTTGCCGGCGCCGGACGGTAGAACGCCGCGTGTGCGCACGGTGTGGCAGCATGATCGAGGACAGCAGCTTGCCCCGCGGCTCGTCACCGCGTATCCTTTGGAGGAGGTGGAGCCATGATCAAAGAACACGATGTCGTCGTGCTGACGCAGGACCTGCCGGAAGAACACCTGACGGCGGGTGATGTCGGCACGGTCGTCCACGTTCACGACGGCGGGGCCGGTTACGAAGTCGAGTTCATGACCCTGTCGGGACGCACGGTCGCGGTGGCGACCGTCGTGGCTTCGCAAGTGCGCGCAGTTACTTCCCGCGATTTGGTTCACGTTCGCGAAGTCGAACCGGTCTAGGACAGCGGGCGTTTTAGCGGCGCGGGCTTCGCCACCGCAGGGCGGGTCCATTCCGATGGTGATTGACGGTTGATGTTTGATGCATTAGCATCTGATGCATGCGAACCACCCTTGATATCGCCGACGACGTCCTTCAGGCCGCAAAGGAGCGCGCCCGGCGCGAGAAGAAGACCACCGGGGAAGTGATTTCAGAACTTGCCCGCCGTTCATTGACGGCGCCACCGGAGACGCCGGCCGCGCGCGCACCAAAGGCGCTCTACGGATTCCGCCCGTTCCCGAAACGCGGCGGCATCGTGACCAACGAGCGGGTCGACAAGCTGCGCGAAGACGACGTCTATTGATGCGCGCGCTGCTGGACGTCAACGTACTGATCGCCTTGCTGGACGCCGACCATTCCCTCCACGCGCGCGCCACGCAATGGTTCGCCCGCCAGGCGCGGGGTGGTTGGGCGTCATGTCCGATTACGCAAAACGGCTGCGTGCGCACCATGTCGCATCCGGGCTATCCGAATGCGCTATCCGTGCGGGCCGTCATGGAACGCCTTGCGGAAGCGAGTTCGAGTGCTTACCACGAGTTCTGGCCTGATGACGTGAGCCTTCTTGACGCGCGAATCGCCGATTCTGCGCGCATCCACGGACCGCGCCAGCTCACCGATCTTTACCTGCTGGCGCTCGCCGTCCGGCACGGCGGGCGGTTTGTCACATTTGATTCCTCGGTTTCCCTGAGCGCTATCCGGGGCGCCGAGAAGAAGCACGTCGTCATCCTGTAACCGCCCGCGGCGCGAGTGGGCGAGTATGCGGGAGGTGTCCCACTTCCCGCCGGCATGCGCCATCTCCGAGTTGGTCACATGCCCGACGAGAAACGCGTCCGCCAATTGGAGATCGGCTCGATTGGGTAGCATAATGGGCATACTGTCAATACACTGATATGCCGCTCGCGCCGGCGGGCACCACGGGTAATCAGGGTCAGTGTAACTTTTCTTTCCCCTTTCAGTGCGCGCGCCACGGAAAAGTTACACTGACCCTGATTACTCTCCACTGACCCTGATTACTCTCCACGGAAAAGTTACACTGACCCTGATTACTTGCAGTTAACGACGGAAAACTTCGAGAGATTATTTGGCGCCGTGCTGTAAATCACTCAGCGCGTTTCGCCAGTGACGAGATTGCCTTCTATTGTTGCTGTTTGTCCATTTATCGGGCGAATGAGCGCTGCCTTTACAGACCAATTAACATCAGGCCGGGGTGATACGAGGTCATACATGAGTCCCTGTGGCGTATATCGGTAACCCTTTACGACGACCTCCTCGCTCGCACCGGTCTCCATTAAGCGCATGGCTTTTTGGCCTGGAGCTATTACCCGAACCCAATCTGTGGCTGCCGCAGGGGTTGCATTGTCGGGTTGCCGAGCCAATTCGAGTGCTGAAACGGCGGTCCCTAATGCATGCAAAGCGAGTTCCACCCCAATGTCGCGCTTTTCTCGGGCGCGCATCAACGATTCTGCGAATTCTACAATCTCACCAAAGCGCTCCGCGAGCTGCTGAGTAAGCCGCAAGCTTCCGTGTGTGGCATCATAGATCGCCATCCCTTTGCACGTAGTTCCGTCTAGCGGTGATGTGTTTGTATGGAAGATGCCCAAACCAACATCACGTGTCTGGACGCCGCACATAGTGCAGAACGCTTGCAGAACGCACTCGGCTATTGCCTCCGTCAGCAGTGCAGGATCCTGGAAAAACCAGCAAACACCCGTAGTCTCGAAAAATCGGGCGACGGGCTGCTGCGAATACGGGGAGCCTCGCTCATATAGGTTAGAAGTCGTGTTACTACCCCGCTTTTCGCGAAAACCAGTTACCCGTTCACTAACCTGAATCTCCGATTCGGCGACAAAGCCCGAAGGAGATTGTGCCAATCTCAGTATTCCGGCTGGAAACTTTGGAAAGACCATGTTCAACGCGACTGGAGCGGTCGTGTAGCGCTTTTCCGGTCGAACGATGATCTCCCCAGATCGATAATTGAATTGCGCGACACGGTACGGACGGGCCATGCAGTAGTAAACGGCACCGGGATACGCTTCTCGCAGTGCCTGTGAAAGCGTTACCGAGCCAAGCTGCGCTTGTGGCCCGCCGCCCGCCTTGATCGTGAAACCCTTCTCGATGGCGTTGCGTAGCGGAAACTCATAATGCGGGCCGGCTTGGGCTCTCTGCTTCAACGGATAAAGTTCGTCCGGAACCATTTCCGTTGGATTGAGCTCGTTGTTTAGCAGTGACTCGAATTGCGGTGGGAGAGACGAAAAGACTTCTCTATTCACTTCGCCGCGTGTGCAGCTGGAAAGCTCGACTGCCGCGCACAATACATTCGCATACTGAATGAACCGATTGTCGAGATACAGCCAGCCGGGTTCAGGAGAGCGGCTCATGTAGTCGCGCAGTCCGCGTGGTTCATTGCAAATGATTCCCGTGTCGTCGATAACGACGCAAATTCCGTCGTTCCGGCGCCCTGCGCGCCCAATCCGCTGCCAGAAAGCTTTAACGGTCGGCGGAGTGCCGAGCAACAATACGATATCTATGCTTCCTATGTCCAATCCGAGTTCGAGCGCACTCGTCGATACGACGCCCGCTAGATTCCCGCGCTCGAGCGCTTTCTGGATGCTCAGGCGATCTTCTTCTTCGTAACCGGCTCGATATGGCAAGACTTTGGCCGCGACATGACTCGGACCGGGCTGAGCTGTTTCGATGTCATCATCGCCGTCCGATTCTTTCGGGTCTCGCATCGATACAGCGACAAGTTGTTCAACCATTTTTCGCGAATCAGCGAACGCGAGGAAGCTACCGTGTTCCCCTCGTGCGAGGGTTGAAAGTAGACATGTCATGCCGTCGAAAGTCTTCTCACCTCGCGGCGGAATCGCAATCACCGCCTTTGCCGGACTGGCTGAAGCGTCGTCAGCGGCTCTGAAAGTTATCGGCCGGCGTCCAGTTAATCTGTCCAGAAATGCCTCAGGCTCACCGATGGTCGCAGTGCTGGAAACAATCTTGAAAGGTCGCGAGACACATTGCAGGCGACGTAAAAAGTACGCCATGTTCGTACCAAAGACGCCGTCATACACATGGGCCTCATCAAGCACTAAAAGGCACAAACGACCGAGAAAGGAAGAAACAGCCGGCTCTTGCAAGTGACTCATCAGCCATGCGTGCGTCACGTCCGGCGTCATCAGCACGACGCGCTGTTTAGCAAGAATTTGTGCCCTCTGAGCTGTAGGCACGCCTCCATCGATGTAACCAGGCTCGGACTCAAAATTGCTGAGAATGTGATGCCACTTATTGAGTTGGTCCTGTATCAATGCCTTTGCCGGGTACAGTGCCAGTATGGTCGCGTTGGCATTACGCTTTATCAAATTTGCCGCGACCGACATGAAGACGAGACTCTTGCCAGACGCGGTGGGCGTTGCCAAACA
>MERG01000367.1 GCA_001771985.1 Betaproteobacteria bacterium RIFCSPLOWO2_12_FULL_62_13 | reverse complement strand
AAATTGACCTTGTGCTCGTCCACCACGCGCTTGAGCGCGCCCATGCGCGGCGCGGCGCCCTTGACTCTGAGCTCGATGATCTCGTCCGTGAGAAGACCGCCGCCGCCGCCGCAGCAGAAGGTCTTCTCGCGCACCGTGTCGGGGTCCATTTCGACAAAGTGGTTGGCGCACGCCCGCACAATCGCGCGCGGAATCTCGAACTGGCCTCCCGGCATGTCGCCCATGCGGGAGGCGCGCGCCACGTTGCAGGAATCGTGAAACGTCACCACGCGTTCGTCGTTCGCCTCGGGATCGAGAACCAGCGCGCCGCGCCCGATCAGGTCGTGCGTCACCTCGCAGATGTGCTGCGGGAACGGGTAGCGCGGATCGAGCGTCTCGATCGGCCCGATCAGCGTGTTCCAGAAGCTGTAGGCGGCGCGCCAGGCGTGGCCGCATTCGCCCACCACGATGCGCTTCACGCCGAGTTCGAGCGCGGCTTCCCTGACGCGCAGGGCGATCTTCTTCATCTGCCCGTAGTTGCCGATAAACATGCCGAAATTGCCGGCCTCCGACGCGTGCGAGCTCAAGGTCCAACGGATGCCCGCCTGATGAAAGACCTTCGCGTATCCGATCAGGCTGTCGACGTGCGGTTCAGCGAAGAAATCCGCGGACGGGGTGACCAGCAAGACCTCGGTGCTCGGTTCATCGAGCGGGAAGCGCACGTCAGCGCCGGTCTCCTCCTTCACATCCTCCTCGAGCCCGGCGAGCGTGTCGGCAAGCGCCGCCCCCGGCAATCCGAGGTTGTTTCCGATGCGGTGGACCTTGCCGATGATCTCGTTGGTGTATTTCGAGCCGTAGCCCACCGCGTCGAGAATCTCGCGCGCCGCCATCGTGATTTCGGCGGTGTCGATGCCGTAGGGACAGAACACCGAACAGCGGCGGCATTCGGAGCACTGGTTGAAGTAGGTGTACCAGTCGTCAAGGGTCTCCCGCGTCAGGTCCTCGGCGCCGACGAGCGCCGGAAAAAGCTTCCCCGCGAGCGTGAAGTGGCGGCGATAGACCTTGCGCATGAGTTCCTGCCGTGCGACCGGCATGTTCCTGGGATCGCCCGTGCCGAGAAAATAATGGCATTTGTCGGTGCACGCGCCGCAATGCACGCAGGCATCGAGGTAGACCTTGAGCGAGCGGTACTCTGCGAGCAGCTCGCCGAGCCTGGCGATCGCCCGCTCGTGCCAGTCCTCCACCAGCGCGCCGGGGAATCCCAGCGCCTGCTGTACCTGCGCGTTGGCGACGAAAGGTTTCGACTTGGCCATCGCGCGCTCCGCAAGGACCGGAATCACCGGATCCTCGATAAGCAACGGGATCTCGAACTTCGGCGCAGCCATGGCGGAAGCGCCCCCTTTTACGCGGCCCACCGCGTCACGTGACGAATCTCACGCGGATCGTCGGCCTGGTTGCGCGTCGGGCTGAAAAACACCCCAGGCGCGTGCAGTAACTTGCTTGCCGGAAAGATCACCATGAGCACAACCACCAGCAGCAGATGGATGAGCAGCGGCGGATCCGCCGGGAGCGGCTGCCAGTCAAGGTATAGCAGGCCGAGCATGAACGCTTTTACCTCCACGATATCGGTGCGCATGACGTATTTCATCGCAAGCCCGGACACGGCGATGCCGATGAGCAATGCGAGCATCAGGTGATCCGACCAGGTCGAAATGTAGCGGATGCGCTCCACCAGAAAGCGCCGCGCCCACAGACCGGCGAGCGCCGCGAGCATCAGAAAGCCGGCATAAACGCCGAACGGCTGGGCGAGCGCCACCCATGCCCACACCGGCTCGGTTACGTAGCGCAGGTGCCGCACCAGGACGACCAGCAGTGCTACATGAAACAGCCAGCCAAGGACCCAGAGCCACTTGTTTGCCTTGAACAGGCTCTCGAACAGCACAACCTCCCGTGCAACGCGCCCAGCGGCCCCCATGCGTGTCAGCGGAGCGGGCGTGGTCGGAATCTTCAACGGCGCGGGGGTGCGCGCGTAGTCGTAGACGCGCCACGCCAGCCCCGCCGCAAATACCGCCGTCGCGGCGTAGAAGAGGCTGGCGTAAATAACGGTCAGGAATGACATGACATGCTGTGCTCAGCCGGGCCCTGCGGCCGGCGCGGGCTGCCGCCCCCGCGTCAAACGCAGCCAGTGGGCTTGGGCAGCCCTGCAAACTTGCACGCCTGCTTCGCCGGGCCGTATGGAAACAGTTCGTAGAGGTACTTGTTGTTGCCTTTGTCCGCTCCGAGCTTCTTCCCGATCGCCTTGGTGAGGACGCGAATCGCCGGCGCGATCTGGTACTCGTTGTAATACTCGCGCAGGAAATTGATCACTTCCCAGTGGCTGGACGTGAGATCGATGTCCTCCTGCTGCGCGAGGAACCGGGCGATATCCTCGCTCCAGTCCGAAAGGTTGACGAGGTAGCCCTCTTCATCGGTCTCGTATGCTTTGCCGTTCAGTTCAAATGACACCGTTGCCTCCTTGCGTTCGTTTTAATATCGAGCATTACATAACTGCGTTACACTGTTCGACCCTCACCCCCGGCCCCTCTCCCGAGGGGAGAGGGGAGCGTCGAGCGAATCCGGCTTGTCATGCGGTTTCGTAACCATCAATAAGAGCCTCTAAAGCCACGACTGGCAGTTCGGCTGCGCGCACACCAGATCCACGAAGCCGCCGTAATCCACCAGTTCAATCCCTTCGATCACGCGCCCGGCCATACCGCGCGCTTCCAGGTCCGGCTTCAGCGCATAGACCGCGATGTGCTGCATAGCCTCGCGCAGCTTCTGCTCCGCGACATTGCCGCACGTGGCGGCGTACACGCCGTCCTCGATCAGGATGAGCGCCGACCCGCTGCGCACGAAACGCAGGCTTGATTCAAGCGAATTGCGTTCGTACGGACTCTTGTTCACGATATGCAGCACCGCTACGCTCCTAGGAGTTTTTCGGACTTTGGTCCGACAAACTCCTCAGGCAAAACCGCCCGCAAGAACACAACAGGAAAGGACGATAGAAACACGAACTCGATCCCGCTTCCGTCTCCAACGGTATAGCAAGAGGGCTCATCGGGGTTAGACTCATGATTAAATCTCAGGCGGTTTTGCCGTTAAGCCTGTCGGACTCCAAGGCCGACAGGCTTCTAGAAGCTGATCACCACGTCCTGTGCCGCCATCAGGTCGGCCATTTCCCGCCCCGAGAGCACCTCGACCGGAACGAGCAGGTTCTCCTGGGTCAGCCCGCGCTCATGCATCGACTCGCGCTCCACATAGAGCTTTTCAATGTCGTATCCCTCGAGGGCACGGTATGCGGGCGAGAAGTTCTTGACGTCGATCGCGCTCGTCTGCTGGCCTTTCACAAGCTGATAGACGCCGTCATCGATGAAGGCGAGCGAGACGTCCTGCTCGAACGCCGCGCTGATCAGCACCACTTCGAGTCCTTCGAGCGCGTAAATCGTTCCGTAGGGCGCCTTGCGGTTCACGAACATGAACTTCTTGATGATGCCGGTACCCTGCTCTTCCGCACCCGTATCCCTCTCCTGCATCGTTCGTGTCTCCTCAGTCTCCAAAAACCACCAGGCGATCGCCCTGGATGCCGGCTTCCACCAGTTGACCGAGCCCCGAGATGCGGAACCCGGAGGCGAGCGCTTCGTCCTTGACGCCCCGGCGCAGCGCCGCTGCCACGCAGACCACGAGATCGATGCCGTGCTCGGCGGCGAGTTTCGACCAGCGGTTGACGATGTGCCGGTCGTCCTGCGGCGGCTCGGTGAATTTGGTCGAGTTGTTGACGCCGTCGTGATAGAAAAACACGCGGTAGATCTCGTGGCCTTTTTCGAGCGCCGCCCTGGTAAAGTGGTAAGCCGTGTCACTCGCCTGGTGCGTATAGGGCCCTTCGTTCACGAGTATTCCGAGCTTCATGCGTTTCCTAAAATCGGATGTGCGTTGAGGCATTGAGCGTGGAGCGCGCGCCGCGCCAGTCATCGATGTGATGCCGGGTGAAGGGCAGCCCGGTCTTTCTGAAGAACGCCGCCCAGCCGATGCGCTCGATCCAGTCCGAAACGCGCTCCCAGGGACGGCCGTCCTTCTTGTAGGTGCCGAGAATCTTCTTCACCACTTCCGCCACTTCCGGCCAGCGCGGCGGATTGTTCGGCAGCCCCGCGGCAACCAGCTTGTGGAACGTCGGGCGGATGCGCGCATTCGAGTTCTTGCCGCCGACCCAGACGGCGATCTTGGAATACTCCGGGTCGTTGATCTGCATCGGCGGGCACGGGGGATAGCAGGCCCCGCAACATACGCATTTCTTTTCGTCGACTTCGAGTGACGGCTTGCCATTCACCAGAGCGGGACGGATCGCCGCGACCGGGCAGCGCGCCACCACAGCGGGACGCTCGCAGACGTTCGCAACCAGATCGTGGTTGATCTTCGGCGGTTTGGTGTGCTGGACGATGATCGCGACGTCGGCCTGCCCGCCGCAGTTGATCTCGCAGCACGAAGTCGAGATCTTGACCCGGTTCGGCATTTGACAACCCACGAATTCCTCGTAGAGTTCGTCCATGAGCGCTTTCACCACGCCGGACGCGTCGGTGCCCGGGATATCGCAGTGCAGCCACCCCTGCGTATGCGCGATCATCGACACCGAGTTGGCAGTGCCGCCCACCGGAAACCCGGCCTCGGTGAGCGCGCCAATCAGCGGTTTCACCTTGCCACGGTCGGCGACCATGAACTCGATGTTGGAGCGCGCCGTGAACCGGACGAAGCCGTCGGCGTAGCGGTCCGCGATGTCGCACAGCTTGCGCACGGTCTGGTGGTCCATCTGCCGCTGTGTGCCCGCCTTGACGGTCCAGATCTCATCGCCGCTCTGCGCGCGGTGATAGAGCACGCCGGGCTGCGGATGATTGTGATAGACCCACTTGCCGTAGTTCTTCTTCATCACCGGATGCATGAACGGCATCGGGTCGGGCGCGCCGTGCTCGACCGGTAAACGATGTTGCGGCTGTGCCATCTTCCGTTCTCCTATGCGCCGTCCTGCCGGGCTTTCGCCTTTGCGACTTGCTCGTCCCAGTCGTCGGTGCGCACGTAGGGATTCGTCCTGGGATGCAGCACCATGCTCGGATCGACCGGCAGATCGAGGGCCTCGAGGAAGTTCGCGAGCCCGATGCGCTCTATCATTTCGCCGATGCGCTCGTGGTCGAGCGCATTCTCCGCGAAAAACTCCAGTACCTTGCGTGCAAGCTCGTTGAGTTTCGTCAAGTCCTCTTCGGTCTCGAGCTTCATGAAAGGCACTACTACAGTTCCCATGCTCACTCCGATCTTGAGCACGCCTTTGCCGCCGACCAGGATCGTCACGCCGCGATCGGCTCCTGGCAGCAGCGCGCCCGGCATCACGTTCAGGCAGTGCATGCAGCGCACGCAATCCGGGTTGTCGATTTCGAGCAAGTGGTCATCATCGAGCATCACCCGCGACACCTGCGGCGCCGGCTCACTGCCGTTCGCTTTCTTCAGGCGGATCGCCTTGGACGGGCAGCGCGTGATCACGTTATCGATCAGCTCTTCCATCCCATGCGCGGCGAACCACTCACGCGCGAGCGCTTCGTCGGTGCGAACCGCGTCGCGCCAGGTGCCGATGACCGCCATGTCCGAGCGCTGGATCGAGTTCACGCAGTCGTTGGGACACCCCGAAAACTTGAATTTGAACTTGTAGGGCAGCGACGGGCGGTGCATGTCATCGAGATTGGAATTGATTACCGTGCGCAGCGCCCGCTGTTCGTCGTAGCAGCTCATCTCGCAGCGCGCGGCGCCGACGCAGCTCATCGAGGTTCTCACGTCCGCCCCGGCACCCCCCAGGTCGAAGCCGAGTTCGTTCAGCTCGTCAAACGCCGCCTGGACGTTCGCCGTTTTCGCGCCCTGAAACATGATGTCGCCGCTCTGCCCGTGGAAGGCGATGAGACCCGAACCGTGTTTCACCCACACGTCGCAGAGCCTGCGCAGGAGATCGGTCGTGTAATGCATGCCTGCCGGCGGCTGCACCCGCAGCGTGTGAAACTCGGCGGCCTCGGGAAACATCGGTTTGCCTTGCTCGTCTTTGAGTTCCGTGAAGCGCGGGATAACCCCGGCGCCGTAGCCGTAGACGCCCACCGTGCCTCCCTTCCAGTAGCCGGTACGGGTCCGGTACGAGGTCTCCAACTGCCCGAGCAGGTCGACCATCATGTCGTTCTCCTGCGCCAGGCGCTTCAGCCCCGTCACGAAGCTCGGCCACGGCCCCTGCTCAAGCTCGTCAAGCAGCGGCGTTTCCTGAAGCGTTTTCTTCATGGACATGTCTCCTCTGGGCGGATCAAGCTGGCGTCGCCTTGTTCTTGCCTGCGCCTTTCACCGACGCCCGCTCGTTTGTGTCATGCTAGTGAGCGGTTTCATGAAAAACATCAGCCTCCGGGGGTGATCGCGGCCTCCCTTCTCGGGTAGGTTCCGCCCTACCCGTTCGGGTAGGACATCGCCCGCCATGCGGGTGATGCACGCGCGGCGCGCTCGGGGTCAAACTTCCTGGCAGCCCGGTTGCAGGACGGCGCGCGGGATCCGGCGCCGCATGACGATAGCCCCGCTGATGACCCGTCTTACTTCGCTCGCCACCCTCACCGTGCCTCTTGGCGGTCAGCAGATCGAGCTGCAGGAGATCGACTACGAAACCGGGGGTATCCCCTTGCTGCGCGTGCGCATCCGGGAAGGCAGACGCTTTACCGTGTTCGACATTGATCCGGGCACCGCGCGCGCCTGGAGCGAAGCGATGCGCGCATGGGCAGCACGACAGGCGGATGCGACTCCGCCTGGCTACTGAGCATCGTAAATATGCTTGACGCCGCTTAGCCCTCACCCCCGCCCCTCTCTCCCGGAGGGCGAGGGTGCGCCGGAACGTGGAGCAGGGGCCCCGATTTTGGGGATGCGACCGTGAAGGCGCACATAAGCACGCGGGAAATTGCGGCGCTGCATCCCGCTGCGGGGTCGCATCCATCGGCCAAGGCCGACGGAGCCTGCTCCGCCCGCCGCGGGCGCATTTGTGGTGCGCCTGGGCTGTCACCCATTTGCACGAGGCTCAATATGGAGACAAGCAATGGCGACTGAAATCAGCATCAGGCCGGACGTGAACCTCGATCTGTGCGGGTTGACCTGCCCGGCGCCGCTGCTTGGCGCAAAGCAGGTGGTGGATGACCTCAAACCCGGCCAGGTGCTCGCGCTGCTCTCGGAC
>MERG01000366.1 GCA_001771985.1 Betaproteobacteria bacterium RIFCSPLOWO2_12_FULL_62_13 | reverse complement strand
GTCCCGCTGCGACGGTGGGCGGGATGCTTGCCGCAGGGCTTTCCGGGCCGCGACGCCAGGCAGCGGGGGCGGTGCGCGATTTCGTGCTGGGCGTGCGCATGCTCGACGGGCGCGGCGACGATCTGAGCTTCGGCGGCCAGGTGATGAAGAACGTCGCCGGCTACGACGTTTCGCGCCCGATGGCGGGTTCCCTGGGCACGCTGGGTCTGATTCTGGAGGTCTCGCTCAAGGTGCCGCCGCTGCCGTTTGCCGAGACGACGCTCAAGCTGGAATTGCCCCAGGACAAGGCGATCGGGATGCTCAACCACTGGGGCGGAAAGCCGCTGCCGATCAGCGCCTGCGCCTGGGCCGGCGGCGAGCTCGCCCTGCGCCTGTCGGGTGCGGCCAGCGCGGTCGCAGCGGCGCGCGCGGCGATCGGCGGTGAGTCGATCGATGCCGGCGAGGCCGAGCGCTTCTGGCTCGGTATACGCGAGCAGACGCATCCGTTTTTCAGCACCGACAAATCCCTGTGGCGCTTGTCCGTGCCCTCGGTCACGCCGCCGCTTGCCCTGCCGGGCGAGCAGATGATCGAGTGGGGCGGCGCGCAGAGGTGGCTTGCGAGCAGCGCCGATGCGCGCACCATCCGCGAGGCTGCGGCGCGCTCGGGCGGGCATGCCACGTTGTTTCGCGCGGCCGACAAGAGCGCGGGCGCATTCACGCCGCTGGCACCCGCGCTCGCGAAAATCCACCGCAATCTGAAGCAGGCCTTCGACCCCGCGGGTATTTTCAACCCGGGCCGGATGTACCCGGATTTATGAACCGCGCGTCACTGCTCGATGCAAACTAAGCTCGCCGATTTCATCAAGGACACCGCCGACGGCAGGGAGGCCGACGCCATTTTGCGCAAGTGCGTGCATTGCGGTTTTTGCACCGCGACCTGCCCGACCTATCAGCTGCTGGGCGACGAACTCGACGGGCCGCGCGGGCGCATCTACCTGATCAAAAGCATGCTCGAAGGCGATGCAGTCACGGCGAGGACGCAACTGCACCTGGACCGTTGCCTCACCTGCCGCGCCTGCGAAACCACCTGCCCGTCCGGGGTGCAGTACGGACGCCTGGTCGATATCGGCCGCAAGCTCGCGGAGGAGCGCGTGCCGCGGGCGCTCGCGCCGCGGCTGCTGCGGCTCGCCTTGCGCACGGTGTTGCCGCGCGGCTGGCTGTTTGCAT
Source organism: Betaproteobacteria bacterium RIFCSPLOWO2_12_FULL_62_13 (assembly GCA_001771985.1). GTDB lineage: Bacteria > Pseudomonadota > Gammaproteobacteria > Burkholderiales > SG8-41 > DSOT01. The sequence goes on along the minus strand of MERG01000366.1, from coordinate 14,753 downwards.
CCCTGCTCCGGCTCGGCCGATGGACGCGTCCGGTGCTGCCGTTTGCATTGCAGGGCAAGATTCCCGCATCGGTGCCCGAAGCAGGCGCCTGGCCGGCCGCGCGGCATGCGCGCAGAATGCTGGTGCTCGCCGGCTGCGTGCAGCCAGCGCTGGGGCCCGACATCAACGCGGCCTGTGCCCGCGTGCTCGACAAACTCGGCATCTCGCTGATCGAAGCGCCCGCAGCGCGCTGCTGTGGCGCGGTGCGCTTTCATCTGAATGCGCAGGAAGAGGGCCTGAATGACATGCGCGCGCTGATCGACGCCTGGTGGCCTTATGTTGAAGGCGGAATCGAAGCGATCGTGATGACCGCCAGCGGCTGCGGTACGACGGTGAAAGAGTACGGCCATCTGCTCGCCCACGATCCCGCCTATGCGGCGAAGGCCGAGAGAATCAGCGCCTTGACCAAAGACCTCACCGAAGTGATCGCTGCGGAGTTGGATCGGTTGAAACCGTTGCTTGCGGCGACAAAGCCGAGTGAACATGCTTCGAAACTGGCGTTGCAGCTGCCCTGTTCCCTGCAGCACGGCCAGAAAATAAACGGCCTCACCGAGCGCATTCTCACGGCGGCAGGTTTCGAACTGACGCCGGTCGCGGATAGCCACCTGTGCTGCGGCTCGGCCGGCACCTACTCGATCCTGCAACCGGAGCTGTCGGCAAAGTTGAAAGCGAACAAGCTCGCCGCCTTGCACGCCGGCTCGCCCCAGGCCATCGTCACCGCCAACATGGGCTGCCAGAGCCACTTACAGAGCGGCACCGCGCTGCCGATGGAGCACTGGATCGTGGCGCTGGAGCGGCGTTTGGCCGACTGAAACAGAGCTGGCGTAGCGAGCCGCCGGGGTGCGACGAAGTCGATACGAAGTGCCCGGCCACTGCGGCGCTTGCGCTGCTGTTGCCGCGCCCCGGCGAGTCCTGCCACGTGCGCGAGGTGGAACGGGATTGCGCCTGTTTCGGTCGAAGCAGTGCTGCACTCGCCTCCACTTGATACCATATTCAGTATAATCAGGCATGAGCAAGCTCGAGAAGTTGCTGGCTGCGATCCGGGCCAATCCCAAAGCAGTCCGTTTCGAGGACGCGTGCCGGGTGGCGGAACGGCTGGGGTTCGTGCACAAGGGCGGACAGGGATCGCACCGCGCATTTGGACGGGCGGATGAGCCTGACCTGCTCAATTTCCAGAACCGCGGCGGCTGTATTCCGCCCTACCAGGCGCGGCAACTGATCAGGATGATGGACAAGTATGGAGGCGAAGATGACGAAGTATCCGATTGAGGTGTTCTGGAGCGACGAGGACCAAGGCTATATTGCCGTCGTTCCCGACCTCGCGGGCTGCAATGCCTGGGGCAAGACCGAAGCGGAAGCGATCCGCGAGGCGCACGACGCCATCGCTGCGTGGATCAAGGCCGCCAAGAGCATGAAGCGGGCGATTCCTGCGCCATCCAAGCCGGCGGACGAAATGGCCTACAGCGGCAAATTCCTTATGCGCGTGCCGAAGCGCCTGCACGCGGAGATGGCGAAGGCGGCGAAAGGGCAGGGTGTGAGCCTCAACCAGTATGTGCTGTACCTACTCACCGAGCGGCACGCGCAGGGCAAGCGGGCAGCCTAGCCTTCGACGACCACCAGCGGCTACAACGAGGCCGATACCCGCGCGAAGCTCATCGATCCGGCGCTGCATGCGCGGCAATGGGTCGAACTCGTCAAGGACGAACATCGCGCGACGCACGGCGAGATCCATCGCGAGCAAAGCGCCGTCCGAATCGAAATTCTCAACGGCAAGCCGCTCAAGCGTGGCCGTGGCCGGGTGGACTACCTGCTGCGCGCCTATATTGAAGAGCACGAACAGCCCCTGACACTGGCGTTCATTGAAGCCAAGAGGCAGAAACTTCCGCCCACGCAAGGTCTGGAGCAGGTGAAGGAATACGCCAGACGCCATTCGGTGAAATTCGTCTACTCCACCAACGGCCACATGTTCGTCGAGTTCGACGTCACCACAGGCAAGACCACCGATCCGGTGCCGATTGAGGATTTCCCGACGCCCGTTGAATTGCGCCAGCGCTGGTTCGCCGCCAACGGGCTCGACTCCGCCTCGCCGGCGATAGGCCCTTTGCTCACCGCATACAGCGTGGCCGGCGATCGGCCCCGCTATTATCAGGATGCCGCGGTGCGCGCAGTGCTGGAACGCGTCGCGCTCGCTGAGGGCGGAAAGGAGAAAAAGCGCGCGCTGCTGTCGCTTGCGACCGGCGCAGGCAAGACCAGCATTGCCGTTGGCATCTTGCAGCGCTTGTCGGACGGCGGCCAGTTGAAGCGCGCTTTGTTTCTGGTGGACCGCGACGAACTGCGCGAACAGGCCCATGGCCGTTTCCACAATGTATTCGGGTCGGACGCCAAGATCGTTGGCGAAGGGTCAGATGGGGTCAACGAGGCAAAGAACGCGCGCATCCACATTGCCACCTATCAGTCACTGGGCATACACGAGGAAGGCGACGCGTCCTTCCTGCGCCGGCATTATCCGGAGAATCATTTCAGCCATATCCTGATCGACGAGTGCCACCGTTCGGCTTGGGGCACCTGGTCGGAGGTGCTGACGCGGAATGCCAACGCCTTCCAGATCGGCCTTACTGCCACGCCGCGCGAACTCAGCGGCACACACGAAGACAAGCAGATTTCGGCTGACAACGTCAGGCACTTCGGAGAAGCGGTGTATGACTATTCGCTTGCACAGGGAATTGAAGACGGTTATCTCGCGCCCTGTGAAATCAAGCAGGGTCGCGTGTCCATCGATGTAACAACGCTGCTCAAAAAGGAAGTCATCGCTCACAAGGCGAAGCGCGTCGATACCGGAAAGAAGGCCCTGGAGCACGAAGTCCGGGATCTCTACAGCGCGAAAGACTACGACGCCAAGCTGCAAATTCCAGAGCGCGTCATCGCAATGTGCGACGATTTGTTCCAGTACCTGCTGGACACCGGCGGCCCGGAGCAGAAAACCATCGTGTTTTGTGCCGCCGATACCCATGCTGATCGTGTCGCCGCGCATCTCAACAATCGCTACACCGACTGGTGCAAGGCCAACAGCCGGGCGCGCGCCGAGCCCTATGCCTTCAAATGCACTTCCGAAAGCAGCGGTAACAAGATGGTGGAGGACCTGCGCGGCACACTGTCCTCGTGGTTCATTGCCACCACCGTGGAGTTGCTGTCCACTGGGGTGGACGTACCCTGCGTGCGTAACATCGTGTTCTTTCGCTATCTCGAATCGGCCATCGTGTTTCACCAGATGGTCGGGCGCGGCACCCGCATCGACGAGGCGAGTGGCAAGCTCATGTTCCGCCTCTACGACTACACCAACATGATCCGGTTGTTCGGGCGCGACTTCATCACCCCACCGCCGCGGACGGGTGGCGGCAGCGAAAGGGATGGTGACGATGCCGAACCAACATTGATTGCAGGCGGCTTTGCCGTCAAAGTGGATCGCGGCGGGCACTTCGTCCTGGGCGAGAAGGATGGCAAGCTTGTGCCCGTGGCCTATGAGCAATACAAGCGCGATCTGGCCAAGCGGCTCAAGAGCGAAGCGTCCAACCTCGCCCAATTCCGCGAGCGCTGGATCACACCGCGCGAGCGCCAGGAACTGATGTCGGCGCTGGTGTCGGCAGAGGGCTCGCCAATCGTGATCCAGATGGTCGATGCGAAGCAGGATTTCGACCTTTACGACGTGCTCGCCGAACTGGGCTATGCGCTGAAGCCGCGCACGCGTATCGACCGCAGCCTCGCCTTCCGCTACAAGAACGAATCCTGGCTGGACGCGATGCCACCGACCGCGAAAGGCGTGATTCTCGGCATCACCGGGCAGTTCGAACGCAACGGCGCTGACGCATTGGAGAATCGCGAAATCTGGCGCGTGCCGGTGATTCAGAAGGCGGGTGGTCTGGCCGCGTTGCGCGCTCCGGGCAAGCCGCTGGTTGTGCTGCAAGACGCAAAGACGCGGTTGTTTTCGGCATGAAAACGGAACTCTTGAGTGATCTCGCCGATTTTAAGCATGGCACGACCCCTTCAAAGAGCGAGCCTAAGTTTTGGGGTGGCGGTGTTCCGTGGGCATCTTCCAAGGACATCAAGACCGACATACTTGAAGATACATCGAACCACGTAACTGAACTGGCGGTGAAAGAAGCAAAATTGCCGCTCGCGCCGGTCGGCAGCCTCTTGATTGTCGTCCGATCTGGAATCTTGGCTCACACCGTACCGGTCGCAGAAGTTCGGCGACCTATGGCATTCAATCAAGATCTTGCTGCAATCATTCCTAAATCGACACGTACCGACACAAGCTGGCTACGGCTGTTCATCAAAAGTAAGAGCATGGAAATTCTCCGGGAGGGCATCAAGGTGGGTGCGACCGTACAGAGTTTTCGATCTGGTTACCTAAAAGGAATTCGTGTTCCTCTACCGCCACTGGACGATCAAATTGCTCAAGTAAAGATAGTAAGCGAAAGTCTCGATGCAATTGAGTCAAGTCGTTCAAATGTTGAGAGTCAGATTGAGGATTCAGCCCGGTTGTCCGCCGCATTACTTGAAAGTGAGTTCAAGCATGGGTCACCTATTGGTGTCAGACCGCGGGCAGCTTTGAATGCTCAATGGCAGTGGCACACGCTATCAGATTTGGCCCGCCTCGAATCCGGGCACACCCCCAGCCGCCGCCATCCCGAATGGTGGGGCGGAAAGATTCCATGGCTGGCGCTGCCGGATATTCGCAAGCTGAACGGGAAGTTCGCCTACGAAACCACGGAGTACACTAGCGATGCCGGTCTCGCAAATTCATCTGCGCGGTTGTTGCCTATCGGAACAGTCTGTCTATGCCGTGATGCGTCGATTGGATATGCCACTATCCTCGGCAAATCAATGGCGACGAGCCAGCATTTCTGCAACTGGATCTGTGATCCCGAAAGGCTCGACCCTGAATTCCTGATGTATGCCTTCATGGCGGCACACGATTATCTGCGCGAACTCGGGAGTGGCTCAGTAATCAAGACCATCTATATGCAGACCATTCAGTCCTTCCACGTCTGCGCGCCTGATATCGCTGAGCAGCGGCGCATTGCACGCACACTGCGAGAGCGGCTTGCCGCGGCGGAATCACTCACCGCCGGCCTCAACGAGCGGCTGGCGGACATCGAACGTCTGCCGCAACGCCTGTTGGCCTCCGCCTTCGGGCCGGCCTGACTACCTGGAGCTACATGCCAAAAGCCAAGAAACAAGCAAAACCAGCGAAGTCTGCAACGCTTGCCAGCGGATTGTCCGGCCCGCAGGTGCTAAATCAGGCCGTGTGGCAAATCTGCGACGTGTTGCGCCGCTCGAACTGCGGCAGCGCGCTGCAGTACGTGCCCGAACTCACCTGGATTCTGTTCCTGCGCGTACTGGAGGAGCAGGAAGCTATCGAACGCGACGAGGCGGATGCGCTGGACCTTGAATATGCGCCGTCGCTTGTCGCGCCGTACCGCTGGCAGGACTGGGCCGCACCCTGGTCCGACAAGGCAGATACACCAAAGACCGACGACTGCAAGCCGCAGGGGTGGACACGGCGCAAGTTGCAGGAAAGCAAGCGTGGTGATTACTTCGCGTTCGTCAATGGCGAACTGCTGCCATACCTACGCGAACTCAAGAACCAGCCTGGCGCTTCAGCCAAGCAGAAAGTAATCAGCGAGATCATTGCGCCGATCGAGCGCGTGCGCATCGATACCGAGACCAATTTCGCCGATGTACTTGACCGCGTGCATGCGCTGAGGTTCGCCGGCACCGACACCCAGCACCAGTTCATGCTGTCGCAGGTGTACGAAGGCCTGCTTCTCAAGATGGGGGAGAAGAACTCCGACGGCGGGCAGTTCTACACGCCGCGCGAGCTGATCCGCGCGATGGTGCGCGTGGTCGACCCGCGGCTGGGGCAGACGGTATGCGACCCGTGCTGCGGCACGGGCGGCTTCCTCGCAGAATCGGCGGAGCACATGCGCGCGCGGGGCGGCGAGCTGACCACCGACGCATTGGACGGACTCAAACACCGAACCTTTTATGGTAGGGAAAAGGACAACCTCGCCTACCCGATCGCGTTGGCCAATCTGATGTTGCACGGCATCGACGAGCCGCATCTCTGGCACGGCAACACGCTGTCGAAGCAGACCGTGTACGGCGGCCTCTATGATGGTGCGCCCGATCGTTTCCACGTAGTGCTCACCAATCCGCCTTTCGGCGGCAAGGAGGGGAAGGAAGCGCAAGGCCCGTTCCCCTTCAAGACCAGGGCGACGCAGGTGCTGTTTGTCCAGTACGTGATGCAGATTCTCGAACCTGGCGGGCGTTGCGGCATAGTGCTCGACGAAGGATTGCTGTACCGGACCAACGAGGATGGTTTTCTCAGGACCAAGCGCAAGCTGCTGGACGAATGCGACCTCTGGTGCATCATCAGCCTCCCCGGCGGCGCGTTCACAGGCTCGGGCGCCGGTGTAAAGACCAACCTGGTTTTCTTCACCAAAGGCCGCAAGACCCAGCGCATCTGGTATTACGACTTGTCGCACATCAAGGTCGGAAAGAAGACGCCGTTGACCATGCTTCAGTTCGCGCAATTCTTTGACCTGCTCGACAAGCGCGGCACGCCAGAAGCGGAAACTGAGCACAGCTGGACTGTCGATTTCTCCGAACGCAAACGCTGGGCCGCGGAGGAAGCTGCTCCGTTTCGCGCAGAGGCCAACGCACACGCCGAACAGGCGCGTACCTTCCGCGAAGACGCAAAGGCGCTGCGCAAAGCGGACAAGATCAAAAAGGCCGATGCTCTGGTCGAACGGGCGCAGGCCGCCGACAAGGCTAGCCGCGAGGCACTGGGAAAAGCTCAAGCAATCGAGGACGCAGTCTACGATTTGAAGGCGGTCAATCCGCGCGAGAAGAAGATCATGGACACGCGCACGCCGGCAGAGCTGCTTGCCGCGATTGAAGATAAGGGCAAGGAAGTAGACGCAGCACTTGCAAAGCTGCGTGCATTGATGTAATTCATGCGGCCGCGGGCCGGAGAGCCAATACTGGCGCGGATCTCCAGGTTATATAGATCCGAAAAATGGAGTGTTGCTAGGCTAGGCGGTTTGCGCGACGACGGGCATCTCGCTGTAAGTACGGCCATTGAGTTCCCGCCCGGTAAGGTCTTTCCTGGTGCCGCCCCATTGCTTGAAGAAGAACGGGACTTTCGCCGCGCGGCATTGACGGTAGATGTCTTTGACCCATTCCTTGCGCATGGGCCGCGCTTGCGGACCGGATTCACCGCCAACAATTACCCAATGGATACCTTCGAGCGACAGGGATTCGAGGGGACCGATCAGCGGTTCCAGTGAGAGGAACCGTACCTTCGCTGGCACCGATTGCAGGTCGGCCACGCGATGCAGCACGCGCGCATCTTCAACGCTCACACCCATCCATACGTTCTCTGGCCACGGCAGGTGCGGGGCGAGTTCCGCCAGCCGTTCGCTGCGTTTGGTGAGTACCTGAAAGGTGTGGCGAGGGCAGTCGCGCATGGTCGCGAATACGCGTTGAATGTAGGCGAGCGGGATGTCATCGTGAAACAGATCGCTCATCGAGTTGACGAAGACCACGCGCGGCAGTCGCCAGCCACGCGGTATGTCGACCAGATCGGGGTGCAGCGTAACGCTGAAGCCGTTGCGGTAACGCTCGGCGCCCATGGCGGTCAAGCGCTTGGCCATGCGCTCCGCGTAGCAATGCTTGCAGCCTTGGCTGACCTTGGTACACCCTGTGACGGGGTTCCAGGTCATTTCGGTCCATTCGATATTCGACTTGTTTGCCATGCTCTATGTCGTAGGCCGCCTGGAAGGCTTATTGCTAGCGTGTGCGCGCCAAGTGAGACGCGATCTTGAGGGCGATCTTGCCACCCTTCACGTTCCCCGCGGCAAAGCATAAGGCGTACATCGGGGAATTGTTCGAATTATAGAGAATCATCGGCTTCTCTACTACGTGAGGGAATACCGTCCGCAAGCGGTCGAGAAAATATTGCAGAATCTCGTCCGCGCCCACGATTTTTGTGACTGAATCGTGCTGACTGCCGAATAGATCGGTATTCGACTGCCTCTTGTAGAATTGATTTATCCAGTCGCTCGTTCCAAATACTTTGCACAAAATCACTGCCCAATCTTTGCCCGGCAGCATGTCGTCCGGCGTCATCCGGTTAGCGCCGATCGCGAATGGAAAAAGAACCCACAAATCGATGGCATGGGTATCTGCAATCGCTTTGATGGTTTCCCAGGCGACACTCATACCGTAGGGGTCAAGGAACACGACCGCCCGTTGCGCCTTCCAGTCCTGGCCTGCGCACCAGGTTTGCAGCCAATTGTTCGCGTCGCCGTGAACGAACTCGCATGACGGCAACAGGGCAGGCGTTTCATGGCCGACAGCGTTGCGAAGTGCGTCAATGTGCCGTGCCTTGCTGTCGATGAAAACGTAGTGGTCGAACTTGTTCTCAAGCCCCAGGGCAACGCGGGCACTGCCTTGCTGGAATTCTTTGGTCTCGTCGCCCTAGCCGAACAATGAAACCGTGGTCTTGTCTTGGCGCGGGTCACGGTCTCCCGTGCCGGCGAACGCATCCACGTAGATGGTGCGCAACTTTTGCGCAGCGGGATTCTTCTTGAAGATTACCTGATACTGAACGAGGTAATGTCCAAGCGCACTGAGCTTGCGTTCGGTCCACGCGCCCCCGAAGCGATGTGTGCTCAAACCGACCTCCAGTTGGCCACCCTAACACTGTATAAATATACAGTATTCGAGGTGTTTTCGCAACCTTCAACCAGCATTCGACGCCAGTTTCGCCGGCCGGCTGCAGAGCGCTAGCCCGCGGAGATGCCCTTCCTTTCCTTGATCTTCGGGCGATTCCGCCTGTGTTCTGGGGTCCGGGCTGCCGCTACCGGGAGGCGGCGCCGGAGCAGAAATGGCAGGTTATATCCGGCTTTCCTGCCAAAACGTGCCGGTTGTAACCTGTCGTTCAGGAGTCTGTATGACTGAAAAATCAGCCACGCTTGACATCGCATCACGCAAGCGCGAACACTTCCAACGGAACAGTCTTGTCTGGGCGACCCGCGCCGTGTACCAGCAGGCGGATACGCTCGGTAGTCTCCCGCGAGAATGCCGCCTCGTTGCAACGCGCGCAGACCTGCGCTGGAATATGCTCAACCAACACGCGCCGGCCATCGACCTCCAGCACTTCGCTTACAAACTCTTCCCTGGCGGTTTCGCCGCCGCAGACATGGCATTTGAAAGTTGACATGGCTACCTCCGTTTTCGAAACTCCACCCACTCTCTCGGGTCCGGCTCGTACAGTGTAATGATCCTTGTCGCGTCGGAGTCGGCTGCCGATACCTGAATATGCAAAGGGCGCCCAGCCGATGTGACACTCAGCATCAACACGCTTGGAGAATACTTGTCCTCCGGATACTCCTCTATGATTTCAGCTTGCGCACCCGCGCTGCGAATCTCTTCCTCGCTTATGTTGCGTTCGACGGCGCGTCTGAAGGCGTGCCGGCTGAAATCGAACTGGCCGGCAGCCAACTGCTGCCGGATTTGGGCGAGGTTTTTCAAACAGCTCTGTCCTCCATGTCGCTGCACATACGGTATTTGATGTTGCTGTTCAGGATGAAGTTCAGTTCCGCTTCGGCAATGCCGTAGTGCCGCGCCATCGCCATTACAGACTCCGTGCGGTCCCCCAGCTTCGGAAGGCGGCGGATATCGAATTGCATAGATGGAGTTTCAATGATTTTGTCGGGATATGCAAGATCGCGAAAATTCCCCAGCCGACCTCGAAAATGCGCCGGCCGGCAGCGCGCGCCAATTGGAGACGCCCGTCTTTCCTTGATCTCCGGGCGATTCCGTCTGTGTTCTCGGGTAGTAGTGGCACCATCCAGCACATCGAGACCCGCGCGGCATTGCCCAAGAAACTGGCGGAAAAAGCAAAGATCACCTTGACTTGGTTATCAAGGGTTGATAACTTACCCGTGTGGCAAATCGCGACCCAAGCCTTGATGCTCTTTTGCTTCTCGATGGAGAACATTCTTTGCCGACGAAGCGGGGATGCATTGGGTTAAGTTTGAGGTGAAACGGGCGCCAGCGACATCGGAGCGTCCGCATGGCCTCGCCTACTCACTGACACTGCACGATGAAAGCGGCGAGCGCCTGCTTGGCTTCGACAATGCTCACGCGATCCGCGAGGGATCGGGGCCTGGCGCCCGGACACGCATCGAGCTTGACCACCGCCATACTGACGAGACTGTTCGCTTTTACGCCTATCGGGATGCCGCCACGTTGCTGGCGGATTTCTGGGAGCAGGTTGAATCGATTTTGGAGAAAAGGAGCAAGCAGTCATGAAAACGCTGAAAGTCGGCATTGCCACGCTCGATCAGTACAAGGCGCGTACCATGGCCATTGCGCGCGGCGAGTATGTTCCCGCCGCCGGCGAGCCTAAAGTCTGGTTTCGGTCTTTGCACACGCTCTCACAGGTGCTCTCGGACAAGAACCGCGCCTTGCTGGCCTTGATCGCGCAAACGCAGCCGGACTCCCTCAATGATCTGGCCGAGAAAACCGGCAGGGCAAAGTCGAACTTGTCGCGAACGCTCAAGACCATGGAGCGCTATGGTCTGGTGCGTTTTAAGAAAGGTCCTGGCCGTCAACTTGCACCTCGGGTCAAATATTCCGGCGTCAAGCTAGAAATGATCTTTCACTGAGAAGACAGGGCAACCGGCTGCGCGGACATAAGGCGCGATAAATGACAATTGCCGCGAGTTAATCGTCGCGCTTGGTGCGGGCGTATGCCCGCAATGCGCTAGAGTGTCGCCGCGATGAAAGCAGATCAAACAGGACGACAGTGGCAAGGTTAAGAGACAGCATCCCCGACAGACCGGCGACGAAGGACATCCGCCAGCTCGCGCGCATTCTCGGTTTTCTCGCGCCTTACCGCCGGCAGGTCGCGATTGCCATGGTGGCACTGGTGGTCGCCGCGGCCTGCGTGCTGGTACTGGGCCAGGGCCTGCGCCGCGTCATCGACGGCGGGTTTTCCAGCGGCGATGCGGCGCTGCTCGACGCCGCCCTCGTCGCCCTGCTCGCCGTCATCGTCGTCATGGCGATCGCCACTTACACGCGCTTTTATTTCGTCTCCTGGATCGGCGAGCGCGTTTCGGCCGACATCCGCCGCGCGGTATTCGGTCATCTGCTCGATTTGTCGCCGGGTTTTTTCGAGGTCACGCGCACGGGCGAAGTGATTTCGCGCCTCACCAACGACACATCCCTCCTCGAAGTGGTGATCGGCTCGAGCGCCTCGTTCGCGCTGCGGAACACCCTGATCATGGCGGGCAGCCTGGTGATGCTGATGGTCACCAGCCCCAAGCTCACCGCGCTGGTGGTGCTGGGCGTGCCGCTGGTGATCGCGCCGATCCTGCTCTATGGGCGGCGCGTGCGCAGCCTGTCGCGCGCGAGCCAGGCGCGCGTCGCCGACGTCAGCGTCTATATCGACGAGGCGCTGCACGAAATCCGCACGGTGCAGTCCTACGGCCACGAGAACGAGGATCGCGCGCGCTTCGGCGAGCGCGTCGAGCAGGCGTTTGCGACGGCGGCCGAGCGCATCCGCCAGCGCGCGCTCCTGATCGCCCTGGTGATGCTGCTCGCTTTCGGCGCGGTCGGCGTCATCCTCTGGATCGGCGGCCACGACGTGCTCGCGGGACGCATCAGCGCGGGCGAGCTGTCGGCTTTCGTGTTTTACGCAGTGCTGGTTGCCGGCGCATTCGGTGCGGTGTCCGAAGTGATCGGCGACCTGCAGCGCGCCGCCGGCGCCACCGAGCGCCTGATGGAACTGCTCGCCACCGAGCCGCAGATTCGCGCGCCGGCGAGCCCGCAGCGGCTGCCGGACCCGCCGCGCGGCGAAGTGTGTTTTAAAAACGTCAGCTTTCGCTACCCCTCGCGCCCGGACGCTCTGGCGCTTGCCGAATTTTCGCTTGAAGTGAAACCGGGCGAAACGGTGGCGCTGGTCGGGCCGTCCGGCGCGGGCAAGTCGACCGTGCTGCAATTGCTGCTGCGCTACTACGACGCCGACGCCGGCGTAATCAGCCTGGATGGCGTCGATCTGCGCCGGACCGATCCGCGCGCGCTGCGCACCCGCTTCGCGCTGGTGCCGCAGGACCCGGTAATTTTCGCCGCGTCGGTGCAGGAGAACGTGCGCTATGGCCGGCCCGGCGCCAGCGACGCCGAAGTGGCGGAGGCCTGCGCCGCGGCCTACGCCAGCGAGTTCATCGAGCGGCTGCCCGAGGCGATGGACACCTTCCTCGGCGAGCGCGGCGTGCGGCTCTCCGGCGGGCAGCGCCAGAGGCTGTCGATCGCGCGGGCGCTGCTCGCCGATCGCGCGGTGCTGCTGCTCGACGAGGCGACCAGCTCGCTCGACGCGGCGAGCGAGCATTACGTGCAGATGGCGCTGGCGCGGCTGATGCAGAACCGCACCACGCTCATCGTCGCGCACCGCCTGGCGACGGTGCAGAACGCCGACCGCATCGTGGTGATGGACGAGGGCCGCATCATCGCCACCGGCACGCACGAGGAACTGGTGCGCGAAAAAGGCCTGTACGCCAGGCTCGCGGCGCTGCAGTTCCTCGGCGCAGGCGCCGCGGAGCCGGTCGCGGCGGACCCGTGAAGGCCATCGTACTCGGCCTGCTTCTCGCCGCGGCAAGCGCAGCCATGGGCGATGAAGTGCTGCGCGTCGGCTCCAAGCGCTTCACCGAGTCCTACATCTTAGGCGAGATCATCGCGCAGAGCGTGCCCGGCCGCGCCGAGCACCGGCCGGGGCTCGGCAATACCGGCATCGTGTATGCCGCGCTCAAGGCCGGTTCGATCGACCTCTACCCGGAGTACAGCGGCACCATCGCGCGTGAAATTCTCAAGCTCGAAGGCGCGTTCACGCTGGAGGACCTCAACCGGCGCCTTGCGCCCGACGGGCTGGGGGTGGCGGTGCGCCTGGGTTTCAACAACACCTATGCGCTGGCCATGCGCGAAGCCGAGGCAGAGCGCCTTTCCGTGCGCACGCTTTCCGACCTCGCGCGCCATCCCGGGCTGAAGCTCGGGCTGTCGCAGGAGTTCATGGCGCGCGCGGACGGCTGGCCCGCTCTCAAGACCGCGTACGCCATGCGGCAGACGCCCAGGGGACTGGACCATGGCCTCGCCTATGAGGCCATCGCTGCGGGGAAAATCGATGTCATGGACATTTATTCCACCGACGCCAAGATCGAGCGCTACGGCCTGCGCCTGCTCGAGGACGATCGCGGCGTGTTCCCGCGCTACGACGCAGTTCTCTTGTACCGGCTGGATCTGCCGCTGCGCCTGCCGCAGGCGTGGAAAGCGCTGCAGCGGCTGCAAGGCAGGATAGACGAGCGGCAGATGATCCGGCTGAATGCCGCCGCCGAGCTGGAGCGCAAGAGTTTTGCCGACGTGGCGAAGGCGTTTCTCTCCGGCGGCGACGCGCTCGCGGCGCCCGCGCGCAGTTTCCTCGCCGTGCTGTTCGCCGAGGATTTCTGGCAGCTTACGCGCGAGCATCTGCTGCTGGTGTTTGCCTCATTGGGCGCCGGCATTGTGGTGGCGATACCGTTGGGTGTGCTGGCGGCCAGGATCGAAGCCGCGGCGCAGCCCATCCTCGCCATCGTCGGCGTGATCCAGACCATCCCTGCGCTCGCGCTGCTCGCGTTCCTGATCCCGCTGCTCGGCAGCATCGGCACCGCGCCGGCGCTGATCGCGCTGTTTCTCTACGCCCTGCTGCCCATCGTGCGCAATACGCATGCGGGCATGACGGGGGTGGGGCGGGGCATGCGCCAGGCGGCGCTGGCGCTCGGTCTCAAACCGCTGGATCAGCTGCTGTTGATCGAACTGCCGCTGGCGGCGCCGGCGATACTCGCCGGCATCAAGACCTCGGCGGTGATCGGCGTCGGCACCGCCACCATCGCCGCGTTCATCGGCGCGGGCGGCTACGGCCAGCGCATCGCGCAGGGCCTGGCGCTGAACGACAACATGACTTTGCTCGCGGGCGCCATTCCGGCGGCCGCGCTGGCGCTGATCATCCAGGGCCTGTTCGATCTGATCGAGCGTTTCGCGCTGCCGCAACTGCATCGGCGCGCATAGAGGGTATGATCGATGTTTGATCTACATCAAACTAGAAATCGCAGGTAAAAGTACAGTACGCAGGTCTTGGCGCGCGACCGCGCCATTCATCCCGAACGACGCATACCTCGGTACAATCGGTGGTCAATTTCCAGTAATGAACAAGGGGGATTCATGCCTCAGGTCATAGGCGTTCCAAAAGAAACGGCGGCCGGCGAAAAACGCGTTGCCACCGTGCCCGAAGTCGTTGAAAAACTCATCAAGCTCGGTTTCAGGGTTGCCGTTGAATCCGGCGCCGGGGATGCGGCGAATTTCAGCGACGATGTCTACCGCGCCGCGGGTGCGCAGATCGTCGATGGCGCAGCCAAGCTGTGGGCGGAATCCGATATCGTGTTCAAGGTATGCGTACCGACCGCTGAAGAAGTCGGCCTGATGCACGAGGGTCAGACCCTGATCACCTTCATCTGGCCGGCGCAGAATCCTGAATTGATGCAGCAGCTCGCGGCGCGCAAGGTCACCGTGCTGGCCATCGACTCGCTGCCGCGCATGCTCTCCCGCGCCCAGAAGAT
>MERG01000365.1:8618-10383 GCA_001771985.1 Betaproteobacteria bacterium RIFCSPLOWO2_12_FULL_62_13 | reverse complement strand
CCGATCCTCTCTTTGGTGATCGCCGGACTGATTCTGATTACCACGCTGAGACTCCTGCGTGACGCGCTTCACGTGTTGATGGAAGGCGTACCGGCCTCGGTTGAGCTTCCCGCCATCGGCCGGGCGCTCGCCGCTGTGCCGGGAGTGGGAGCGGTGCACGATCTGCATGTGTGGAGCATCACGCCGGGCCAGACGGCATTGTCGGCTCATCTGGAAGTCGACGACTTGGCGGGCTGGCCGCGGATCCTGGAGGCCGCGCGCAGCATGCTGGGCGAGCGCTTCGGCATCGACCACGTGACCCTCCAGCCCGAGCAAAAGGGCACGGCATCAGGCGCCACCGCAGTGGTTCGACTTTGGCCTCGCAAAGGCTAGCGCGTGGCATGTTGAAGACCCGAGCCACGTTGGTCTGCCGACTGAAGCTTGGAGGCGCGGAGGCGCACCCATTGAGGCTCAAGAATGACAGCCCGGGCTGAACACTTCTCGACGGCGTGCCGTCTTTGCAGCCGCCTGGCGGAACACCTCGATCAGGTGCGGGCGGAATTCCCCGATTACCATGCGAAGCCGGTGGCACCCTTCGGCGAAGCGAAGCCGAGGCTGCTCGTCGTCGGGCTCGCGCCGGGGATGCACGGCGCCAATCGCACCGGGCGGCCGTTTACCGGCGACTATGCGGGCATCTTGCTCTACGACACGCTCCACCGGTTCGGATTCGCCAACCGGGCCACAGCGACCGCGCCCGATGATGGCCTGCGTCTCGTCGGCTGCCGCATCACCAACGCGGTGAAGTGCCTGCCGCCGCAGAACAAGCCCAGACCGGAAGAGATCAGGCGCTGCAACGCCTATTTACGATACGAGATCGCAATGCTGCCGGCCGGCGCAGTAATTGTTGCGCTTGGCCGCGTTGCCCATCAGGCGGTGCTGATGGCGCTCGGCCTGGGCACGGCGGCCCATCCTTTCGGCCACGGCGCACGCCACGCCCTGCCGCGCGGCCGCACCCTATACGATAGCTATCATTGCAGCCGCTATAATACGCACACGAAGCGGCTCACCCCGGAAATGTTTCGCGACGTATTTGCCGCGATTTCGCAGCACTTGGCAGCTCGCTGATCTTGCCTCGCCGCGCCACCCGGCATAGTGCAGAGCTGCACGGCACGAACGCCCCATGTCCAACCCGGCGGAAATCCTGGCCAGTCTGCCTCATCTGCCTGGCGTATATCGCATGCTGAACGCGGCGGGCGAGGTGCTGTACGTAGGCAAAGCATTGGATTTGAAGAAGCGGGTCGCCTCCTATTTCCAGAAAGGCGCTCTGGCGCCGCGCATACAAGTGATGCTCTCGCAGGTCGCGGAAGTGCAGACCACGGTGACGCGTTCAGAAGCGGAGGCGTTGCTCCTCGAAAACAATTTAATTAAAACATTAAGTCCACGTTATAACATACTGTTTCGAGATGATAAATCATATCCATATCTGGTCCTGAGCGGAGAGCGCTACCCGCGGCTTGGTTTCCACCGCGGCAGTCTCGACAGGCAGCATCGCTACTACGGGCCGTTTCCCAACGCCGGCGCGGTGCGCGAGAGTATTCAACTGCTGCAAAAGGTGTTCCGGCTGCGCACCTGCGAGGACACGGTGTTCTCCAACCGCTCGCGCCCCTGCCTGCTGCACCAGATCAGGCGTTGCACCGCGCCGTGCGTCGGCCTGATCTCCGAGGCTGAATACGCCGAGGATGTGCGCAGTGCTGAGCTGTTCCTGTCCGGCAAGGAGGACGAGGTC
>MERG01000365.1:0-8563 GCA_001771985.1 Betaproteobacteria bacterium RIFCSPLOWO2_12_FULL_62_13 | reverse complement strand
AGGCCGCCGTCTACCGCGACCAGATCGCGGCGCTCAGAACAGTGCGCGAGAGGCAGTTCGTGAGCGACGAGTCGTCGGGGCGCGATGCCGACGTCATCGCCTGTGCGCGCGCAGCGGGCGTCACTTGCGTCAACCTGGTGATGATCCGCGGCGGACACCATCTCGGTGACAGGAATTTCTTTCCGCGCAACGCCGACGACTGCAGCGACGAGCAGGTGATCGAGGCGTTCATCGCCCAGCACTATCTGCGACACGGCATTCCATCGCAGATTGTCGTCGGGGCGGTTATCGAGGCCGGCGCGATTGAACAACTGCTGAGCGAACAGGCCGCACGCAGGATCCAGATCACGGCCAATCCCACCGGAGTGCGCCGCGCCTGGCTCGCGATGGCATCGAAGAACGCCCAGCTCGCCGCGGCTCAGACCGTTGGCCTGCAAGCCACCCAGGAGGCGCGGCTGACGGCCCTTCAGCAGGCGCTTGAACTGCCGGAAACCGTGCAGCGCATCGAGTGCTTCGATGTGAGCCACACGATGGGCGAAGCGACCGTGGCGTCATGCGTGGTTTATGACCGCGCCGCGCTACAGAACAGCGAGTACCGGCGCTACAACATACGAGTCAAGCTGGACGATGAATCGCCGCTTGATTCCGGCGCGATGGAACGGACGCAGGGCGCCGTTCATCGCGCCGTCATAACACCGGGTGATGATTATGCTGCGCTATGCGACGCATTGACGCGCCGCTACCGGAAGATTGTCGCCGGGGAGGGCAGGCTTCCGGACCTGGTCCTGATCGACGGCGGCAAGGGCCAGCTTGCGGCGGCGCAGGAGGTGTTCGCGGAACAGGGGCTGAACGATGTGACGCTGGTCGCTGTCGCAAAGGGAGAAGAGCGCAAGCCGGGGCTGGAGCAGATCCTGTTGCCGGGCCGCGCCGAACCGCTCAGGCTGCCCAAGGAGCACGCTGGCCTGCACCTGGTCCAGCAGATTCGCGACGAAGCACACCGCTTCGCTATCCACGCCCATCGCGTGCGGCGCGGCAAGGCTCGCGCAAGCTCGCCTTTGGAGACCGTCGCCGGCGTGGGCGCCAAGCGGCGGCAGCGGCTGCTGGTGCGCTTTGGCGGTCTGCGCGGCCTCATGTCGGCGAGTGTCGACGAGCTGGCGCAGGTCGAGGGGATCAGCCGCGCGCTGGCGGAAAAAATCTACCAGGAACTTCACTGATGCCACTTAATCTGCCCAACCTGCTGACCTGGCTCAGGATCGTCCTGATCCCGCTGTTCGTCGGCATCTTCTACTTCGAAAAAAGCTGGGTGTCGGTGCCCAACCAGAATCTGGTCGCGACCATCATCTTCACCGCCGCCGCGATCACCGACTGGCTGGACGGCTGGCTGGCGCGCAGGCTCAACCAGACCTCGGCTTTCGGTGCCTTTCTCGATCCGGTGGCGGATAAGTTGATGGTCGCCGCAGCGTTGATCGTGCTGATCCAGCTCGGGCGCGTGGATGCGATCATCGCGCTCATCATCATCGGCCGGGAAATCACGATCTCGGCGCTCCGTGAATGGATGGCGAAGATCGGCGCGTCCCGCGGCGTGGCGGTGTCCTTTCTCGGCAAAATCAAGACCATATCGCAGATGGTGGCGATCCCGTTGTTGCTCTACGACGATGCGATCGGGATTTTCAGCCCCCGGATCGTCGGCACGTGGCTCATCTGGATCGCGGCGGTCCTGACGCTGATATCGATGGCGTATTACCTCAAAGTGGCGCTGCCGCAGGCGTGGAAGGCGAGCGGGCCGGCTTGATCGAGGTGGGCGCCTACCTTATAATTCACCGGCACTTAAGCGGGAATAGCTCAGTTGGTAGAGCGCAACCTTGCCAAGGTTGAGGTCGCGAGTTCGAGACTCGTTTCCCGCTCCAGATTTCCGGGGAAAGTGGCTGGGCGCTTTAGTTCCGGCGTAACCTAAAGGTTAGCCTTCACTGAAACGGCCAGCCGTTTTCCCTTTTTGGTTTCAGCGGCGGGGTGGCAGAGTGGTCATGCAGCGGCCTGCAAAGCCGTGGACGCCGGTTCGATTCCGACCCCCGCCTCCAATAAATCAATGAGATACAAATAAGCGGAAGGTTCAATGATCGCCTGACGAGGCTCCGCCTCAGACCGACGAGATGTATGGCAGTCCATTGAGGTTCGGTGCGAGCGGATAATGGAGCGGCTCCGGTTGACCAAAGGAGCTGCCGAAGCAGTTCCTGCTATTGGGCCGCACAAAGGCTGGCATTTGGTCCCGAAGGACCGGAGCCAACCGGAGCCGAGCGCTTCCAGCGCCCGCAGCGCCGCCTCACCCTCCAAGCGCAGCCGCGTCTTGGAACGCAAATCGGCCTCGATTGCCGCCCCCACCACCGGCACCGCCATGTTCAGCGCCAACGGCAAAAACGCCGTAGCCGATTCCCGCCCTTCGGCATGCCGCAGTTTCGCTCGCCACCACTGAAATGTGGCCAGCGCCAGATTCCGCTCGCTACAAAATACCCGCTGCGATTGACCCGAGCGCCCCCACTCGGCGATGCGCTTCTTCCAATACACCCGCTTCGCCATCACATCAGCCTTCACTTTCTTCATCATCGATCGCCCCCCGCGTCGTGAGAAAGGACAACACTGCCACACTCGGGCAAATTACAATAGACGCGGATTAGCGGACGCTTACCGCCTTTCTCCGCCAATAACACCGCTCGCAACCCCGCTTCACGTCTATTTCCAGAGAATCTTCTTTAGGCGGAGCTTCAGCACCGCCGCCAACAAGAACGCCCTTGTTTCCGGCACGGCGTCGGTCACCAGTACCTATGAATGATGTTGGGCCACCGCCGTGAGGATCTTTTGGGCCTGCGCATCGTCGGCTGATTGGCCGATGGCCTGAGTAAGCTCACCTGCCGAGGCAAGGAAAGCCCGTATTCTGCGCTGGGCCATGCCGGTCACCGCACGGCGGTGACGAAGCAACGGGAAAGAGTTATGTCAATACCAGCGCTCAAACCGTGGTCTGGGGCGGAGATTTTGCACGTGCGACCCCGGCCCTTGGGTGTGGATCAACAGCGCTTTCCCGGAGTTCCAACTTTGGGCGCAAAGATTGCGCCGGCTGCCTGCTCTTCTTTGTTCGGGCGCTCAAACCGGCCGCAAGGAATGGAATGACGTACTTCAACGCGATATCGGGGCGGGAAGTATCAAATTTCGGTCCTGCAATGGTCTGAATCTTTCCAGTATCCGCCTGGACATACAGTACCACACCGTAGATGCAATTTAGCCGCCAATGGAACACTTCATCTGGCAGGTCAGGGCAAATTTTACGGAGCTCTCTTGGCATGATGGAGAAACTGGGCGTGTAGATCTCGGCAAGTAGCTTTTGAACTTGTGGCGTGGGATCCATGGAAGCTCGCCCCAGCAGTCGGCGAAACGCCTCGTTTTGTCGAGTGGGTCGAAACTCAGGTTCCAGAAGTGCCCACAGCACTTCCTCTAGTCTAGGTTTCTTGCGCGATTCTTTGAGCCGTTGCAGGCGGTCTTTACGTTCCTCTTGTAGTGGTATCGCGCGACGGTAGAACACTTCCTTGAACAGGTTTTCCTTCGTCCCGAAGTAATAGGGAATCGCGCCCAAGTTCACCTTTGCGGCGCGCGCAATTTCACGCACCGATACACCGTTGAAGCCGTAGTCCGCAAAAAGCTTCTCCGCAGCATCGAGCAATCGCTCACGAGCGTTTAATTCGTTGTGCCTATGGTTTACGAGCGCATGGTTTTTCATATTTGTATTCATATTCATATCGGAGGTGGATAGAACGATTCGCGGGCATTAAAGAGGGGCATTATTGCATGAGTCGCTGTGTGCAAACCGCCGGCGAATGCACAGCGCCCATCCAGTGGCGCTTGACACTAGTTCATACGTGTGTATCATACCATAAACAGGCGTGCTCGGGCGGGATCCGACAGAGCACTTCAGCTTCCGACATATAAGGGGATGGTGTGGGGACGCGGGGCGCAGCGAGCGATAAGACGGTGGCCCAAGTGATTGCCGCTTGCCTAGCGCGCCATGGCGTCAAGGTCCTTTTCTCGCAGAGTCTACCGTCGGCAATCCTGCTGGCAGCAGAGGATATCGGTCTGCGCCAATTCATGTACCGTACGGAAAACGCAGGCGGCGCCATGGCCGACGGTTTTGCACGCATCTCCGGCAAGGCGGCGGTTGTTACGGCTCAGAACGGCCCAGCGGCCACGTTACTGGTGCCGCCTTTGGCTGAAGCACTCAAATCATCCATACCGGTCGTCGCGCTGGTACAGGAAGTGGATCGTGCAGCGACCGACCGAAACGCGTTCCAGGAGTTGGATCATATCAGCCTGTTTCAAAGTTGCACGAAGTGGGTGCGCCGCGTCACCGAAGAGAGTCGCGTCGATGACTACGTTGACATGGCGTTCACAGTCGCGAACAGCGGCAGGCCCGGTCCGACCGCTTTGCTTTTTCCCGCAGACTTGTTGAAAGAACCCGCCCCGGTCTCTGGACGCCGCGAGTCTTGTCTTGGCGGGTTCCCGCTTGATCGAACCCTTCCTAGCGCCGCCCAGATTGATGTCGCGGCGGATCAGATCGCGAGCGCGCAAGATCCGATGGTCATGGCGGGAGGCGGTGTGCACTTATCGGGTGCGGCACCTGAGCTGGCAGCCTTGCAGGAGGAGGCACACCTGCCCGTCATGACAACGGTTATGGGCAAGGGCTCGGTCAGTGAGGAACATCCGCTGTCACTCGGCGTGGGTGGTAATCTGCTGGGCCGGTTTTCCCCCGGCTATCACCTACGGCCGATGATCGAAGGAGCAGACCTTGTGCTCCTGATCGGTACGCGGACGACGCAGACCGACACCGATTCTTGGACCATCTTTTCTCCTCACGCGCGATATATTCATCTTGATATCGATCATGCCGAGATCGGGCGCAATTACGAAGGTTTGCGCTTGGTGGGGGATGCCAAGCTGACGTTGACGGCGTTAACCCTCCGACTGCGCGGGCGCCGTAAAGCGTCGGCGGATGTGGTGGAACAGATTGCCGCGGCGCGCGCCCGGCATGCAAGTGAGATTGCCCCGTTGCTGCGCTCCGATGCGATGCCGATTCGGCCGGAGCGGTTGATGGCTGAGCTCCAACGGGTGCTCACTCCAGACACCATCGTCGTTGCCGACTCCAGTTACTCGCATGCATGGGTCGCCAGTTACCTCCGTGCGCTCAAGCCCGGCATGCGCTTCCTCACGCCCCGCGGTATTGCGGGCCTTGGCTGGGGTCTGCCCTTAGCACTTGGCGCCCGCGCGGCGCGACCGGACAGCCCCGTGCTTTGCGTCGCTGGAGATGGCGGCTTTGCTCACGTCTGGTCTGAACTTGAGACAGCACGCCGCACCGGGACACCAATCGTTGTAACAGTCCTAAACAACGGCGTGCTCGCCTACCAGCGCGACGCCGAGGATGTGAAGTTCGGCCGCCATACCAGTGGGTGTGCGTTCTCTCCAGTGGACCATGCCCAGATTGCGCGTGCCTGTGGTTGCCGCGGTGTCAGGATCGAGCGGCCCGCTGATTACCACGATGCGATCCGCGAGGCGCTTGCCTCACCCGACACTACCGTACTCGATGTGATCACTGATCCTGAAGCATATCCACCCATCACGCTGCTCGATGGCAAGTTAGAGGTGGTAAGGCGGTCGAGATCCGAGGTGTCATGAAACTTGGCAGTTGGCGTGCCGTACCGCGACGACAAGACGACTGATCGTTAGTTGATTTACCGAGGGAGAGCTGACATGACAAAGTATGAGGATTACGCCGAGAAATTCCAAATGATCCGATTCCGGCGAGAGGACGGCATCCTCGAGATGAGGCTGCATACAAATGGTGACTCGCTACGCATGAACCTCGCAGCGCACGCGGAGATGGAGCAGGCGTTCCTCGACATCGGCCGCGACCCCGAGAACCAAGTCATCATTTTCACGGGCACGGGCGCGGAATTTACCGGGCCGGCGATAGTGCCGGGGGCGGGACGCCCGGTGCCCAAGTTGACTCCGGAGCAATGGATGAAGCTGGGCTCTGAAGCGAAGCGGTTCACGATGAACTTGCTATCGATCGAGGTGCCGATGATTGCCGCCGTCAACGGGCCGGCGCTCCGCCACTCGGAGATGCCGTTCATGTGCGACATCGTACTCGCAGCGGATGAGGCTGCTTTTCAGGATTCGGCGCATTTCCGCGGCGGGATGGTGCCGAGCGATGGCGTTCATGTGATCTATCCCATGCTTATGGGTCTTAGCCGTGCTCGCTACTTCCTGCTCACCGCGCAATTGCTCTCCGCGAAACAGGCGCTTGAATACGGCCTCGTCAATGAGGTGCTGCCGCGGGAAAAACTCATGCCCCGTGCTTGGGAACTGGCTCGGCAATTGCTGAAAACGCCTGAAATCGTGCGGCGCCATACGCGCGTTATCTTGGCCGAGTATCTTCGCCGGCCGATGAATGACCTCCTTGGACACGGCTTAGCGTTGGAAGGACTGGGTATCTGTACCACTCCATAAGGCTCAGCCAAAAACATGTACGGCGTCGAGATGACCAGCGCGCCATTGGTGTGCTCCCGAGATGTCGTTGCTCTCGGTACGGTTGTTGATGCTGACAAATCCAATTCAGTGAAAACGCACAAGCCACCTTCGCCGCTCGGTGGCCCGCACAGAAAGACGACATAGAACCGACAAAGGAGGGAACGACAATGACACGTAGTCTCATTATAGGCACTATGATGCTGCTTCTCTTCGATACCAGCATCGCTCTCTCGGAGTCTTACCCTGTCAAGCCAATACGAATGATTGCGCCCAGTGAAGCGGGTTCGAGCCCAGATGTCTTCGCCCGCTTTCTCGGCGAGAAGCTGACAAATGCGTGGGGGGAACGGATTGTAATCGATAACCGCGCCGGAGCAGCGGGCGTTATTGGATACGAGATTCTCTCGAGGGCTCCAGGGGACGGCTATACGATCGCTATGGCCGCCGTCACGCTTTCGACCACTCCGAACGTAGTCAAGAAACTATCTTACGATCCTGTTAATAGCTTCACGCAGATATCCACCTTCGCATCGGTGCCGTATGTTGTGGTCGTCTCCGCTCAGCTTCCGGCGAAATCGGTGAAGGAGTTCTTCGCGCTCGCCAAGAAGCGCTCGCTAAACTACGGTACTCCAGGCACCGGCTCGTCACAGCACCTTGCCACCGAGCTACTCAAGTTGACAATTGGCGTGCCAATGACACATATACCGTACAGGGGCGGGCCAGCAATGGTGAACGCGATTTTGACCGGAGAGGCTCACATCATCTTCGGAGGGCTGATGCCCTCGCTGCCAATGATCAAGGCCGGCAAGCTGCGTGTACTGGCGGTTACTACGGCTCGGCGGTTCCCGACGATGCCTAACGTGCCAACGATGGCGGAATCCGGGGTGCCTGGCTTCGAGTTGGATAACTGGCACGCCGTTATCGCTCCTGCGAGCGTGCCAAAGAGCGTGCTTCGGAGGCTCAATGCTGAGATCGTGAAGACGCTCGGCCTGCCGGAGATCAAGGAGCGGCTACTCGGGATGGGCGCGAAGGCCAATCCTAGTACCCCTGAAGAGGCCCATAGGTATATCAGTGCCGAGGTAGCCAAGTGGAAAAAAGCGGCGAAGGCCGCAGGTATTGAGCCGCAATAATTCAATAAGACCTCCAGAAAAGACGTACTGGAATAGATTGCGACCCGTACGAGTCGTCGTATTCGCGGCACAACTCGCGTGAATCGATGCTATACCCGCTGCCGTTGCTATTTCGGGCGGGTTACGCCGGACACTGATGCTTCTGGTCAACAGGTTGGTTCTCAGCATTACGTGCGCCCTGCCAAAGCACTCGCGGCAGATGAAGCGAAGTTGACCTGGATCAAATTGCTAAGACGCGAATTACGCTAACTCTAACCTGAAGTTCCTATTTGCCCGGAGCATGATTGTGCTTTGGAGGCAAGCGGTTATGCCATTTCGGGGTGTGCGGTTTCTGTCTACACGGTGATGGTATTGAGCAGTTCGAGCGCGCGTTTCTGTTTGGCGTTGGGCGTGGTCACGAGCTGGAAAGTGGGCGCGGTGCTTTCGGCGCCAGGCACACGGCAGATGTTGCGCACGATGGTTGCGAGCTCATCGAGGAGCGTACGCAAGCTGTGCGCCGGGCTGCCATCGGGCAGGCTATGAGTAAGCGCTTTGTGTTCGGCTGCAGCAGAGCGCTGCGCCGGGGCAACCGGATCACGCTGCGTCTTGGTCTGTTGGTCTTCGTGGGCGAACAGCAGCGAGCGCCAAGCCTGCCGCAGGTGCCACTCGACGTAGTAAGCGAGCATGCAAAGAAAGATGTGGCTGCGCACACGATCGGGGAGCCGGTGGTGGATGGGGCGCACCTTGAGGTCCACGGTCTTCATGCAGCGAAAAGCGCGCTCGACATCGCTGAGCGATTTGTAGCTACGAACCACCTCGCTCGCGTGCATGGCCTTGGCCGCCAGAGGCGTTCGCAAGATGTAGATGCCATCCAGAGCGGCTTCCTGGGC
>MERG01000364.1 GCA_001771985.1 Betaproteobacteria bacterium RIFCSPLOWO2_12_FULL_62_13 | reverse complement strand
GCTTTCCTCGGAAGGCGCCGAACCGGTGGGCAGCACGGCCGATGAGTTCGCGAAGTTCCTCCAGGTCGAAACGCGGAAGTGGGCGAAAGTGATCAAGGACGCCCGCGTTCGGCCCGAGACTTTGTAACAACTGGAAGGAGCAGACGGCCATTCCCATGCTGACCGACATTTCCGGCTTGTCACGGGATACCGGCGATGGTCTACACAGCCAAGAGGACTGAAAATGGCAAATATATTGTTACGGACACTGGCGGCCGTGGCTGTCGCTGCGGGGTTGGTCCTATGAACCAGGGTGCAAGTGCCCAAAGCGGGGCAACGGCAAATTCCGCGGACGATTATCCGAACAAGCCGATTCGCGTGGTCGTCGCTTCGGCGCCCGGCGGCGGCACGGATATCATCGGACGTATCGTCGTCCAGGGGCTCTCTGAGATATGGCCGCAGCACGCGATTGTGGACAACCGCGGGGGAAGTGCGGGAACGATCGCCACTGGTATCGTTGTGAAGTCGGCTTCTGACGGTTACACGCTTCAGGTGCCGCATTCTTGACGCATTCATTCCGCGTCAGCTACGATGCAGTGGTCGCAATCAACGCTGACGAGCGGGCTGCCAATGTCACTGCCGGCGGTTCAGGTGGGCGATATCCGCGTCGAATATGAGCTGAATTGACGCAAAAACGGGAGTCCATAACCGCAAAGGTGCCGTCCCTCATCCCCGACCCTTCTCCCGGAGGGAGAAGGGAGGATCGAGCTTCCTCTCTCTCTTTGTGAGAGAGGTCAGGAGCGAGGAGGCTGGACGCCAAGTAACGCAAAGCAATTCTGTAATCTGTCGGTTCACCCAAGAGGAGAATCGTTGCTTTTTGGAGGCCATTGTCTTTGCGGTCCTTTGCGCCTTCGCGTCTTTGCGGTTCGCTTTTTCTACGTTCAAGCGCTACGAGCCGCAGGCAACGGCCCGGCGCTACGCTCATGTAGTTCACCTGATATGGGAGGAGGTATGAAACAGCTCGCAAAATTGGCAGTGGCAACGGGCGCCTTGGGCACTGCGTTGGGCGGCGTCATTCCCGATGCGCAAGCGCAGGCTTATCCGACGAAACCGATCCGGCTCATCGTGTCTGTCCAGCCCGGGGGAAACCTGGATATGATCGGACGATCGGTCGCTGAAAAGGCGAGTGCAGGCCTCGGGCAGCGGATGATTGTCGAGAATCGTCCGGGCGCGAACAGCACGATCGGGCTTACGAGTGTCGCGCGGTCCGCGCCGGACGGCTATACGCTCGTCATGGTCGCGCAGACCGCCCTGATCGCGCCCATGATGATGCGTAATCCCCCCTTCAATCCGGTGCGGGATTTCGCGGGCGTGAGCCTCATCGCAACGCTTCCACAGATGCTGGTCGTGCATCCCTCGCTGCCGGTGAAAAGCGTAAAGGACCTCATCGCGCTCGCGAAGGCGCGCCCGACCGAGCTGAACGCCGGCACCTCGGGTAATGGCTCGGGATCGCATCTGGCGCTGGAGCTCTTCAATCGGATGGCCGGCGTGCGCATCACGCGCATCCCCTACAACGGCGACGGTCCGGCGATCATCGATCTGCTGGGCGGGCAGGTGCCGGTGAAGTTCGACAACCTCAGCACTTCGCTCCCGCACGTGAGAGGAGGCAAGCTCCGCCCCCTCGGCGTGACGACCCCGACTCGCACTGCGCTCCTGCCCGAAGTGCCGGCGATCAGCGAAATGGTGCCTGGTTTTCAGACGAGCATTTTCAACGGGATGATGGCGCCTGCCGGCACGCCGCCGGAGATCCTCGCCCGCGTTCACGCCGAAATCGTGAAATTCGTGCAGACGCCGGACATACGCAAGCGCTTTGCGAACCAGGGCGTCGAGCTGCAGAGCAGCACCAGGCCTGAGGAGTTCACGGCGTTCATCAAGACCGAATACGTGAGACTGGGCAAGTTCTTGGAGGACCTGGGCATCAAGCCCGAGTGATTGCACTCCCGGCTTCTCACCTACGTCCTCATGCGCGGCGCGTGGCAAACCGGTCGGTCGCGCCCGTGAGATTCTCTTCCCGCGGCCTGAAGGTGGCGCGCTGGCTCGGCGAACTGGGATTGCGCCGCGAATGAATTTCCTTCTATCTGGGTAAAGATCCATGAAAGTAGGGTCGGATCGAGTCTGATCCTCACCTCTGGTGGCGAACTGCCTCCAGCTTCACATCGTCTTTGGCGATACTGATATAACGCATCTTCTTCGCCTTCAGCGCGGTTTCCAATAACCTCTGGGCCCGGTTCTTGAAAACGTACTCGGTGCGCAGCGGACCGGCGGCAAACATTTCGTCGACCTGATTTCCGGCGAACATGAATCGCAGCAAGCGCTCGTCGTCGCTCTGCCCTGCGTATTGCTTCCGCAACTCCGGTACCGCCGGCTCGAGCGCAGCCGGAGTCTCCTTGATCGCGCTCGATCCGTTCTCGATGATTTTGTCGAGCACATCCGGCTTTACCGGAGCGAGGAGCCTGCCGTAATGCCCCAAAGCGTATTTTTTGACTTCGTCCGGAACCACCCGGTAGCGCTCTCCCTGTACCACATTGAGGACTGCCTGGGTGCCGACGAGCTGGGAGAAGGGCGTGATCATGATCGGCCAGCCCAATTCCTCCCGGACGCGTGCGCATTCTTCCAGCACCGCATCAAAGCGCTCGCTCAACCCGGCTTGTTCGAGCTGAAACTTGAGGTTCGTCAGCATGCCGCCTGGAACCTGGTGCGTGAAGTGGAACTCGTCGTATTCGACCGGCACCCCGAGCGGCAAGCCCTCCTGATCGGCGACTCGCCGGAAGTGCTCCCCGACCCGATCCGCGAGTGCGAGATCGACACCGATTTCAAAACCGAGCAACCGGGCGTTGCGTACGAACGTCTGTGTGGCCGGTTGGGCGGGACCGTTCGCCAGGGGTGCGATCGAGGCCGCCACCTCGTCGACGCCGAGCTTTATGCCTTCCAGATACACGAGCGGCGCGAGCCCGGTCAGACAGTGGCTGTGCAGCGCCAGTCTGGTTTTTCCGAGGACGCGCTTGAGCGCAGGCACAAGGGTTCTGATCCTGTCCGGCGTAAGGAGCCCCCCTGCATCGCGAATCTTGACGATATCAACGCCAATCCTCCTGATGATTTCCGCAGCGGCGGAGGCGTAGTGCTCGTCGGTGTGCACGGGACTCTGGGAAAATGCCAGCGATGCTTCGGTGGTCACGCCGAGCGCCTTGGCCACCTTGAGGCTGACCGCCAGATTGTCCACGTCGTTCAACCCATCCATCGCGCACACCACGCGAAAGCCGTTGGCGACCAGCCGCTCGACCCATAGCTCGATGATGTCGTTGGGCAGGATATCGAAGCTCACGAGACTCCGGCCGCGCACGGTGGCCTGGAGCGGCGTATTCACGATTTTTTCCCGCAATAGCCTGAATTTCTCCCATGGATTTTCCTTGAGGTAGCGCACGCAGACATCGAATTGAATCGCCGCGGCGAGGTCCATGCGTCCGAACCCCGCTCGATCCATCGTCTCCGCCACCGGCATCATCATGGCGGCGGTCATCCTCGTCGCCCACAGGCACTGCGGAGCGTCACGCAGGGTGGTGTCGATTATCCGTACTTCCCTCACCGTCGCACCTCGGCATCATTCAAATACCGTGGAAGAAAGACATGTTCGAGCCAGTCCGTCGTTACGGCGGACCGTCTGAAGTCGTCATCGGCGACAATCGCCCGACTGAAGGGCAGTGTTGTTTGCACACCGCCAATAACGAAGCGATCGAGCGCAGACAACGTTTTTTCGATCGCTTCCCGCCGGTCTTCGCCGAGGACGATCAGCTTGCCGATCATCGAGTCATAGAACGGCGGGATGGCGTATCCCGGATAGCAGTGGGTGTCCACGCGCACCCCGGCCGCGTCGGGCTGTTGCCACTCGACAATCGCCCCGGGGCAAGGCATGAATCCGGCATCCACTTCCTCGGCGTTGATCCTGCACTCGATGGCATGCCCGGACAGCGTAACGTCGCCCTGTAAGAAGGACAACGGTTCACCTGCCGCGACGCGGATCTGCTCGCTCACCAGGTCCATGCCGGTGATTTCTTCGGTGACCGGGTGCTCGACCTGGATCCGGGTGTTCATCTCCAGGAAATAGTAGGCCCTGCTTTCCAGGTCCACGATGAATTCGACGGTTCCCGCTCCGACATAGGACGCGGCCTTCGCAAGCCGGAGGGCAGCAGCGGTCAACGACTTGCGCAGCGGACCATCGACCACGGGTGACGGCGCCTCCTCGATGAGTTTCTGATGTCTGCGCTGCACGGAGCAGTCGCGCTCTCCGAGATGAACGATCTTGCCGTGGGTATCGCCGAAGACCTGCACTTCGATATGGCGAGCACTCTTGATGTACTTTTCCATGTAAAGAGTGCCGTCGCCGAACGCGGCCTGCGCTTCGGCCGATGCGCTTGCGAAGGCGCTGTCGATTTCCCTAAAGGCGCGCACCACACGCATGCCTCTGCCGCCGCCGCCCGCGCTTGCCTTCAGGATAACCGGCAGCCCTGTCCGCCTGGCTTCGGTCTTTGCATCTCTGGCGCTCTTCAGCTCATTGCAGCCTGGAATGGTCGGCACGCCATTCGCCTTTGCCAACCTGAGCGCTGTGAGCTTGTCGCCCATGGTGGCGATCGCTTCGGCGTGAGGCCCAATGAATCTCACTCCTGCCTCATCACACAGACGCCGGAACGACGCGCGCTCGGAAAGAAAGCCATACCCGGGATGCAGAGCATCGCAGCCGGTCCCGATCGCCGAAGTGATCACCGCATCCTGATCGAGGTAGCTTTGCATCGCCTGCGCGGGGCCGATGCATACGACGCGATCGGCGATCCTCGCCGCGAGCGAAGCACGGTCCGCCTCGGAACAGGCCAGAACGGTCTCGACTCCCAACTTGCGGCAAGCGCGCGCGATACGCACCGCAATCTCGCCGCGGTTCGCGATCAGCACCCTTTTTATGGTCACCGCGGCGCCCTCAGCTCGGTTCGATCAGCATCAAGACCTGATCTCTCTTAACCGTGGCGGCATTCTGCGCGAGTATCCTCACGACCTTGCCTGCCACCCCCGCCCTGATCGTACTGAAGAGCTTCATGACCTCGATCAGGCACACGGTATCATCCGGCTTGACGCTGGCGCCAACTTCGACGAACGGCGGAAGATGCGGAGCCGGGGCGCGGTAGAAGGTCCCGATCATGGGAGCGCGGATCGCCACCATTCCTTCCGGGATGGCGGCTTTCTCGTTGTCTGCACGCCCCGCGCTTGGCTGAGCGATTGCAGCGGCTTTCTTTGCGGCGGCGTTTGCAGGCGACGCACGCGCGTCCGAGGCGGCGGGTGGTGCTTGAATCTCTGCCTGGACTGCGGGCGCCCCGGTCTTACGCACATGCAGCTTGAAATTTTCCGTCTCGAGCTTGACTTCGTCGAAATCGGAGTCTTCGATCAGCTTGAGCGTTTCCAGTATTTGTTGTTCGGTCCATTCCATGCTGCATCGGTCCTGAGGATTAATCCTGAAAACTGCAATTCAGCCACAGAGGGCACAGAGAACACAGAGCGATTCAAGGACCTGAATCATCGCATCGCCCCCACCCGATTGGTGAACCAAGGCAAGCACATACGCCCTTGATCTTCCTCTGATAACTCTGTGATCTCTGTGACCTCTGTGGCTAACAGCCTTTTTCTAGGTTAGTTTCCCTTTGCTCCGGAGAACTTGATCACTGAAGCCCAGTTGACCAGACTTCAACCAATGGTCGCGAGCGGTTGGCCGAACTCGACGAAAGCGCCTTTCCTGACCAATATGGAAGCAAGCGAGCCGGCCGCCGCCGCTCTCACCTCGACCACATTCCTGAATCTGCGTATGACGAACAGGCAGTCGCCCTCGGCGACGTGTTCACCGGCCTCGGGAAATCGATCGCGTCCGGGGGGCAAGTCAACGAAACCGACGCTTGATGACAGGACCTGTGCGGCAGAGGTATCACCAGCAATGGCAGCCGATTCGCGAGTGTCCTGAAGCAAGCCGCCGGCATTCGATGGTTGCTCTTTAGAGAGCCGTATGGAAGACCCGGCGTAATCCAGCGCCAGGTATTGGAAACGTGAGGTCTGGAAGTAATCGATGAGCCGTTCGAACGTACTGTCGAGTCTCTTCTGATCTTCCATATTGCATGCATATTCTAGGCACCGGTCGCGCGCCGGGATACAATCAAACAGCGAATTGTTTGTTTCCAAATCGGAAAAGATAAAGCCATGGACCGATT
>MERG01000363.1 GCA_001771985.1 Betaproteobacteria bacterium RIFCSPLOWO2_12_FULL_62_13 | reverse complement strand
AGTTTCAGCAAGACAGCCGGCTTCACCGGTGTGCGGTGTGCCTTCACGGTGATTCCGAAGGGCCTCAAGGGAAAGACGCGAGATGGCCGCGAAGTCGCGGTTCGTCCGCTGTGGAATCGACGGCACTGCACCAAGTTCAATGGTGTCTCGTATCCCGTGCAACGAGGCGCCGCTGCGATTTACTCGCCAGAAGGCAAACAGCAGGTGCGGGAAACCATAGAGTTTTACCTCGCCAACGCCAGGCTGGTGCATGGCGCGCTGACGAAACTGGGGATACAGGTTTACGGCGGAGTGAACGCACCCTACGTGTGGCTGAAGACCCCCGGCAATTTGAGCAGTTGGGACTTTTTCGACAAGCTGCTGCAGAAAGCCCATTTGGTGGGAACGCCAGGGAGCGGTTTTGGAGCCTGTGGCGAGGGCTATTTCCGTCTAAGTGCCTTCAACAGCCGAGCCAACGTCGAAGAAGCCGTACAGCGCTTCGCGAAAATCCTGTAGGGCCAGGACCGGCGTATCCTAGGCAATCGGTCCCGGAGTTGGCACAATATCCTTGTTAGGGACGGGTCGCGCCGCGAGGGCCACTCGTTTCGGCCCGAAGCAATACCGGGCCGCGCAAGGCAGGAGCACAATCCTTATTGCAGGGAGGGTACAGCCATGTTCGTGACACCGCTTTTCAAGCTAATGGCCGAAAAACAGGCCTCCGACCTGTTTTTCACTTCCGGCGCGCCGATCCAGATCAAGATCAACGGCGTGGTGATGCCCATCAACAACCAGGCACTCGATCCGGAACAGGTCAAGCAGATCGCGTACGAAATGATGACCGAGAATCAGATCAAGGAATTCGAAGCCCGCCACGAGATGAATTTCGCGAAAGGCGAGGCCGGGGTGGGCAATTTCCGCATCAACGTCTTCCACCAGAGGAGCAGCGCCGCGATAGTGATCCGCTTCGTCAAGCCCGATATTCCGGCGTTCGACACGCTGGGGCTGCCGCCGATCCTCAAACAGGTGATCATGGAAAAGCTCGGGCTGATCCTGGTGGTGGGCTCCACCGGTTCGGGCAAGTCGACCACGATGGCGGCGATGATCGATTACCGCAACAACCTCAAGACCGGCCATATTCTCACCGTCGAGGACCCGATCGAATACATCTTCAAGCACAAGAAGTCGATCGTCAACCAGCGCGAAATACGGGTTGACACATACACCTACGACAACGCGCTGATCAGCGCCATGCGCGAAGCGCCGGATCTCCTGATGATCGGGGAAATCCGCGACCGCCCGACGCTGCAAAGCGCGCTCTTGTTCGCGCAGACCGGCCATCTTTGCATGTCCACGCTTCACGCCAACAATAGCTACAATGCGTTGAACCGCATTATCAACTTCTTCCCGCGCGATGCGCGCGAATCCCTGCTCGCCGACCTCTCCATCGCGCTGCGCTGCATCATCTCACAGCGCCTGGTGCGCACCGCCGACGGTGGTCGAATGCCGGCGGTCGAGGTCCTGCTCAACACCAAGCACATCCAGGAGCTGATCAAGGATGGTGAGATCGGACAGATCAAAGACGCCATCGACCAGAGTCTCGCTCCGGGCTCGGAGACGTTTGAACAGGCGCTGTTCCGCCTCTACGTCCAGGGCAAGATCACGCTCGAGGAAGCGCTGGCGAATTCCGATTCGCCGACCAACCTGAATTGGTTGATCAACAATGCCAAGCTGCCTGAGGACCAGCCGACTGAGGCGCCCAAGCCCTCCCAGCGGGACGACCTGTCGAGCATCAAGCTCAATCTGGATGCATTGGAATAGCAGCGGTTCCGTGCGCGCCGTCTGAGGGAATGACCGCGCCCGAGGCGGTGCCGGTCAGCCGACTGCCTTGCCGAAACATTTGTCGCCCCGCCGCCGGTGGCACACCCAGCCGCAGACCCTGGATGATCTCGTGCGGCACGGGGCGAGGTATTTCAGAGCGAACCGCGTGGCGTTCGGGCACGGCACCACCAACGCTTTCGATGAAGCGGCCTATCTGGCGCTGCACGCGCTCAAGCTGCCGCTCGGTGCGCTCGAACCGCATTGCGATCTGCGGCCCACGCCGCTTCAAATCGCCAAGGTGCTGAAACTTTTTGAGCGCCGTGTCACGGAGCGCATACCCGCTGCCTATCTCACCCGCGAAGCCTGGCTCGGTGATTTCAGGTTCTACGTCGACGAGCGTGTTATCGTGCCACGCTCCTACATCGCCGAGCTGCTGCGCGATGATCTCGCCCCATGGATTGCCAAACCCGGCAGGGTCAGGACCGCGCTCGATCTGTGCACCGGCTCGGGGTGCCTCGCCGTGCTTCTGGCGCACAATTTCCCGCGCGCAAGGATCGATGCCGCCGACATCTCGCACGACGCACTCAAGGTAGCCCGACGCAACGTCGCCGGCTACGCGCTGCAAAGCCGCATCCGTCTCGTCGAGTCCGACCTGTTTGCCGCGCTCGCCGGCAGGCGCTATGACCTGATCGTCTCCAACCCACCGTATGTCCGGACGGCGCTCATGCGCCGCCTTCCGCGTGAATACCGGCACGAGCCGCAGCTTGCGCTTGCCGGGGGCGAAGATGGACTCGAGGCCGTACGCACCATCCTGAGCGAATCCGCCGCCTACCTCAATCCGGGGGGGCTTCTGGTCGTGGAAGCCGGACACAACCGCGCCAGGGTCGAGCGGGCATTCCCGCGGCTTGCGTTTACCTGGCCTGAGACCAGCGGAGGCGATGACTGCGTGTTTCTAATCTATAGGGAGCAGCTGCCCGATATCAACCCGCCGGCAGGTCGAGCCATCGCAGCAACCGCTTGACCTCTCCTGGCTCAAGTTCGCTCGCTTGGCCGCGTTTGAGCCGCGGCGGAAGACTGACGGTCCCGAAGCGCACCCGCATCAGGCGACTCACGGTCATTCCCAGTGCCCGGAACATGCGCCGCACCACGCGGTTGCGGCCCTCCGCGAGCACGACCCGATACCAGTGATTGGCACCCTCGCCGCCTTCGTCCTCGACCAACGTACAATGCGCAGGACCATCGTCAAGCATGATCCCGGATTTGAGCTTTGCCACCTGGTCCTCGCTCAACCGGCCGAGCGTTCGCACTGCATATTCCCGCTCAACGGCGAAGCGGGGGTGCATCATGCGGTTGGCGAGCTCGCCGGAGGTCGTGAAGATCAGCAACCCGCAGGTGTTGTAATCGAGCCTCCCCACCGCCACCCATTTCGCGCCGCGCAGCTTCGGTAATTTCTCGAACAACGTCGGGCGGTCTTGCGGGTCGTCGCGCGAAGTGATCTCGCCTTCCGGCTTGTGATAGAGCAGCACGCGGGGCAGCCGGCGTGGCGCGGGCCAGCGCACTTCCCGCCGGCCCACCTTGATCAAATCATGCGGCTTAACGCGGGTGCCGATGCCCGCTACCACACCGTTGACCGTGACGCGCCCTTCGCGTATCCAGTGCTCCATGGCCCGTCGCGAACCGAGGCCGGCCTGCGCGAGCACCTTATGCAGCTTCTGTGAACTTGTGGCGGCAGACTTAGGGACAGACTTCAATTCCGCCTCAAATTGACCACGCGGCGCATGCTCAGACTTCACGCCTTTCGGTCACGGCCTGGGCGAGTGTGCCGCTGTCCACGTGCTCAAGCTCGCCGCCCGCAGGAAGTCCGCGTGCGATGCGGGTGACCTTCACGCTTCTTGCGCGCAGCAGCTCGCCAACGTAGTGCGCTGTCGCCTCACCCTCGACCGTGAAATTGGTGGCGAGGATCACTTCGCGCACCACGCCATCTGTGGCACGCCTGACCAGACGGTCAAGATGGATCTCCTTGGGGCCGATCCCGTCGAGCGGTGACAGCGACCCCATCAGCACGAAGTACAGGCCTTGAAAACACTGTGCCTGCTCCATCATCAGCAAGTCGCCGGGTGCCTCCACGACGCAAAGTTGCGCCGGATCACGGCGCGGCGAGCGGCACAGGGCGCATATCGTCTCTTCGGCGAAACTGTTGCACTTCTCACAGTGGCGGATGCGTTCCAACGCGAGAGACAGTGCGCCCGCGAGACGCTGCGCCCCAGGCTGATCGCGCTGCAGCAGGTGATAAGCGATGCGCTGCGCCGACTTGGGACCGACCCCGGGGAGACAACGCAGCGCCTCGATGAGCTCCTCGAGACTGGACGGAGTTTTCACTGGAGAATGATGAATGCGGAATGCGGAATGATGACCGGAAGACTACGGCTCGCGATTTCATTCATCATTCATCATTCATCGCTCATCATTGCCGTTAGAACGGCAGTTTTAATCCTGGCGGCAACGGCAGCCCCGCAGTGACGCCGGCCATTTTTTCCTGCACTGTCGCTTCCACCCGCCGCACCGCATCGTTCACTGCGGCCGCTATCAGGTCCTCGAGCATTTCCTTGTCATCCTGGAGCAGGCTCGGGTCAATGGTGACGCGTTTCACGTCGTGGCGGCAGGTCATCACAACTTTCACCAAGCCCGCCCCGGATTGCCCTTCGACCTCCATCGTTGCCAGTTGCTCCTGCATCTTGTTCATGTTTTCCTGCATCTGCTGCGCCTGCTTCATCAGGCCGGCCAGTCCGCCTTTCATCATGGTGTGTCCCGTCACTGTATGGGTTTAATGGTCGACTCGTTGATCCGCGCGTCGAAATTCTCGACCAGTTCGCGCACAAACGGGTCCTGCTCGATTTCCGCTACCGCCCGCGCCTGCCGCTGCTGTTTTTCGCGTCCGGCGAGCTCGGCCGGAGAACTCCCGTTGCCGTTCCCGACGTTGATCGTGACCCGCAACCCGGTTCCGAAACGCTGCTGTAACGCGGCCTTCAGCTTGTCCTGATACGGCTTTTCGAGCAACCGCTCATGGACTTTCGAGAGCATCAGTTCGATGCGCGCTTCATCGCGGCTCACCAGTTCACAGTGCTGGGCGAGCATGCGCGTCATGCCGGAGAGCCCGAGCTGGTCGACGATCTCACGCCAGGCGGGCTCATCATCGTTTTTTTTTGATGCGGCCGGGACCGTAGCGCCACCCGCCGCGGGCGGCGCGGCCCGCAACGCCGCAGCGGAGTGTTCCGGCGCGAACGCCAGCATGCGCAACAGGGTCATGGTAAAGCCGGCGTAATCGTCCGGCGCCAGCCCGATATCGTTTCTGCCCTGAAGCGCGATCTGGTAGTGGAGCTGCAGGTCCTCGGCGGAAAACCGCCCGGCCAGCTCCACGAGCGCATCGCGATCGGGATCGTCCTCTGCCACCGCGCCGGGAATCATCTGCAGCAGCGCGAGACGATGCAGCAGCACACCCAGATCCTGAAGCGCCATTTCGAACGACAGGCTGCGGCTTGCCATGCGGTCTGCCTCCGCGATCAATGCCGCACCATCGCGCGCCGCGAGCGCCCCGAGAATCGCGTAAAGGTAGGTCTGATCGACAGCGCCCAGCATGGCCCGCACTGCCGTATCTTCGACCCGCCCGGCGCCGTGAGCGATTGCCTGGTCGAGCAGGCTCAGGCTGTCGCGCATGCTTCCCTGCCCCGCCCGCGCCAGCAACGCGAGCGCCGGTTGATCGAATGCGATGCCCTCGGCCTCGAGAATCCTCTGCATTTGAGCCTCGATCTGCGGCCGCGGGATCTGTTTGAGATTGAATTGCAGGCAACGCGACAGCACGGTCACCGGAATCTTCTGCGGATCGGTCGTGGCGAGAATGAATTTCACATGCTGCGGCGGTTCTTCAAGCGTCTTCAGCATCGCGTTGAACGCCGAGCGCGACAACATGTGTACTTCGTCGATGATGTAGACCTTGAAGCGGGCACTGGTCGGCGCGTAGAGCGCGTTTTCCAGCAGTTCGCGCATGTTGTCGACCTGCGTGTTGGAAGCGGCGTCGAGTTCGATCAGATCGACAAAGCGTCCGGCGTCAATCTCGGTGCAGGCGCGGCACTCCCCGCACGGCTCTACGGTAATTCCCGTTTCGCAGTTCAAGGCCTTGGCGATGATACGCGCCAGTGTTGTCTTGCCCACCCCGCGGGTACCGGTAAAGAGATAGGCGTGATGCAGCCGTTGTTGCAGCAGAGCGTTAGTGAGCGCCTTTACGACATGTTCCTGTCCGACCAGCTCGGAGAAAGTCCTGGGGCGCCACTT
Organism: Betaproteobacteria bacterium RIFCSPLOWO2_12_FULL_62_13; assembly: GCA_001771985.1. Classification (GTDB taxonomy): domain Bacteria; phylum Pseudomonadota; class Gammaproteobacteria; order Burkholderiales; family SG8-41; genus DSOT01. Next base: position 867 of record MERG01000363.1, on the reverse strand, counting down.
GCGGGCGAGAACCTGAGTCACTTGAAAACCGTGAATGGTGAATCGTGAATGGTGAATGGTGAAGCGGATTTTACCCGCTACCGATCGCAATTCACAATTGTCGGTTGCTCAGAAGTGATATTGAAAACGGATCTGGTGGAAGTTTATGCCGTTATTTGGCTTCTTGATGCTGCCATTCGATAGGTGCTGGAAACGGTAGCCGAAATCGTACTCGCCCTTCGCGCCGAAACGGACTCCGGCGCCCACGTGATCGCCGAACTGGAACCGCGTGCTCAAGCGTTTGTCGCCGATCGTGGTGCTTGACAATAGATGAAAACCGATCGCGCCCTCAAGATAAGGTCCCCGCCGGTCATTCTGTTGCAGGCGAAACACGGGGGTCAGGCCGACCTCGGTAATATCTTTGTTGAATCCCGGCGCTGCGCTGCGGCGCCAGTAGCCCGCTGCCAGCTCCCAGTAACCCCCGAGATGCCAGTCGCGGCCTTGGAACCACCTTGCTTTCCAATCCCATTGCACCCCGACGCGGCCCATGTCGGTGGCGTCGCCCCGGCCCCCTTCGATCGACATCCCGTCAATCGCATGTGAAGGTGCGCCCGCGGCCGCCCATCCAAGTGCACACAATGCCAGCAAGGTTTTCTTTTTCATGTCGCTGTCCCGCTCGTTCAGGGCAAATCTCAACTCAACAAGGCATATAGGGGTGGCGAGCCTGACCCCCGGCACTTGCAGAGAATAGTTGTGGCTGCTTCCTTCCGGACCTGACCAGGTTCACTACCCTGCAATGCGGGGAGGCCCGCCGTAACAAAGTTGCAAGTATGCATGCGAATCGGCGCGGATGCCAGCGCGAGCTCATGACCCTATCTCCGCTCTAAC
>MERG01000362.1:25478-27694 GCA_001771985.1 Betaproteobacteria bacterium RIFCSPLOWO2_12_FULL_62_13 | reverse complement strand
GTTGCCTTTCGCCTCGAGCCTGGCCAGCGTATCGAGCAGGATGCGGTTGTCGCGCGGATGCAGCCCGATGGTGGGCTCATCGAGGATGTAGGCGACGCCGCGCAGGTTGGAGCCGAGCTGCGCGGCGAGCCGGATGCGCTGCGCCTCGCCTCCGGAGAGCGTCGGCGCTGCGCGGTCGAGCGCGAGATACGGCAGACCCACCTCGCGCAGGAAGGCGAGGCGGCTCGCGATCTCGGCCACGATGTCGCGCGCGATCTCCGCCTCGCGGCCTTCGAGCGCGAGGCTGCGGACGAGCGCCTCCATCTGCGAGACGGGCAGGGCGGCGATATCGGCGATCGAGCAGCCGCGGAAGCGCACCGCGAGCGCGACGGGATTCAACCGCTTGCCCTGGCACGCCGGGCAGGGCTCGGCCGCGCCCCCGTACCATTCGTTCCACCCGATCTCCTCGCCCGTTTGGCTTTCATCGAAGCCGGAGAGCCTCAGGCCCGTGCCGTAGCAGCTCCCGCACCAGCCGTGCCGCGAGTTGTAGGAGAAGAGCCGGGGATCGAGCTCCGGGAAGCTCGTCCCGCAGGAAGGACAGGCGCGCTTCACCGAGAACACCGTTTCCTCCAGCGCGGCGAGCGCGGGGTTGCGCTCCGCCATCGCGCGCTCCAGCCGCTCGAGCGGCGCGACCAGGTGCACCACGCCCTTGCCGTGATCGAGCGCGCGCGCGAGCGCCGCGCGCAGCTCGCGCTCGTTGTCCGGCGCCGCGCGCACGTCCGCCACCGGCAGCTCGATGGTGTGCTCGCGGAAGCGGTCGAGGCGCGGCCAGGGGCTGGTCGCGATGAAGTTGCCGTCCACTCGCAGGTGCGTGTAGCCGCGGCCAGCGGCCCATCTGGCGAGATCGGTGTAGTAGCCCTTGCGGTTCGTGACGAGCGGCGCGAGCAGCCCGACCCGCTTGCCGCGGTGCTCGCGCAGGATGCGCGCGGCGATCGCATCCAGGCTCTGCGGCTCGATCGGCACCGCGCATTGCGGGCAGTGCTGGGTGCCGAGCTTCATGTAGAGCAGGCGCAGGAAGTGGTGGATCTCGGTCAACGTCGCCACCGTGCTCTTCCTGCCGCCGCGGCTGGTGCGCTGCTCGATCGCCACCGTCGGCGGTATGCCGGTGATCGCGTCCACGTCGGGGCGCGCCGCGGGCTCGACGAACTGGCGCGCGTAGGCGTTGAGCGATTCCAGGTAGCGGCGCTGGCCTTCCGCGAACACCAGGTCGAAGGCCAGCGTGGATTTGCCGCTGCCGGAGACACCGGTCACCACGGTGAAGCGATTGTGCGGGATGGCGACGTCGATGTTCTTCAGGTTGTGCTCGCGTGCCCCGCGAACCTGAATTGCGTGACTCGTTGCTCGTTGCTCGTTGTTCGTGGCAGGTGACGAGTGACGAGTGACGAGAAACGACTCAGGCGGCTCGGCCGCTTGAGAGGGGGCGAGCGCGGTCTCGTACTCGCGCAGGGCCTTGCCGGTGTGCGAGGTGGGATGCGCCGCGACTTGCTGCGGCGTCCCTGTCGCGACGATCTCGCCGCCCGCGTCGCCGCCCTCGGGGCCGAGGTCGATCAGCCAGTCGGCGGCGCGGATGACGTCGAGGTTGTGCTCGATCACGACAACCGAGTGTCCCGCAGCGAGCAGCTTTCTGAACGCGCGCAGCAGCTTCGCCACGTCGTCGAAGTGCAGCCCGGTCGTCGGCTCGTCGAATAAAAACAGTGATGAGTGATGAGTGATGAGTGATGAGCGGGAACCCCGACTCGCGGCTTCCGCGAGGTGGCCGGCGAGCTTGAGGCGCTGCGCCTCGCCGCCGGAGAGCGTCGGCACCGGTTGGCCCAGCCGCAGGTAGTCGAGGCCGACGTCGGCGAGCGGTTTCAGCGCGCGTTGTACCTCGCGGTGCGTGCTGAAGAAATGGATTGCCTCGGACACGGTCATGTCCAGCACATCCGCGATCGATTTTCCCTTGGCCGCGGATTCGGAATCCATTGGGTGAAACTCCGACTCCGAGCGGAGTTTCACCTCCAGTACTTCCGCGCGGTAACGCCGGCCGTTGCAGTCGGGGCAGCGCAGGTAGACGTCGGAGAGAAACTGCATTTCGACATGCTCGAAGCCATTGCCGCTGCAGTCGGGGCAGCGCAGGTAGACATCGGAGAGAAACTGCATTTCGACATGCTCGAAGCCATTGCCGCTGCAGGCGGGGC
>MERG01000362.1:3965-25425 GCA_001771985.1 Betaproteobacteria bacterium RIFCSPLOWO2_12_FULL_62_13 | reverse complement strand
TTCGCGAGCGGCGCTGCGGTGTAGAGCTTGCGAATCGCGTCGAATGCGCCGACGTAGCTCGCGGGATTGGAACGGGTGGTGCGGCCGATCGGCGACTGGTCCACCATCACGACGTCGGCGATGTACTGATGGCCGTGCACCGCGCGATGGGCGCCCGGCGCTTCGGTGGGCTTGCCCTTGGCCTTGCGCAGCGCGGCGTAGAGCACGTCCTGCACCAGCGTCGACTTGCCTGAACCCGACACGCCGGTGACGCATACGAGGCGGTGCAGAGGGATCGTGACGTCGATCGCTTTCAGGTTGTGTTCCGCAGCACCCAGAATGTCGATGGTGGCGGCGCCGCGTCCCGTCATTCCGGTGGCAGCCGGAATCCTGGTGCGTTCCGGACCCCGGCCCCGTATCGGGGTACGGGGCAAGCGTTCACCGGGGTGACCGTACACTGTTCGCCCATCGACGCGCTTGCGCCCTGCAAGGTAGTCGCCGGTAAGCGATTCCTTCGCGCCACGCAGCCCCTGTGGCGTGCCGAAGAACACGACGTTGCCGCCGCGCTCGCCGGGACCGGGGCCGAGATCGAGAATACGGTCGGCGGCAAACATGATCTGCGGATCGTGCTCGACCACGACCAGGGAATTGCCCGCGTCGCGAAGCTTCCGCATTACGGCGATCACGCGCCCCATGTCGCGCGGATGCAGCCCGATCGAAGGCTCGTCCAGCACGAACAACGTATTCACCAGAGAGGTGCCGAGCGCGGTGGTGAGGTTGATGCGCTGGACTTCACCGCCCGAGAGCGTGCGCGACTGCCGGTCGAGCGTGAGATAACCGAGCCCCACTTCGACAAGGTAGCCGAGCCGCGCGCGGATCTCGCCGAGCAGCAGTTCGATCGCTTCATCGAGCGGCGCCGGCAAGGTCAGGCGCTCGAAGAACGCGCGGCAGCGCTCGATCGGGAACAGCACCAGATCGTGCACCGTCAGCCCCGGCAGCCGCTCGAGCACTTCGCGTCCGAACCTGACGCCGCTTGGCAAGAAGCGCTGACTCGCCGGGACCACTGCGTCCGCGTTGTCTCTTGTTCCGAGACGCCAGGCGAGAGCCTCGGTCTTCAACCGGGCGCCGCCGCACACACTGCATGGCGTGTAGGCGCGGTAACGCGAGAGCAGCACGCGAATATGCATCTTGTAGGCCTTGGTTTCGAGCCAGTCGAAGAAGCGTTTTACGCCGTACCACGTGCCCGGCCACGACTTGCGCCAGCTCACCCACGCCGATTCGCCTTCCAGCACCCAGCGCCGTTCGCTTTCGGCGAGATCGCGCCACGGCGTGTCGAGCCGGATGCCGCGCTTCCTGGCGTATTTCTCGAGATCGTCCTGGCATTCCCGGTAGGCGTCGGTCTGCCACGGCCGAACCGCGCCGCCGCGCAGCGTCTTTGTTTCGTCGGGTACGATGAGACCGTAGTCGATGCCGATAACGCGCCCAAAGCCGCGGCACTTGTCGCAGGCGCCCACCGGCGAGTTGAACGAGAACAGGCTCGGCGTCGGCTCCTGGTAGTGCATGTCGCAGTCGGGGCAGTGCAGCGCCGTGGAAAACTTCCACGGCGAGCGAGGAGTGAGGGATGGAGAGGCGGGGGGTGAGCCGGGAATTCTCGGACGCGCCTGCGCGCGTTCGTGCCGGCGAACGCCCGAAGCGTCTCGCTTCGGGCCGGAACGGGCTGGCGCCGCAGTGGTTTCGCCAAGCACGTGGACATTGACGCGGCCCTGCCCGATCCTGAGCGCGGACTCCAGCCCCTCGATCACCCGCGCGCGTTCCGCGGTGGAGAAACGCAGCCGGTCCTGGACAACCTCCAGCGTATTGCCCCTGTGTGAATGAATTCGCGTATAACCCTGCCGTTCGAGAAGCTGCCTCACTTCCGCCTCGGAAAAGTTTTCCGGAACGGGGACAGGGAAGGTGATGGCCAGGCGCGGCTCGCCGGCGGCACTCGTGCGCCGCGCGAGTTCTAAAAAAATGCTTTGCGGCGTGTCGCGCCGCACCGGCGCACCGCAGCCGCGGCAATGGAGCTGGGCGGCGCGCGCGAACAGCAGCTTCAAGTGGTCGTTGAGCTCCGTCATCGTGCCGACGGTGGAGCGGGAGGTGCGCACCGGGTTCACCTGGTCGATGGCGATTGCCGGCGGAATGCCTTCGATGGCATCGACCTGCGGCTTGTCCATGCGGTCGAGGAACTGCCGCGCGTATGGCGAGAACGTTTCGACGTAGCGGCGCTGCCCCTCCGCGTAGAGCGTGTCGAAGACCAGCGAGGACTTGCCGCTGCCCGAGACGCCGGTGACAACGATGAGCTCGTTCGCCGGCAGTTCAAGGCTGAGGTTCTTCAGGTTGTTTTGGCGCGCACCACGGATCACGATGGCGCTGCGGGGAATCGGGTCCGGCATGGGTCGATGATGGCGGGCAAGCGCCTCGGAAAAGGCGGCTATTGTAGCAATACGCGCGATCAGGTTGCCGACCCCACGCCTGACAGGGGAAATGTTTTGTCCGTTGATACCCTCATCCAAATTCCGTTAAACACCGGATTGGCTTCGGACACGTATTCCGGTTTCAATGGAGTCTTGGCGCTTCCCGAGTTTCGGCTTGGATATAGCGAGACTCGTGTGGAGTCAACGCAACAGGGCGTGACATGGGCCTGGGGGAGGTCTGCATGAAAAGACGTGACGCATTGGCCAGCCTCGCGGTCCTGAGCGTGGGCGCCGTGCTTGGGGCGGTGTTCGGACCTCCGCTTCGGGGCACTTCTCCGGGAAGCGCGGCCGGCCTTCTTGGGCATCGCGGCGGCAAGGCTGCGGTTGCGGACGTGGTCCTGCGCACGCACGAGAACCGAAGCGTGCGCTTTTACGACGATCTCCTGAAAGGCCGGACCGTGATCCTCGGTTTCATGTATTCCCGATCTTCGCAACTATGCCCATTGCAGACCGCGAACCTGCGCAGGGTGCAGAAGCTGCTTGGGAACCGGGTCGGCCGCGACCTATTCTTCTACTCGCTCACGCTCAGACCCGAAGAGGATACGCCGGACGCGCTGAAACACTACGCGCACGAGCATAACGTCGGCCCGGGTTGGCTGTTTCTCACCGGCGCAAGCGAGGATATCGAGTTACTGCGCCGCTGGCTCGGCTTCTACGATCCCGATCCGGCGATCGACGCCGACTCCTCCAGGCACATCGGCATGATCCTGCTCGGGAACGAGGCGCTGCAGCATTGGACGTACTGCCCCGCCCTGTCCGAGCCGGAAGAGATCGTAAATCAGCTCAACTGGAATGTTCCGGGCCGGCCATCGCGTCCGGTATCGCGAGTGCTGGTGTGAATGACCCCAGCGGTGGAATTGAACCTGGGCCGACGCCACAACGCGATCGTGGTTTATGTGTCGTCGCGCCGCAGCCGGTTTGTTTGTGCACGCAGGTATCCGTTCCATGCGTTTTGGGTGAATCACCCGATTGAAAGCACGATCGCCCTTCTATACCTTTGTAACTCATTCTTTGCATGAATCAGAAGACCCCATGATTGCAGAATCAGCCCACACGCCAAGCGGGTACGAAGGAGAGGAAACCATGGCACTCATCACCGAGCACGACCGGAATTACATGAAAGCTTTTCCCGCCACGAAAAAAACGGAGATCATTCGCCAGATCATGTCCCGATTCCCGACGGAAGAGCTGAATCTCGAAGGGAACAACAACTGCGCAAAGACCGTCTTGAAACTCCGCGCGCGTGGATTGGAACTGATCGACCTGCAAGCGCTGGAAACCGCCGTCACCACGGTGTGGTACGGCAAGAACACATCCTATCTGGGCGTGGTGCGCTCAGAAGTTGCGGCCCTGATGCTGTGGGAATACAAGCCGGACGATGAGGATGTGACTACCGTCAGGGTGTGGCGCTTTTGAATGGGGCCGTATGAAATCGATCCTCGACCGTTCGTTCCGTTACACATCGAGCGCTCAAACTGATCTGCGAAAAACATTCGCCAGGATCCGCCGCGAGCGGCGCGAACAGGAACTGGGCCAGGTCCAGGCCAACGCTGAAGCCAGGATAAAGATCTCGCCAATCAGGCCAGCCAAAAACGAAGCGGCAATGTGAGGCTGGCGGTTCGTGACTCGTGGTTCGTGTCGAGGCACGAATGCGCCGTCACGACGACGGACAACGCGCTTTGACTCCGCCTGATCGGCCGCGTTTGGTAAAGGCGCTCTTACGGTTGAGGAGCTGAGGCTGGTCAAGGACGTCGTGGTCGAGCAGTGAGCGGGAGGGGCATCTCGACATCCTCCAAACACCAGTAACACCCCGTTCGGCAGCGATCTTGCCCCGGGCGGTGGCGGATGCCACCGCCCGTTTTTTGACCCAGCCCGGGCGCCGCATTGTCAGCTCATTATCAGTGCCCGTAGGGTGTGCTCCGCAACGCGGAGCGCACCGCTCCGGCGCATCGGTGGTGCGCAAGCGCACCCTACGCGTGCCACGGATCTCGCGCATTCTCAGGGTCGGAGTAACTTTTCTATCTCATTCTCGTGCACGCCCTTCGAGTTGCTGGTATCGCAGCAAAGGTTTGTGGCTGCCTGCCGCACCTGCAACAAATCAGGCGGGGATTGCGCCTCGAAAGATAACCGGCGCCCCTCGCTGCCGATCTTCATTCTGAGGGATGTCTAAGAGGCCTATTCGTTCGCGTTTTGCTCAGGGATGTGCCCATCTCTTCCTAAGGGATTTCACTGATACCTCTGCTGGCGTCGCGAGGGTATATGTAGCGGTGCCATGGTATAGAATAGGCTGGTCAGCCTGTCGCCCGCGGAAGCGGAACCCAGTGTTTGCATGGCGATTGCGAGGGGTGGGGAGGCGTGCCTTGGCGCCGGCACTTTCTCTCTGCGGCGTTCCCCCGGTGCCGACGAGTTGTTTGGGCCGGGCGGTGATTGATGGGCGTATTTTTGGGATTGGCAGCCGAACCGGTGCGGACGGCTGCAGGACAAATAGGGAGCATCATGTTCGCGGCGACGAACAAGCGGTCCGCGGGAGGGTTCACGCTGCTGGAACTTCTCGTGGTGATGGTCATCATCGGTTTGCTGGTCGGCTACGTGGGGCCGCGCTACTTCGCGCAGATCGGCAAGTCCGAAGTGAAAGCCACACGCGCCCAGATTGACGCCTTCGAGAAGGCGTTGGATCAGTATCGGCTCGACACCGGCCGCTATCCGACAACGGAACAAGGGCTCAATGTGCTCAATGTGCGGCCCGAAAACGAAGCCAAGTGGTCGGGGCCATACCTCAGGAAGGCGGTGCCCGTTGATCCTTGGGGAAATCCGTATGTATACCGCTCGCCGGGCGAGCACGGCGAATTCGATCTGCTGTCCTACGGTAAGGACGGGAAGATCGGCGGAACGGGCGAGGATGCGGACATCACCAACTGGTGAGGTCCGCACCACCGGGACTTGCTCGCGAATGTCAGCGATGAGGATTGCTTCATGCAATTCCACGTGAAAGCGCTGCGCGATTCCGAAAGTATAGTGTCGCTCGCGGTGGAGGCGGCTGACGAGGCGGACGCCGCGCGGCAGGCGCGGGCGAGCGGGCTGCATGTCCTGTCGTTGCGTCGCGCCGCGTTCTGGAATTTCGCGCTGGCGCCGGGCCGCAGTCGCTTCCCGGTGGCGGTTTTTGCCCAGGAACTGCTCGCATTGCTCGCGGCCGGTCTTACGCTGGTGGAAGCGATCGAAGGGCTCGCGGAAAAGGAGGAGCACCGGCCCACGCTGGCGGTGTTCGAGCATCTTAAGACCCAACTGCAGCAGGGACGCACGCTGTCGCAGGCGATGCAGGACCTGCCGGAAGCCTTCCCGACGTTGTTTGTCGCCTCGGTGCGGGCGACGGAACGGACCGGGGACGTACCGGAGGCGCTCAGGCGCTATGTGTCCTACCAGGCGCAGGTCAACGCCGTGCGCGGCAAGCTCATCAGCGCCTCGCTCTATCCGGTGTTGCTGATGGGGGTCGGCGTGCTGGTGCTGCTTTTCCTGCTCGGCTACGTGGTGCCGAGGTTCAGCCATGTCTACGAGGAGATCGAGGGCGAACTGCCGCTGATGTCGCGGCTGTTGCTTGAAGCCGGCAAGTTCCTGGACGAGAACGGCGTGATTGCCGGCGGCGTTTTTCTGGTCGCGGTGGCCGTGCTGGTGCGGCTCGCGCTGCTGCCGCAATCACGAAACTGGCTGGCGGCGCAACTGCAGAAGATCCCCGCGATCGGCAGCCGCATGCATCTCTACCAGTTGGGGCGCTTCTATCGCACGCTCGGCATGTTGCTGCGGGGCGGCACGCCGGTGGTGGCTGCCCTCGACATGTGTTCCGGGCTGCTGGCCACGGGGCTTCGTGAAAACCTGGGCCGCGCCGCGCAAATGGTCCGGGAAGGGCGCACGCTCTCGGACGCGATGGCGGCGAACGGGCTCACCACGCCGCTCGCGCTGCGCATGCTGCGGGTGGGCGAGAAAAGCGGCCGGATGGTCGAAATGATGGAGCATATCGCCGCCTTTTGCGACGAAGAGATTTCGCGCTGGGTGGACTGGTTCAGCCGGCTGTTCGAGCCACTGCTGATGGCCCTTATCGGCGTGGTGATCGGCGTCATCGTGGTGCTCATGTACTTGCCGGTGTTCGAGCTTGCGGGGAGGATTCAATGAACGAGGTCGCGATTCCAGAGCGCGCTTTCCTGACAGACGCGGACCTGATCCGGGCGCGGCAGGAGGCGGCACGCAGCCGGCACCGGCTGATCGATGTGCTGCAGGAACAGCTCGCGCTGGCACCCGGGCAATTCACACAGGTGCTTGGCGCGGCGCTTGGATTCCCCGTGCTCACGATGCAGCGGCTGCACGCGCTCGCGCCGGCGTTTGACGTGCTGCCGTTCCAGGAAGCCGCCGCGCACGAATGCATCGCGTTCCGCGACGAAGCCGGCGAACTGCTGGTCGCCATAGCGGATCCCTTCGCGCTCGAGCTCCAGACCTGGGCACAAGGACGCATCGGCGTGCCGTTCGCGTTCTGGCTTGCCCATCGCGATGACATCGCCGCCTATCTCGTCCGGGTCGAGGAGGGCATGCGGGCGATGGACGGCGTCAGCGCCATTGAAAACGAGCGCCGCGCCGACCGCGCGGTGGAAGACCTTTCGCTGCGGGCGATCAGCGAGGAGGCAAGCCCGGTGGTGAAGCTCGTGAATTCCACGCTTTACGACGCGCTCAAGATCAACGCGAGCGACATCCACCTCGAGTCCACGGGCGGTGGGCTCGGGATCAAGTACCGGATCGACGGCGTGCTGACGCAGGTCGGCACCGTGGAAAGTGCGGATACGGCGGAACAGGTGATCTCGCGGGTGAAGGTGATCGCGGAGCTCGACATCGCGGAGCGGCGCATTCCCCAGGACGGCCGCTTCAAGGTGCGGGTGAAGGGACGGGAGGTGGACTTTCGCGTCTCGATCATGCCGAGCATCTTCGGCGAGGACGCGGTGCTGCGCATCCTCGACAAGCAGGCGCTCGCCGACGAATTCAAGGGCTTAAGGCTGGAAGCGCTGGGATTCGACCCCCCGACCATGGCGTGGCTCCGTAAGCTTGCCAACGAACCTCACGGCATGCTGCTGGTGACCGGCCCGACCGGGAGCGGCAAGACCACCACGCTCTACGCGCTTCTCTCCGAGATCCACAGCGGCCGCGACAAGATCGTCACCATCGAGGACCCGGTGGAGTACCAGATTGCCGGCGTGCTGCAGATCCCGGTGAACGAGAAGAAGGGACTCACATTCGCCCGGGGGCTGCGCTCCATTCTGCGCCACGATCCGGACCGGATCATGGTGGGCGAGATCCGCGATCCGGAGACCGCGCAGATCGCGGTGCAGTCGGCGCTCACCGGACACCTGGTTTTCACCACCGTGCATGCCAACAACGTGTTCGACGTGATCGGCCGCTTCCTGCACATGGGCCTGGACGGATACAGCTTCGTCGCCGCGTTGAACGGCGTGATGGCCCAGCGGCTGGTGCGCCTCAATTGCCCGCATTGCACGGTGGACGTCGAGCCCGATATGCAGCTCGTTGCCGATTCAGGACTCACCCGGGAGGCGGTTCGCGGATTCGCGTTCCGCGCCGGTCGCGGCTGCGGCCAGTGCCGGGGCTCCGGCTACCGCGGACGCACGGCGATCGCCGAGACCATGCTGCTCAACGACGAGTTGCGTGAGCTGATTTCCTCGCGCCAGCCGATCCGGATGATCAAGGAGGCGGCGCACAGGCTCGGCACGCGCGATCTGCGCGAAGCGGCGCTCGAACTGGTGCGAAGAGGTCGAACCACGCTGGCGGAGATCAATCGTGTCACGTTTGTGGCGTGATGAGGTGCGTATCGCGCTGTCGCCGCAGCGGGTCGCCGCGGTGCGGCTGGCGCGCGGCTTCAGGCCAAGACTGCTCCAGCGCAAGGTCGTGGCGTGCGGGCAGGCTCATGACGAGCATGCGTGGGCGCCGGCGATCGAGGCGCTGCGCGAAGCGCTGGCGCCGCCCGATCTCGCAGACGCCGACACCGTCGTGATCCTTTCGGATCATTTCGTCCGCTACCTGCTGCTGCGGTGGAATCCCGCCCTCGTCACCGAGGAGGAAGACATCACTTACGCCCGCGCCCGTTTCGGGCAGGTGTTCGGTGCCGGCGCAGAAAATTGGGCCATCCGGCTGTCGGGGGCGAAGGCCGGAACGGCGCGGGTTGCGAGCGCGGTCGAGCAGACGCTGCTTGACGCGGTGGGCGCATTGGCTGCGCAATCCCGGCTCAACGTGCGCTCAATCCAGCCCCACCTGATGGCGGCGTTCAACGCCTGGGGCGGCCGGCGTGCGCGCGCTGCGTGGCTCGCGATCGCGGAGCCGAGACGGTTGATGCTCGGCCTGCGCGAGGGCGGAGAGTGGCGTTCGTTGCGCTCCCGGCCACTGAACGATGGCACCGGGTCGTTGGCGGAGTTCATCGAGCAGGAGCGCAAGCTCCTCGGTATCGGGCCGGGCGTGCAGCTTGTGTTCCTGCATGCGGTCGATGGCGTGTCGCTTGACGCGGCCGGCGTCAGGGTAGAGCGCCTCACGCCGGGCAACAGGCCGGGTCTGGCGCCGCGCGATGACGGTGAGCTGGCGCTCGCTTTGTGCGGAGTGACGTGATGCGCAATCTGAATCTCGATTTTGCAGCGCGCAAGCACGCCTTTAGCTGGCCGGGCATGCTGCTGCTGATCATCGCCGCGGCGGTGACATGGTGGGAGATATTCGGTGTCTACTCCGACGCCCAGGGCGAGGCGGACCGGCTGGAAGCGCAAGTCGAACGGCTCGAACGCCGCACGAGCGGGGCGGGAGAGCGCGCGCCGCGGCTCGACGAACGGACCGTGCGCGAGATCCGGAACGCCAACGAGATCATTGGGAAGATTACGCTGCGTTGGGAGCGGCTGTTCAAGGCGGTCCAGTCTGCCGGCATGCCGCGGGTGGGGCTACTCGGCATGGCGCCCGACCAGAAAACCGGCAACGTGGAAATCAGCGCGGAAGCGGCCGACCGCGAAGCCATGTTCGATTACCTGGGACGGCTCGAGCGTCAGCCAGCTCTCAGGAACGTATACTTGCTCAGCCACCAGACGAATGTGCAGGACCCGGATCGCCCACTGCGCTTTGTGGTGACAGCCTCATGGATCGAAGAACAGTCCAACTGACATTGTGGCGCGTGCGCCGGGCCGCACACGGGCTTTCCTGGCCGGCGGTGGTGGCGGTGGCGTTATTCGCCTTCGACGCGTCGTTTTACGTTGCCGCTGTGCGGCCGGCGCTCGCCGACAATCAGGAGTTGGTTCGTGAAGTCGAGCGTCTGCAGGCCGCCGGCGCCGGAAAACGCAGCGCCGCGCCGAATCCCGAGCTTGATCTGGCGGCGTTCTACAAGGCGCTTCCCCGGCCTGCCGACATGCCGGACCTGTTGCGCCGGTTGCACCGCGAGGCGGAGTCACAAGGACTCGAGGTCCAAAAGGGCGAGTATCGGCCGCTTCCTGACCCCGGCGGCAAGCTCAGACGCTATCAGATCGTGCTGCCGGCGCGAGGCAAATATCCGGACGTGCGCCGCTTCCTCGCGCAGGCGGCGCGCGAGACGCCGGGGCTGGCGGTCGACAGTATCGCGTTCCAGCGTCAGGACGTGGGCGCTCCAGTGCTGGAGGCGCAGATCAAGCTCACGCTGTTCCTGGGTGCAGAGGGATGAAGATCGGTGCGCAGACACGCTGGTTCGGATTGATCGCGCTGCTCGCGTTGGTGCTGTGGGCTGCGCGGTGGGTCCAGGAAGACAGGCCGTCCAATGAGGTCGCCGTAGCGCAAGCGCCGGCGCGGTCGACCCGGGCCGCGCCTCGGGCGGGTGAGCCGCAACCGAAGGCAGCGGATCGGGTGCAGCTCGACAGATTGCGCGTGCACGAGCCGGCGGCGGAGGACATCGAGGATGCATTCGCGCCGCGATCGTGGCGCAAGCCGGCTCCACCGTCCAAGCCTGCGCCGCCCGCGCCGCCGCCTGCGCCGACTGCGCCGCCGCTGCCGTTCACTTACATGGGCAAACTTTTCTCCGAAAAAGGCGTTGCCGTGTTTCTCACCAGCGGCGACCGGAACCTGATTGTGCGCGAAGGTGACACGATCGACTCGATCTACAAAGCGGAGCAAATCGCCGGCGCGCGCTTGATACTGATCCACCTGCCCACCGGAACCAAGCAAACCCTTGCCATAGGAGCGCTGCCATGAGCCGTTGCCTGCCCGCTATCGCGATCGCGTTCGTGCTTGCCGGATGTGCCGTCAACGGTGCGTTCCAGCAAGGCCGGCTGTTGGTTGAACAGGGCCAGGTCGAAGAGGGATTGCGGCAGCTTGAAAAGGCGATCAAAGAGGAACCGGACAACCCCGAGATCCGCGCGTATTACATGCGAAACCGCGAGGCCCATATCAACCAGTTGCTGCTGCTTGGAGACAAGCAGCGGCTGGTCGGCCGTCCTGACGATGCCGAAGCGTTTTATAAACGCGTGCTCGCGCTCGATGGGGAAAACCAGCGAGCGCAGGCCGGGCTTGCCGCGGCCGAGGCCGAGCGACGTCACCGGCGCATCGTGGCCGAGGCACAGAAGCTCTACGAGGCGGGCAATCTCGACGGGGCGGCGGCAAGGCTGCGGCCAGTGCTCGCGGAGAATCCGTCGTACCGGGAAGCCAAAGCGCTGGCGCGCAGCATAGACGAGCGGCGCGTGCGGGTCGTTTCCGTCCCCCCGGCGCTGAAGAGCGCGCTGAGCAAGCCGGTGACGCTGGAGTTCCGCGAGGCGCCGCTCCGGAATGTGTTCGACGTTCTGTCGCGTACCGCCGGCATCAATTTTGTTTTCGACCGCGAGGTGCGGCCCGATTTGAGGGCGACGCTGTTCGTGCGCGACACCCGGATCGAAGACGTGGTGCGGTTCCTGTTGGTGACCAATCAGCTCCAGCAGAAGGTGTTCAACGAAAACACCATCCTGATTTATCCAAACTTGCCGCACAAGGTGAGGGACTACCAGGAACTGGCGGTGAAAAGCTTCCACCTCGGCAACGCCGACGTGAAGCAGACGCTCAACCTGATCCGGACGGTATTGAGGACCCGCGATGTATTCGTCGACGAGCGGACGAATCTGCTGGTGATGCGCGATACGCCGGAAGCGATCCGCCTTGCCGAGAAGTTGATCGCGGCGCAGGACCTGGTCGATCCGGAGGTCATGCTCGAGGTGGAGGTTCTGGAGGTCAGCCGCAACCGCCTGCTGGAACTTGGCATTCGCTGGCCGGACCAGATCGGATACGGCCTGTTGCAGGGGGGAACCAGCAGCGCCAACATCGTTGTCGATCCGATCACCGGCTTGCCGACAACCGTCACCAACACGGTCGCCGGCGCCACGGTCGCCTCGGGCGTCATCGACCTGCGCAATCGCAGCGGGCTTACCACCTTCGTGCTAAATCCGCTCCTCCTGCTTAATCTCAAGGCCCAGGACAGCGACGTCAATGTGCTTGCCAATCCGCGCATTCGAGTGAAGAACCGCGAGAAAGCGCGGATCCACATCGGCGACAGGCTGCCTGTGGTCACCACTACCGCGGCCGCCGTGGGCGCTTTTGTTTCTGAATCCGTGACCTATCTCGACGTCGGGTTGAAGCTCGATGTCGAGCCCAACGTCCACCCGGATGACGAAGTGGCGATTAAAATCGGTCTCGAAGTGAGCAGCGCCGGACCGGCGATCACAACCCGCGCCGGGGGAACGGTTTTTCAAGTGAACACGCGCAACGCCGCCACTACCCTGCGGCTCAAGAACGGTGAGACGCAAGTGCTGGCCGGGTTGATACAGCAGGAGGAGCGCAAGGCCGCCAGCAAGGTGCCGGGGCTGGGCGACCTCCCCATCGTCGGGCGTCTGTTCTCGAGCCAGAGTGATGACAGCAGGCGCACGGAGGTCGTGCTGCTCATCACGCCATACGTGGTCCGCAACGTTGAACGCCCCGGCGCCGCCGTGCTCGAGTTCGCCGCCGGCACCGAGGGCGCGACCGGCGGGCCGGCGATTGGCATACCGATCGTATCACCCCCAACCGTGCGCCCGGTGGTGCCCGCTCCGAGGCCCGCTCCCAAGCCATCCGCAACGCCATCGGTGCCTGCGCCGCTAAAGCCTTTCCTGCCCGCGCCGAAGCCGGCGCCGGGCCGGTGAATGACAAACGGTGACCAGTGAACAGTGACCGGTGACCAACACGATGAGCCGCGTCTCACAGGTAATGGGTAATGGGTAATGGGGAATGGGGAATGGGGAATGGGGAATGGGGAACGGTGAATGGTCGAAAGCGCCCCATCCACTCGCTGAGAAGGCACGGCTCTGCATGTCCGGTTCGCTTTGTCTGTTTCCTATTTCCTATTTCCTATTTCCTATTTCCCATTTCCTATTTCCCATCCACGCTTTTGACTCATCACCCATCACTCATTACTCATCACCCATCACCGCTCCACAGGGGCTTCACTCTCATCGAACTGATGGTGACCGTTTTAATCGTCGGGATCCTCGCCTCTGGCGCGATCCCGCTCAGCCAGCTTGTGGTCCAACGCGCCAAGGAGCAGGAGCTGCGCGCTGCCCTGTGGAAGATGCGTGACGCGATCGACGCTTACAAGCAGGCAGTTGACGAGGGACGTATCGCGCGGAAAGTCGACGCCTCGGGCTACCCGCCGAATCTGCGGGTGCTGGTGGACGGGGTCGAAGACATCAAGACGCCGCAAAAGAAGAAGATTTACTTTCTGAGGCGGATTCCGCGGGATCCGTTTGCGCCTACCGATGTCCCGGCCGCAGACACGTGGGGCAAGCGCAGCTATGAGAGCCCGCCCGAGGACCCGCGCGAGGGCGAAGACGTGTTCGATGTCTATTCGCTTGCGGGGAGGGTCGGGCTCAACGGCATCCCCTATCGCGAATGGTGAGGAAAAAACGTGGCTTGCGGTTTACGGTTGACGGCCGGGAATGGTGACAAGAAACGTGACGGCTTCACCCTGATTGAACTCCTGGTGGTGATGGCGATCATCGCCGTGCTGCTCACGATCGCGGTGCCGCGATACTTCCAGAGCATCGACCGGGCGAAGGAGGCGGTGCTGAAGGAAAACCTGGTGCAGATGCGCGACGCCGTCGACAAGTTCTACGGCGACCGCGGCCGCTATCCGGACGCGCTTGAGGAATTGGTGGAAAAAAAATACCTGCGGCGGATTCCGCCGGATCCGATCACCGAGAGCGCCGCCACCTGGGTCACGGTGCCCCCCGAACAGACGGAAAAAGGCCGGGTGTTCGACGTGAAAAGCGGAGCGCCCGGTGTTGCACTCGACGGCACGCCGTATGAAACGTGGTGAACAGAGGTCGGGGACCGAAACGATGAGTCACGACGGCCTAAAGGTAATGGGTTATGGGTTATGGGTTATGGGTTATGGGAAAACCCCATTACTCATTACTCATGACTCGTCATTCGTCACTCGTCACTCATCGCCCATTACTCATCACCCATCACC
This sequence comes from Betaproteobacteria bacterium RIFCSPLOWO2_12_FULL_62_13, assembly GCA_001771985.1. Lineage (GTDB taxonomy): Bacteria > Pseudomonadota > Gammaproteobacteria > Burkholderiales > SG8-41 > DSOT01. The sequence continues at coordinate 11,418 of MERG01000362.1, read as the reverse complement.
CATCACTCATCACTCATCACTCACCCACCGCGGTTTCACTTACATCGGCCTGCTGATCGTTCTGGCGGTGATGGGAACGACGCTCGCGGCCGCCGGGGTTGTCTGGCACACCGAGGCGCAGCGCGCAAAGGAGGGCGAGTTGCTGCACATCGGGGATCAATTCCGCCGCGCCATCGGGCGTTATTATGAACGGACGCCTGGAGCCGCAAAGGGCTTCCCGCAATCGCTGGAGGAGCTGGTGCGCGATAAGCGCTATCCTGGTGTGCAGCGCTATCTGCGCCGGATCTATGTGGACCCGATGACCGGCAAGGCGGAGTGGGGGCTCATCAAAGGTCCGGGCGGAGCAATCATTGGCGTCCACAGCCTGTCCGAGCAGAAACCGCTGAAGACCTCCGGATTCAAATTGGCCGATGTCGGATTCGCCGACAAAGAGCGCTACGCCGAGTGGGAGTTCGTCTACCAGCCCGCGCCTATCCCGCAGAAACCACCCGCGGGAGCCAAGCCTGTCGCGGAACCCCCGGGTGCCGCACCGGCCGGCGATGCAGAACAGTCGCCGCGCGCTACGCGGCGCCGCAGGCGTTCATTCGCTCCGCAGTAATGCCGCTGATGACAGCCAAACACGCTTCAACACGCTCATGTACAACGACCATTTCGGCCTGAGGGAAGCACCGTTTTCGATCGCCCCGGATCCGCGTTACCTCTTCATGAGCAAGCGCCACCGGGAAGCGCTGGCGCACCTCATGTACGGCATCGACAGTCCCGGCGGTTTCGTGTTGCTGACGGGCGAGATCGGTACCGGAAAGACGACTGTCTGCCGCGGCCTGCTCGAGCGCATGCCGCAAGACTGCGACGTGGCGTTCATCTTCAACCCGAAGCTGACTGTGGAGGAATTGCTTTCGACGATTTGTGACGAACTGCGCATTACCTATCCGCATACCGCTACGACCGTCAAGCAGTTTATCGATCGCCTCAACGCGTATTTGCTGGATGCCCACGCCAGGGGCCGCAAGACGCTGCTGATCATCGACGAAGCGCAGAATCTGAGCACCGACGTACTGGAACAGGTGAGGCTGCTCACCAACCTGGAGACCAATCGGCGGAAGCTCCTTCAGATCATCCTGCTCGGGCAGCCGCAACTGAGGGACATGGTGAAGCGGCCGGAACTGCAGCAATTGGCGCAACGGATCATCGCCCGCTACCACTTGGGCTCTCTGTCGAAGCCGGAGGTGGCCGCCTACGTAGCCCATCGGCTGGCGGTTGCCGGGGCACACCGCCAGGTGTTCTCCGCCTCCGCCCTCGATAGACTGTTTCGTCTCAGTGGCGGAATCCCGCGGCTCATTAACGTCTTGTGTGATCGGGCGCTGCTTGGGGCCTTTATCGAGAACAGAGACTACGTCGAGCGGGCAACGCTCGTAAGAGCCGCACGGGAAGTGTTCGGAGAAAGCACGACGCGCTGGCACGCCAAGGCGCTCAGAATGCTGTTCGGGGGCGTGGCGGCGCTGGGCAGCGCGGTTGCGCTGGCTGTCGCCTTCTTTTATTACGAATTCCATCCGGCAGTGATCGAAGCGCGATCGCCGGTCCAGCCGTCGAGCGCTGCGCAGCCCATAACGCAGGCATCACACCCTGAATCCCAGCTCACCGTCGGGCACACGCCGCGCGCGGTGGAAGAAACAGGCGTTTCCCGTTCCCCGGTCGAACCGGCGCAGCTCGATACCCTCCAGTGGACCTCGAGCGAACCGAGGAGGCGCAGCGCCGCGCTCGCCTATCAGGCACTGTTCACGCGATGGGGTGTTGCCGCTCCACTCGAAGGCAACGGCGATGCTTGCCGGCGGGCGCAGACGTTGGGGCTGCGCTGCCTGTCCGATCGGGGCGGCCTGGATGAGCTGCGCAGGTTGAACCGACCGGCTGTCTTGCAGTTGCACAACGACCAAGGTCAGGAATTCTTCGCCGCGTTGACGGCGCTGGACGGGGAAACGGCAACTCTTGTCGTCGGGAATGATACGAAAAAAATTTCGATCAACACCCTTGCTTTGCACTGGTCGGGCAGCTATACGCTGCTGTGGCGGACGACGCCGAATTACGGGGACGTCATTCGTCCTGGTAGTCCCCGCCCGGCGGTGGAGTGGCTATCCCGGCAGCTCGCCTTGGCACAGAAGCGGCCGGCCGAAGCCGAAAAGCGTCAGGTATTCGACGAGGCTCTGGTGCGGCAGGTCAGGGAATTTCAGTTGAACAGCGGCTTGTTGCCCGATGGGGTCGTTGGGCCGCGAACCCTGATCCACCTCGACACGGCGGTTGACGGCGGCTCGCCCAGACTGGTCGGCCAGCAAAAGGCTGAATAGGCATGTCCTATATTCTCGATGCTCTGACCCGGGCGGAACAGGAACGACAGTGCGGCACGGTGCCGGATCTGCGCACGGTTCACGCGCCTCCGCAAGCCGAGCCGATACGCGATACGCGCTGGATCTATCTCGCCGCAGCGGCTCTCGCCTCCGTCGCTGTGGTTTCCGCCGCGTGGATGTACACTCGGAAGCCGGCAAAACCGGACCAGCCGGCGCAACCGGTCGCGCGGCAGCAGCGGGAGGCGAACGCGGTTGAGCGCGGGAATATGGCTTCTCCCATCAATCCGGCGGCCGGGCTTGCCGCCCCGGCGCCGGATCGGCTGGTAACCGTTACGCCGCAGCAGCGGATCACGGAGAATGTCCCTGCACCGCAGCCGCGTGCAGTCACACCGGACGAGGAGCAACGCATGCTTTCGCGCAAGCCGCCGCCCGCGCCAGATACGAAAAGATCGCCCACTGACTCTCTGATCCCGAGCGAGAACGTGCTGGGGACCGTCGAGCTTCCCTCCCGTGCCCCTCCGGGAGAGGGGTCGGGGGTGAGGGATAAAGGGACTGAGAGTGAGGGAAGATTCATGGGTCGAGGACCTGCGCCCCAGCGACGTGCGGTCACGCTAGGCGAGCGGCAACGCAAAGTTCCGCGCAGATCGACGCCGGCAGCCGATGCGAGAAGCTCGCCTGATGCCCCTCGCGGCGCGCCGCAGCCTGCGCCTGTCGCCAGCGCTTCTGCCGTCGCGTCGCGCCAGCAGACTCTGCCCACGCCGCCATCCGATCAAAGAGTCTTTAGTGTGAACGAGCTTCCCGCATCCCTGCAACGGGAGCTTCCGCCGATCTCCATATCCGGCTTCGCCCGTTCGTCTGACCCGAAGGACCGCATGGTCATTATCAACGAACGGGTGATACAGGAAGGCGAGGAACTCGCCCCCGGCCTGAAGGTGGAGGAGATTGTGCCCAACGGCGTGACCTTCAGCTACAAGGGCTACCGTTTCCGCAGCGTGTACTAAACCCGTGATGGTCAATGGATCTTTCTCAAATTGCATTTCAGCGTAGCGCCAACGTCTTCTTGGCAGAGGCCATCTTGACTACCGGGCTTCGGGGCGCCTGATCGCCCAGGAGGATGTCGACCAGATACTGCGGGAACGACCAGTAATTGAGGTCCGCTGTCACGGTGAAGGGACCCTTGGCATCGGCCGGGATTCTGAATCGATACACGAGATCGGCGGAGCCCTTCGGCAACAGCCGGGTGTCGGACACGATGCGAGTTGCCTTCCACAGTTCAAGGTCTATGATGTTGTCGGTGTCGTCGGCCATGATCACCTTGAACGATTGGGTGCCGGGTTCCGTACGGCCATTCTTCACCGCGCCCAACCGGTAGACTTCCTTCCCACCGGCGTCGGTCACCTTCAGATCTACCCACATTTCTCGTCCCTCCGGGAACCCGGTGGGGAGCTTGTGGCCAGCCCCCACATTCGTCACCTGCACGCTCATCGTCACGAATTCACCCGGCTTCACTTGGGCAGGCGAAGAAAGGAATTCAATTGTTGCAGCCGCCCGCAGGTTCTCCCGCGCTAAATCCGCATGCGCTGGCGCGCCCAATAGGGTTGGTACCATCACGTTGGCGCCTACGAACCAATGGGTGAAGATATGCTCGCGTTCCTTGCCGGACGGTGCGGCTTTGCCGGGGTTCTTGGTTTGACCGGGGCCCGGCGTCATATGGCATTCCTGGCAGCCGATCCCCTGTGCGGCGTAAATGCTGTCCTTCCACTCATTGGTGCGTAATTGGGTCGGGACTCGAATTTAATGCGCGCGATACCTGCAAAATAGGCTCGGTCGCAAACCTGAATATTTCGGCGGATGCGAGGCACGGCGGCTCGTGATTGGGTGACGGACAATGGGGAGCCGGGAATGGGTTAAGGGAAAACCCCATTACTCATCGCTCATCACACGTCACTGGGACCAGCACGCGTAGGGTGCGCTTGCGCACCACCAATGGATTGGCGCGGTGCGCTCCGCCTTGTGGAGCACACCCTACAGGCGCTCACGAACCACGGGTCACGATCCTGGCGCAACCTGGTGCTTTACTTCGCCGTGCCATTTCCAGATCTCGTAGAGTGCGGGGTAGACCAGCAGTTCGAGCGCGAAGGAGGTGAAGATGCCGCCGATCATGGGTGCGGCGATGCGCTTCATCACGTCCGAGCCGGTGCCGGCGGCCCACATGATGGGGATCAAGCCCAGGAAGAGAGTCGAGACGGTCATGAACTTGGGCCGCAGCCGCTTCACAGCCCCCTCGAGGATCGCCTCGCGCAGTTGGGCGAGGCTTGCGAGCCGGCCTTTGCGCTTGGCCTCCTCGTAGGCGAGATCGAGGTAGAGCAGCATGAAAACCCCGGTCGCGGCGTCAACGCCTAGCAGCGCAATGAGCCCCACCCACACCCCGATGCTCAGGTTGTAGCCCAGGAGATAGACGAACCACAGCGCGCCGATCGCGGAGAAGGGCACCGCCAGCAGCACGATCAGGGTCTTGGTCAGCGAACGGGTGTTCATGTAGAGCAGCAGCACGATCAGCACGAGGGTCAAGGGCACGATCAGCAGAAGCCGCTCTTTCACGCGCGCGATCGCTTCGTATTCGCCGCTCCACGCGATGGCGTAGCCCGGGGGGAGCTTGACCTTGTCTCGCACGAGCGCTTGCGCCTCCGCGACGTAGCTGCCCGCGTCGCGCCCGGCGAGGTCGACGTAGACGTAGCCGGTCAGCAGCCCGTCTTCGTTGCGGATCATCGCAGGCCCGGTGACTGTCTTGATGGCGGCGAGCTCCCCGAGCGGGATCTGGCGGCTGCCGCCTTGGGCGGCCACCAGCACGCGCGCGAGCGCGCCCAAGTCGGAGCGGAAGTCGCGCATGTAGCGCACGTTCACCGGGTAGCGCTCGCGCCCCTCGACGGTGGTGGTGACGTTCTCGCCGCCGATCGCGTGCTGCACCGCGCTCTGCGCCTCTTCGATGCTCAACCCATAGCGCGCGAGCGCCTCGCGCTTCCACTCGATGTCGAGGAAGTAGCCCGCGCCGGCGCGCTCGGCGAACACACTGCGGGTGCCGGGAACCTGCGGCAGCAGCGCTTCGATCTTTGTGCCGAGCGCTTCGATTGTTGTGAGGTCCGCCCCCGAGATCTTGAGCCCCACCGCGGTGCGAAGGCCGGTCGAGAGCATGTCGATGCGGCCTCTGACCGGCATGGTCCAGGTGTTGGCGACCCCGGGCAGCGTCAACGCCGCGTTCAGCTCGCTCACCAGCGCGTCCTGCGAGAGGTGATCCGGCGTCACACGGCGCAAGATGACCTTTGCCCACTGCGGCGCCCAGGCCGAATACCAGGTATCGACCTTGCGCCACTGCGCGGTGGGCTTGAGGGTGATGACGGTCTCCAGCATCGAAAGCGGGGCCGGGTCGGTGGGCGTTTCGGCACGGCCGGCTTTGCCCAGCACCCGCTCCACTTCGGGGAAGCGCTTGATGATGCGGTCGGTCGCTTCGAGCAGCCTTTGCGCCTCGCCGATCGAAATGCCGGGCAGCGTGGAGGGCATGTAAAGGAGCGCGCCCTCATTGAGCGGCGGCATGAATTCCCAGCCGAGCTTCTGGTAGACCGGGAGGGTGACAATCACCAGCGCAAGCGCGCCCCCGATCACGAACCCCTTGTGGGAGAGCGACCAGGCGGCCGCGGGCTGATAGAGCCGCATCAGAAGCCGGCTCACGGGATGGCGCTCCTCGGGGCGAATGCGGCCCACCAAGAGCGCGTTGGCGAGCCGGCTTGCCCAGCGCGGGCGCAACGCGAAGGGCGTCACGCGGGTGAAGAGCAGCCGCAGCGCGGGGTCGAGCGTGATCGCAAGCAGCGCTGCCACACCCAGGGCAAGGGTGAGCGTGAGCGCGAGCGGGCGAAAGAGCCGCCCCTCCTGCGCCTCCAGCGTCAACACCGGCAGGAAGGCGACCGCGATCACCAAGAGCGCGAAAAAGCTCGGGCGGCCCACCTCTTTGACGGCGTTGACGATGACTTCACGGTAATCCGCGCTGCGATCGCCCGCCTGCCAGGCTTCGAGCTTCTTGTGGGTTTGCTCGACCATCACGATCGCGGCGTCCACCAGCGCCCCTACCGCGATCGCGATGCCGCCCAGCGACATGATGTTGGCGGTGACCCCCATCAGCCGCAGCGCGATGAAGGAGACCAGGACCGCGATCGGGATGGTCACCAGCGGGATCACCGCGCTCGGCGGGTGCCACAGAAAAATGAGGATCACCAGCGCCACCGTCACCATGATCTCGATGAGCGTGGATTTCAGGTTCGCGATCGCGCGCTCGATCAACTCGGAGCGGTCGTAGATCGGCACCACCTTCACCCCTGCGGGTAGCCCCGGCTCGATCTCCCTGAGCTTCGCTTTGACCCGCTCGATCACTTGGAGCGCGTTCTCGCCGTGGCGCATGATGACAATGCCGGAGACCGCCTCGCCGCGCCCGTCAAGATCGGACACCCCGCGGCGCAGCTCCGGGCCGAGTGCGACCTCTCCCACGTCCTTGATGCGGATCGGGCTGCCGTTCTCGCCCCCGGCGAGCACGATCGCCTCCAGATCGGCCACCGAGCGCGCGTAGCCGCGCCCGCGCACCATGTACTCGGTGCCGCCTAACTCGATCAGGCGCCCGCCCACCTCGGTGTTGCCGCCGCGCACCGCCTCCACCACGCGGCTGATCGCAAGGCCGTAGGCTTGCAGCCGGTTGGGATCGACGTTCACCTGGTACTGGCGCACGTGGCCGCCGAGCGGCGCGACATCGGCCACCCCCGGCACCGCCTTGAGGTAGTAGCGCAGATACCAATCCTGGTAGGAGCGCAACTCGGCCAGGCTATGTTGGCCGGAGGGGTCCACCAGCGCGTATTGGAAGACCCAGCCCACGCCGGTGGCATCCGGCCCCAGTTCGGTCTTCACCCCTTGCGGCAGGCGCGCGAGCACCCCCGAGAGATATTCCAGGGTGCGCGCCCGCGCCCAGTAAAGATCGGTGCCGTCCTCGAACACGGCGTAGACATAGGAGTAGCCGAAATCCGAGTAGCCGCGCACCGCTTTGACCCGCGGGGCGCCCACGAGCGCAGTGACAA
>MERG01000362.1:0-3904 GCA_001771985.1 Betaproteobacteria bacterium RIFCSPLOWO2_12_FULL_62_13 | reverse complement strand
CACCTGCGTGTCGCTCAGGTCCGGGATCGCATCCAGCGGCATGCGCTCGATCGACCACCAGCCGAAAGCGGCCGCCAGCGCGGTCAAGAGCAGCACCACGAACTTGTTGTTCGCGCAGTAGTCGATGATGCGGTTGATCATGACTGATCAGTGGTCAGTGGGCAGTGGGCAGTGGACAGTCGTAGGGTGCGCTTTGCGCACCGTCAACACATCGGCTCAGTCGTCAGTGGGCAGTGGGCAGTCGTAGGGTGCGCTTGCGCACCACCAACATAACAGCGCGGTGCGCTCCGCTTCGCGAAGCACACCCTACGGGTACCCACGGTCCACGAATCACCAATCACGAGTCACCAATCACGAGCACGCGTAGGGCGCGCTTGCGCACCACCAACACATCACCAATCACGTCAGTGATGGTGCCCGCCGTGAGCGTGCGCCTCGGCCTGAGGGGCGTTCCCGGCGCGATCAGCGCTGGCGTTGCCGTTGAGCCTCTCGGCGGTGAGCTTCATGCGGCTTTCGGAATCGAGGAAGAAAGTGCCCGCGGTGACGATGCGCTCCCCGGGGCTCAAGCCCTTGACGATCTCGACCCGCTCGCCCAAACGCCAGCCGGTTTCGACTTCGCGCGGCTCGAAGCGCCCCGCGCCGCGCTCGACGAACACCGTCTTGGTGAGCCCCGAATCGAGCACCGCCTCCGCCGGTACGGCAATCGCCGCAGCGAAGCTCACCGGGAGCTTGACATCCACCAGCATCTCCGGGCGCAGAGCGAATCCCGGATTGTCCGCCTCGAGCCGCACTTTGAGCGTGCGGGTTGCCGCGTCAAACTGCGGCAGCACCGCGCTCACCGTGGCAGGGAAGGTCTTTCTCTGATTGGGGAGCGACACCTGCGCGCGCGCTCCGGGGCGAAGGTAGTGTGCTTCGTTCTCGAAAACGTCGGCCACGATCCACACCCGCTTCAGGTCGGCGATCCGAAACCACTCCGTGTCCTTGCCGAACTTCTGGCCGGCCGAGACGTTGCGCGCGAGCACGAAGCCCTCCGCCGGGGCCACGATCCTGATGTTCGTGGGAAGGTCGGCGCGCGTGCGCCCGATCTCCTCGATCTGAGCGGGAGACATGCCGAGGTTGAGCAGCCGGTCGACGGCGAGCTGGATGCTGGCGTTGGCGGCAGCGAGCTGCGCCGGGCTGTCCGCGCCGCCTCGCTTGGCGCGATCCAATACGTCGAGCGTAACGAGATAGGCCTGGATCGGCGAGCGCGAATCCGGCGCGGAGAACGTGGCGAGCCATTGGTTCTTCTTCACTTGGCTGCCGGTGGTGGCCGCTGACACCTCGCGAATGAAGCCCTCGACTCCGGAATTGAGCCGGTAGATCCTCGTTTCGTCCGGGACGACGCGGCCGAAGAGCCGCAGCGTGTGCGTGGCCGATGATTCTTCCACCGCGCTCACCCGCACGCCGATCACCTGTTGCTGCTCGGGGCTCACGTTGACGGTGCCGGGAGGCAGGAAAGCGACATCTCGCCCGGCGTCCGCAGGCGCCGCGTGCGCGTGCGCCAGGCTTGACGTAGCGGCATCTGCAACGACTGCCGGCGCGCCGGATGCGTGCGCCGCCTGCGCTAACTCCACGCGGTGAAGCGTCTCGTGAGCGCCGGGGTTGGTGGGCGTGACCCCCTCGCGCTGGCCATACCACGACCCCGCCACAAACGCCCCGGCGATGGCGAGAAAAAGCAGAATGGAACGTGTGCGTTTCTTCATACCTCAGTCCTCAGTTGGCAGTCGCAAGTGGGCAGTGGGCAGTGGTCAGTTGTCAGTGGTCAGTTGGCAGTGGTCAGTGGTCAGTCGTCACTCGTCACCATCATTCGTCACTTCTTCTCGTCACTCAGTCCTCAGCACTCAGCACTCAGTCCTCACCGCGCCGCATCGGACACCTCGAACAGGCCGATCATGCCCTGGTCGGCATGGGAGGGGATGTGGCAGCGGAAAAGCCATAAGCCGGGCTCGGTAAACTTGACCAGAAGGGTATCCGCCGCCCCCGGCGCCAGGGGCACCACCCGCGCCGGCCACTGCCGGCCCCCCAGGACCCCCAGGGAGGGGACGGCAGCGGAAGGGATGTAAAGGGAGTGCTGGTGGCTGCCGATGTTGATCACATGGAGCTTGAAAGACTCATTCACCTTCGCCTTGAAGACCGGCAAGGTCTTGTTGAACTGGGCGCGCAGCCCTGCGTTTCCTTCGCGGTGGAAGACCGCCAGCAGCCCCTTCCTCCCGCCCGGGAAGCCCATGCCGTTCATGATGAAAGGGTCCACGGCGCCCTCAGTGTGAGGGCCGATCTCCCCCATGAAGAGCACTTCTTCACGCAAGGTGCGCTCCTTGGGGTCCTGCACGACGATCGCGCCATAGAGCCCTTGCGCCTCGGGCTGCACGCCAGAGTGTTCCCGATCAGCGAAGCCCGTGTGGTAGTAGTAGACGCCCGGCACGGTGGGCCGGTACTCGTAGAGGTGCTCATTGCCGGGGACCAGCACCCCGGCCGCCCCGATGCCGGTCACGAGATTTGCCGCCGAGCCGTCGTGTTCGAAGGAGAAACCCGCCAAACGCGCGTGGAAGGAGTGCGTCAGGGTATGGCGGTTTCGCATGCGCACGCGCAGCGTCTCGCCCGCCTTCACCCGGAGAGTGGGCCCCGGCACGGTGCCGTTGTAGGTCCAGGCGTGCCAGACGGCGCCGTCGCCCAGCTCGATGTCTTTCGCCACGATTTCCAAGGCGTACTCGCGCACCGCGCCGGCGTGCAACTCCTGGCGGAACCACGAAGACCAATACCCCAGCACCGCGCCGCCAACGAGCAACAGGCCGACTGCGGCAACGGCGAGCACGCGCTTTGAACGCAAACGTCGCGGGATGCTTATTGTTCTCATGATGCTCTCCCTATGACCCGTGACCCGTGACCCGTGACCCGTGGCTCGTGATTCGTGATTGGTGATTGGTGACCCGGGAGCCGTGACCCGTGACCCGGGAGCCGTGGCTCGTGATTCGTGAGCCGTGAAAATCGTAGGTTGGGCTGAACGAAAGGATGCCCAACAAAAGTCACGAGAAGAAGTGACGAGTTTTGTCGTCACCCCTTCCCGTCACCCTTCGCCGTTCACCGTTCACTCCTTACTCATCACCGTTCACCGTTCACTCACTTCCCGCGGTGCCTACACGATCTCCCACCTGAACATCATGGCGTGGTCTTCGTGTGCGAGCTGGTGGCAGTGCGTGACGTAGGAGCCCTTGAAGGTCCTGAACTTGCGGTAGATCACCACCTCCTCACTCTTTCCGAGCGCCACGACGTCCTCCCTCGATTGGTCATCGGGGTGGAGCGAGTTGGTGGCGTTTCCGTCGCCTTTGCCTTTGCCTTTGTTTCCTGGCGGGGTGCCCCCATCTTCGTCCAGAGATTTCCGCGAGACGACCTGGTGCTCCTCCATGTGCAGGTGCAGAGGATGCACCCAGCCGCCGCCGCCGTTCCTGATGACCCAGATCTCTCCGGCTCCCTGGGCCGGATTGGCGAGTGGAATGGTGGGATCGAATTGCTCGTCATTGATCAGCCACTCGATCTCACCGCCGAACTTGCCGCTGCGATGCAATTCGAACTCCCGTACCGGCAGGCCCAGGAAGCTCTTCGGCATGGGCGGCAGGGCCCGCATCCTGAGCACCGGGAGCCCTTTCGGGTCCAGTTTGAGCGTAGCCTTCCCATCGACCTTTTTCGTGTAGTCCAGCGGGTCGATGCTGTTATCCGACGCGTCGTCCCCGATGACGATCTTCATGACCGGCACGCGATAGTCCGGGTCAAAGTCCGGGTCCGGCCCGATGAGGTTGCCGAGATCGTCGTGCTCGGTGCCATCGTTGGGTTTGCGCCCGGTCGTCATCTGGAGCGTGTTCACGAGGTA
>MERG01000361.1 GCA_001771985.1 Betaproteobacteria bacterium RIFCSPLOWO2_12_FULL_62_13 | reverse complement strand
CGCCAGTGGCAGCGCCGGGTAGCTAAGTGCGGAAGAGATAACCGCTGAAAGCATCTAAGCGGGAAACTCGCCTCAAGATGAGACTTCCCGGGGACTCGATCCCCCTGAAGGGTCGTGGAAGACCACCACGTTGATAGGCCGGATGTGGAAGGGCAGTAATGTCTTAAGCTAACCGGTACTAATTGCCCGTGCGGCTTGATCCTATAACCTTGAGCGGGTGTGCTGCGCCCGTGAAGGGTGAACGGTGAAGGGTAAAGGGTAAAGAGCCCTCCTCGTCACGATCGTGTTACATACATTCAAACCCTACTTCTTCCGGATAAAGTTTTCAGCCTTGGCTGAAAACTTCAAGCTATGTCTGACGACCATAGCGAGGTGGAACCACGCCTTCCCATTCCGAACAGGACCGTGAAACGCTTTTGCGCCGATGATAGTGCGGATTGCCCGCGCGAAAGTAGGACATCGTCAGGCACCCATAAAAACAGAAGCCCCGCCCGATTTGGGTGGGGCTTTTGTTTTTGGGCAGTACCGCAGAATTTGTGGGTAGCCGAGGAGTTTGACCCGGCCACAGGTGGGGGAGTTTGAGATAGCCACCGGGGAAAAGGGACGATGGAGCGAAGATCATTGCCGATGCCCAAATCGCGTGCGATGCCGCGGCGTGAATTTGTCCCCCGGCAAGGTGAATCCGAACGATGAGTAACGCGACAAATAGCGCGACCTTGACGCGCCTGCTTGAAGCTGCTGCCGGCCACCAACCTCATCATACGGCCCTCATTTCCAGCCAAGGCCGGTTCAGCTTCTCCGAGCTTCTGCGACTGAGCCGATCTATGGCGCAGGCGTTGAGCGAACTGGGGATCGGCCGGGGAGATCGCGTCGCGATTTGGCTGCCAAATATTCCGCTGTGGGTCGTCTCGTTGTTCGCGTGCGCGCAGCTTGGCGCGATCGTGCTCGCGGTAAATACGCGTTTCCGCAGTTCCGAGCTCTCCGACACCCTGGGGCGTGCAGAGGCCAAGGCGCTTATTTTCTGGCCGTCCTTCCGCGGAATCGGCTTTACTGAAGTTCTTCACCAGATCTGTCGCCGGACCGCTGCCTTGAGGCGGGCGGCTTTCCGATCTCGCCGGACGCGCGGATCCGCGTGACCGATCCCGAGACGCGACGCGTCCTTGCGCATGGAGAAACCGGCGAGCTGGAAGTTGCGCTTCATGCCGGCGCGACGTCGACCCCGACCAGTTCACGCCGGGTACTCACCCCACTTGAGAATCTACATCAGTCGATGCGAGCGCCGGAGGCCTTGACGACCTTGGCCCATTTCGCAAATTGCGCTTTGGTGAAGTCGCCGAATTGCTCGGGTGTGCTGCCGACCGGTTCTGCGCCACGATTCGCAAAAAGCTCTCTAACATCCGCCCTGTTCAGGACGTTCACGACTTCGCGGTTAAGCCGGGTGACGATGGCCTTGGGTGTCCCGGCTGGCGCCAATATCCCAACCCATCCGCTCGCCTCGTAGCCCGGAACGCCGGCTTCCGCCATCGTGGGTATATCAGGCGTTGCAGGAGAGCGCCGCGCGCCGCTCACCGCGAGTGCCCTCAATCTTCCGCTTTTGACGACGGGCAAAACACCGATCATCGACTCGAACATCATCTGCACCTGCCCGGCGAGCAAGTCGGTTCGCGCGGGAGCAGCGCCTTTGTACGGAACATGCACGATGTCAACCCCGGCCAACGTCTTGAAAAGCTCTGCCGCAAGGTGCAGCGACTGGCCGCTGCCGGAAGATCCGTAGTTGAGCTGGCCGGGCTTCGCTTTCGCCAGAGCGATCAGCTCCTTCACGGATCGCACAGGCAGCGACGGATTCACCACCAGCACCAATTGCAGCGAAGCGACCTGAGTAATCGGCGCAAAATCCTTTGCCGTATCGTACGGCAGCCTGCGGTACAAACTCGGGTTCACGCCATGCGAGGTGGTAACAAGAACAATGGTATAGCCGTCAGGCGTGGCCTTGGCGACGATGTCCGACCCGATAATGCCACCCGCGCCGGGCCGATTGTCGACCAGCACCTGCTGGCCGAGGCTCCCGGTAAGTTTCTGCGCGACAAGACGGGCGATGATGTCGGTGGCGCCGCCTGCCGGATAGCCGACGACGAAACGAAGCGGCTTGTTCGGATAAGCCGCACTCTTGCCGGCGGGGCTTTGGCCGAGCGCATGGCCCGCCGCACCAGAAAACATCAAGAAGAGCGCCGCTGCGGCGGCGTGTACCGTGTTCATCGTGAATTTTCTCCCTGGTAACCGGTCGGACGTGAAGAAAACTGAGGTAAATATATAATATCATTTTCTCCTGCAATTCCCTGACGCCGGTTTTGCATTAGGCCGTTATCCTTGGAAAGCTCTCCGACATGATCGACTGGACCAAGATGCGGGTCTTCGACCTGCATTCGCACTGGGGAACAGAAAAGGGTTACCGTCTGCGCACGGACGCCGAGAAGGCGCAACAACCGCAAGTCTGGAAATCCGCCGCGAGCTACGTCACCGAGCAGGAAATGGCGGAGTACTTCCGGAAGCATCGCGCGAAGACGATACTCGATCTCGGGTTCACCAAGTCCCTTCGCATCGAGAAGGTGAGGGAGTTTCATGACTATGCGCTGGAAACCCAGAGAAAATACCGGGACGTGATCTTCGGCAACTGGATGAACATCGATCCCAGGAGCGGAAGCGCCGGGGTTGCCGAGGTGGAACGGTGTCTCGCCGCGAACTCGGGTTTCATCGGATTCATAGTCTCCGGCGGCTCGGTTGGCGTTCCCGCGAGCGATCCCGCGTTCGATCCGTTCTACGGATTTTGCCAAGAGGCGGGAATTCCGGCACTCATCTTGGTCGGATTTACCGGTACGGGCGCCGGCCTCCCCGGTGGCAGCGGCGTGCGGCTGGACCATTGCCATCCACGGCATGTCGACGATGTCGCCGCCAGGTATCCCGATCTCAAGATCATCGCCGGGAGGCCGGCGTGGCCCTGGCAGGATGAAATGATCGCCGTGCTGCTGCACAAACCCAACGTGTGGTACGAGCTTCATGGATGGTCGCCCAGGTTCTACACCGAGAGTCTCAAGAAAGAGATTTCCCGCCGCCTGAAAGACCGGGTGATGTTCGGCGCCGATTACCCGCTTTTCACGTACGAGCGGCTCTTTGCGGATTGGGACGCCGAAGACTACAGTCAGGAGATACTTGAGAAAGTTTTCTACAAGAACGCCGAGGCGTTCTTCGCGAGCATCAAATTTTAGCGGCCTGTTCAGGTTGTTAAGCTTGCCCCGGACTTGATCCGGGGTCCGACAGGCCGCCAGGAGACAGCGTGGACCTGCATTTGCTTGATAAGGTCGCAATCGTGAACGGCGCGAGCCAGGGAATAGGCTGCGCGGTCGCCCGCACACTGGCCGAAGAAGGCGCGAGGATCGTCATGACAGCACGGCGCGAGGCGCCGCTCAACGCAGCCGCCGAAGTGGTCCGCGCGGAAACAGGCTCGCGCGTGCTCGCCGTCGCAGCGGATGTAAGGCGCGCCGAGGATTGTGTCCGGGTGGTGGAAAACACGGTCAAAGTCTTTGGCCGCATAGATGTCCTGGTGAACAACGACGGCGCGCCGCCGCTCGGCGCGATCGAAGAATTCGACGATGTCGCCTGGCAGAAAGCGGTAGAACAGAATCTCTACAGCGTCATCCGCATGGTCCGGCAGACCGTGCCCCACATGAAAGCTGCGGGCGGCGGGAGCATCATCAACATCGCTGCGGTGTCGGCACGGCAACCGCTGGCGGGACTGGGTCTGTCGGTTGCGACCTGGGCGGGTGTGCTGGGTTACGCAAAGACACTGTCGTTGGAGCTGGGCCCTTTCGGAATTACGGTCAACACGATATGCCCCGGGCGCATCGATACCGGGCGGCTGGCACTGGTGACGCGAAAACGCGCGGAACAGCAGGGTGAGGACGCTGACAAGATGATGCAGGAGCTGCTGCATGAGGTTCCGCTGCGGCGGCTTGGGAAGCCGGAAGACGTGGCGGGATTGGTGGCGCTGCTGGTGTCCGTGCGGGGATCCTTCATCACCGGCGCCGCGATCCAGGTTGATGGTGGATTATTGCGGAGCGTGTATTGAACTCGAGAAGCCGCATGGCCGCTGCTGCAGAAATCGCGAGAATGAGCAGGGAGAGGCCGCCGTATTACTGGCAGTCGCTGGACTTCCAGAAGCTTATGGGGGAGTACCCGCCTCCGCCGGCGTTCTTCAATACTGTTTACCGCATGCCGCGCCCGCGGTTGCGAAATCTGCAGGAAAACAGATTCCGGTCGCAGATTGCCCGGGCGTGGGAGGTTCCCTTCTACCAGCGCCGCTGGCGCGCGGCCGGCCTCGAGCCCGGGGACATCCGGGGCATCGGCGATCTGACCAAGATTCCGCCTTACACCGTGCTCGATATCCGCGACAGCATCGCGCGCAGCCCGCCGTTCGGCGATTTCATGGGCGTTTCGCCGGCAGACGGGCGGCGCATCCCTCTCGTCATACAGACGAGCGGAGGCACGACAGGCCTGCCGCGCCCAATGCTCTACGCCCCGCAGGACCGGGAAGTCATGGCCATTCTCGGGGCGCGCCGCCTGACGATGCACGGCGTTCGTCCCGGCGACCTCGTTCAGGTGACCCGGTCGCTGGGATTGGCCAACGGCGGTTTTCACGTGCGCGAGGCGCTCTGGAAATACACCGGCGCGGTTCCGGTCATGACCGGCAGCGGAAACGTCACTCCGACGCGCAGGCAGATCGAGATCGCGCGCGCCTGGGGCGTCAACGTCATCGTCGGATTTCCTGCTTATCTGCGCCACATGGCGATCGTGGCGCGCGACGAGCTCAAGATCGACCCGCGCAGCCTCGGTATCCGGTCGCTCGACTCCAACCTTGGCATGGAGGACCGCGGTGCGATAGAAGAGCTGTGGGGTGCTCCGTGCCACGACTTTTACGGAGCGCACGAATCGGGAATGATCGCGGCCGACTGCGCTTACCGGAACGGAATGCACGTCCAGGAAGACGCCTTCATCGTGGAAATCCTGGATCCGGAAACGGGGAAACCGATGCCACAAGGCGAAAAAGGCAATATCTGCGTCACGTCTCTTTACAAGTACAGCGCGCCGCTCGTGCGTTACAACATTAACGACGTCTCCGCGATCATGCCTGGCGCCTGCGAGTGCGGCAGCACCCTCGCTCGCCTCGAGAGAATATTCGGCCGCAGCGACAACATGGTGAAGTTGCGCGGCGTGAACGTCTTCCCGGAAGCCATAGGGGCGCTGATCGCGGAGGACGCTCGATCCACGGGCGAGTATTTCTGCATTGTCGAACGTTCCGGCGAAGCCGGCCACGATGAAATGACCGTGATGGTGGAGGTGGCCGGATGTTCCGTCGATCCGGGCGTTTTTCAAAAGGATCTCGAGCGCCGCCTGCATGAGGCGCTTGCAGTGAAGCTCGCGGTCAAGCCGGTTCAACGCGGCGACCTCGATCAATACACCGGCGTGTCGCAGGTCTCAAAGGTGAAACGGCTGCTCGATAAGCGGCAATCGGATAGCGTGAGGTAAAGCGCCGCCATTCATCAACCGGCTCAGTCGAGTTTGATTCCCGGCGTGGAAATCGACAAAGATGTTGTGCGCCGCGTGCTCGGTCCGAGTACCCGCCGATGTAGCGAACGTGGTGCTCGTAGACCGGCCCGCCGAGTCAGCTCGGCCAAGCTTCGAGCAGATCGCCCACCGCGTCGCCGGCTGCCTCCATTACCAAATCGCCCCCGTAGAAGAAGGCCCAGTAGAGCGTTTGGACCACTTGGTGTCGCTTCACTCCGAGCTGCATCGCGTGAAGGACCGAGCTTCTCATCAGGTCGCGCTGCAAGCGAACCGTCGCAACGTTGAGCGTGTAGAGCGGCGCGAGTTGGGCCGGCAAAGCGCTTCCGAGCGCGCGCTCGTAGCGAATCCGCTGCGCCTTGTACGCGGCTGGATGCAGCTTCGCCCAGAGATCGACGTGTCGCGGAGGCGCGCCGTGCGCCGCCGTCTGCCAGGCCTTGATCGCGGCGACGTCGGCGGCACTCAACTCGGTTGTCGAGAGGTCCATGCCTGAGCGGAAAGCGGCGGGGTTTGGCACCCAGTCCGCCGGCCACTCGTACGTAGACGGGGCGTCGTCCGGCCACGACCTAAGGTACTCGTCGCTGAGGGTGGCGACGGCGTTGATGCTGGCCGGCCCTCCGCTGAGAAACGCGTAGGCAAATGTGTCCATGACCACGGCCTTTGACATCCCCAGGCGGCGAGCGGCGAGGATCTCGTAGAGGATGCCCCTCTCGTTCGCGATCACCGCATAGAGGTGGAGGAAGAGCAGCACCGACACGCCGAACGGCAGGGCAACCCCATCCCGTGACTCCTCGATGAACGTGAACCACCGTCGGTAATCCTTGAACTGCCTGGGGAGGTGCTCCATGAGGAAGGGAACGAACGGGACAAGCTTCAGGTCGCCGGTCCCGTGGAATTGGTTGTACCAAACCTCGAAGGCGGCTTTCTCCTCGGGCGAGAACCGATCCTGGTCCCACTTGGCGTTCATGCCGAGGTCGAAGAAGCTCGGCTCAGGCCGCTGGCCAGCCATCTGGACTTCTCCTCAAGTAAATAGCAAATAGGAAAATCGTAGCTACTCAGACGGGCTTAATCGAACTTGAGTCCTGTCGCATGGATGACCTTGGTCCAGCGCGCATAGTCGTCGCGGATGATCTTCGCGAATTCTTCGGGGGAATCCGGCTCCGGATCGACACCCTGCTTGGAAAACAACGCGCGTATATCCGGCCTACTCATTACCTTCACGACCTCGCGGTTAAGCCGGTCGATGATTTTCTTGGGCGTCGCTGCCGGCGCAACCAAGCCGTACCAGATCACGATTTCGGCTTCCGGAAGACCGGCCTCCGCCATCGTCTGCACCTCGGGCATGCTCGGTATGCGCTTGCGGCCGGTGATGACAACCACGCGAAGTTTTCCGGCTTTGGCGTGCGGAATCACTGCCGGGACGCCCGTCATGACCATCGCCACCTCTCCTCCGAGCAGATTGGAGATCGCGTCCGCATTGCCTTTGTACGGCACATGCACGATCTTGGTGCCGGCGTAGAGATTGACCATCTCACCGAGAAGGTGGTTGACGCTGCCCACGCCGCTTGAGCCGAAATTGAGCTTTCCGGGTTGTTTCTTGGCGAACGCCACCAGTTCCTTTAGGTTATGCACCGGCAGCGACGGCCGCACGACGATCGACAGTGGTCCGGTGGCGACCTGGCAGACTGCCGCAAAGTCCTCGACCGGATGATATGGCGTTTTGGGGTAGAGGATCGGGGTGTGGACTTGTGGTCCCACGGCCGACATCAGAAGCGTGTAGCCGTCCGGGGTCGCTTTGGCGCCGGCTTGCGTGCCGATCGCGCCGGCGGCGCCGGCGCGATTTTCAATTATTACCGGCTGTCCCAATGCCTGGTTCAGGTGGGGCGCAAGGAGGCGAGGGAGGATGTCCAGCGTACTGCCGGGGCTGAACGGCACGATGATGCGTATCGGTTTGTTGGGAAACTCCTGAGCGAGTGCAAGTTGAGTCGCGCTAGCAATCACGAGAGAGAGAACAAGCTTTTTCAAGTTAAGCCTCCTTTCTGATTCACAAAGGGGTGGGTCAAGATTCGCTGCGCATCCCGAAACAGAATTCGGTGCATTTCAACACCTCCGCCTTGTTCGATCGAGTGCCCGGCTCAGGCGTGCCCGCGCACATACGCGGCGGCTTGGGCTTCCATCTCGTCGATCCGCAGAGCGGCGAATTGGACTGCCATCTTGCGTAGCTCTTCCTCGGGTGGCAGGAGATAAGGAAGGCGAAGGACGCCGTTGCCCAGTCCCTTTACCTTCATACCCATCTTCACCCACCTCGCTGTCGACGGCGCCCACTGGTTGACGATCCTGAGAAAGCGCTGAATGGTGCAGTTGCTCTGCGAAACCTGCTGGAGGTCGCCGGCCATCCATGCGTCCACGAGTCTGCGGCACACGTAGGGGATGATATTGCCCGCCGGGTTGATGTAGCCCGCTGCGCCAAGCGTCGCGTACTGGACGAACTCGGGGACGCCACAGTAGAACTTGATCGATTCCGGAATCGCTTCGCGCAACTCGAGGAAGTACGCCACCTGCGAGCCGACGAGGTTGAACGCGCAGATCTGCTTGTAGCGGGCGACGAGGTCCTGGAGCAGTCGCGTGCTCGCCCTGAACTTCGCGTCGTAGTGGATCGAGATGGCCACCGGGATGTGGATCTCGTCAAGCAGCTCACGCCAGTACGCCTCCTGCTCGCGCGCGTTGGGGATCATCCCGTGGCCATTGTCGAGCTGATAAATCTGCACGGCGTCCACACCGGCGTCGATCGCTTCCTTGGCGACCTCGTACATCGCGGCCGCGCTCCGAGACTCCCGCAGGCCGGCGTAGACGGGGACCTTGCCTTTCGCCTCCTCGACGCCGACTTTGTAGATCCGCCCCATCTCCTTGGGTGTGAGCACGTGAGCTTCGCCGGCACCGCCGCTGCAGAGGAAGAGTCCCGTGCGGGCAGCTACCAGGCGCCGCAGGTGGACGCGCAACGCTTCCTCGTCGAGTAAGCCGTCCTCGCGGTACGGGCTGGGGGTCATGCAGAACACCGTCAGCTCTTTGTCGCCCATTGATTCCTCACTTATGAATCGTTGCACCCGGCCGAGCACCGCAGTGTGAGCAAGCTCAACCCCGCGCTCGGCCATCATCTCGACCAGATCCCGACAGCTCAGCTTGTAGCTTACGTACCATCGAACGCAGAGGATAATGATCTCGCGGTCGAAGTGCAGATACTTGAACACGGTGTTGAGGCGGCTCAAGGATGTCATGACCGGCTCCGGGGACGAACCCGATCAGTCTATACTCCCAACTCCCCTGATGTTCTTGCACCAGAACCGTTCTTGTTCCCTCTATAAGATGTTAGAGCCGGACCACCCAAGGGTCAAGTTCTAGCCATTTCCAACGGCATAGTTCGGATAGGCTTTCGCTCAAACATTGGACACAAATCGGCAGATCAAGCAAACCTATCACAGGCTACCTCACGTCAGGCTAAAGAATCGCTATCAGGACTCCTCCTTCCCGTGAACTACTGAGGTTTATAGTGGCGTCGATAGTAAAATCCGCAGAGCAATCACGCTTTGACAAGCGAGTCCTTCAACGCCTCACGATTCAGCTTGAAGCCCAGACCGGGCTAAGGGGTTATATAAAACGACTTTCAGTACGGTTTCCAGTCCAGCCACTGGCTTAAGCCACGGCCCATGATCCATTCCAGGTTGTCGGCGGAAAACCACCGCATTTCTTCGGTGAACATCATGACGCTGGCACGGTATGTGCAAGACAGTCGCGACAGGTCACTGCCCCAGAATGTGCGTCTGGGCCCGAATTCGTCGAAGACACGCCGGACGTACGGATGTAGTTTCCGATAAGGGTAGGGGTCGTTCGTGTAGCACGCCAGCGCACTTACCTTTACCGCAACATTGGGCCGCGTGGCGAGCGCCAGCAGCTTGTCCAGATCACGGAAGGCTTCTTCATCCTTCTTGCCCATGGGAAGCGAGAGATGGTCCATCACGAGCTTCAGTCCCGGATAACGGTCAGCGGCGCGGTCAATCAGGTGCACCATCGAATGCGGCACATGTAACATGATTGGCACGCCTGCTTTCTCTGCGCCTTCCCATAACCAGTCCACGCGCCCCTCGGTAAGCGCGGGCGTCAGCGCCGGCCGGTGGAACGAATAGCGAAAGCCCAGCATTCCGGGTTGCTGACGCCATGTCGGAATCAGCCTGCGGGAAGCGGGGTCGTCAAGATCAACCCGGCCCATGGCCGCAAAACGGTCGGGATGCGCTCGCGCCGCCTCCAGCACGAGATCGTTGCGATCGCCATCCAGGAACGGCGGCACGAGTATCGCGCGGTTCACTCCCGCAGCGTCCATTTCATGCAACAGTTCATCTGCCTCGAGCGGCGGTTCTCGATGTGATTTCTCTCCGGCTCGCCACGGACGCTCGGGCGAGTTGGCGCGCCAAATATGGACTTGTGCGTCGGTGATGAGCATTTCTCTCCCCTGCCATCGTGCGAAGGAGTTTACAAATCGCTGTTTGAGATCAACTCGCGCATGATGGGCTTTATGCTCATTCTTGCTTCCTCCTCCCCGGGAGATGACCGCGAGCTGAGTGGGTCTTGAGCGGGATTATTGGTCAATTACCGTGCAATCTATTCCAACCGCCAGAGCGAGGCAAGCACTTTCCCGCACCCCGGCTGCGCCGAAAGCGATCTCCTACTTTCGCGACGTCAATGGGCCGTCAAACTCGCTTGTTCGTCTCACGTCCGATTGCGGCGTAGGCCAACTTTTCGCCGCGGCCGAGCGAAAAGTTGAGCCGCGTTAACGGCGGCCGAAGGCAAAGCAGGACATCGTCACGCACCGTTCAGCAGAAAAGCCCCGCCCGGCAACCGGTTGGGGCTTGAGTTCTTGTATCGCGCCCTGATTGTTTTCCGTCACAGGGCGCCCATGTTATGAAAAAGCCCAGCCTGGCAACGCTGGGCTTTTTCATTCAGTGAAAATCCCTCGACTCCGTGACCAGTCTGCCGAGCAACCGGCTGTGATCGACAAGACGATGGGCGACAAGGTGCACGACCTCACCCTCGCGCTGAATCTCGCCTTCTACGCCGAGCAGGCTTGAATGGAGCAGCTCGCGCCGCTGTTTTTCCACCAGCTTGTTCCATACGACGACATTGGTGTACCCCGTTTCATCCTCCAAGGTGACGAACACCACGCCTTTCGCCGTGCCTGGACGCTGGCGGCAGGTGACGATGCCGGCGGTGCGCGCGAGCCGGCCGTGGGGCAGCCGCGAAAGATCGGCGGCGGTGACGAGCCGCATGCGCGACAAGCGGCGGCGCAGCAGCGCGAGCGGATGGCGCCCGAGCGTCAGCCCCAGGCTTGCGTAATCGGCGACGATGTTCTCGCCCTCGGTTGGCAGGACGAGTTGCGGCAGCGGCTCGCGGACCGGCGCATCCTCGAGCAGTCCGGGTGCGGTGTCGATGCCGGCGTTTGCCCAATGTGCCGCGTGGCGATGCCCCGAAAGCGCGGCGAGCGCGCCCGCTGCGGCGAGGTTGCGCAGGTCGTGCCGGTCGAGCCGCGCGCGACGTGCGAGATCCTTGACGTCCTCGAACAGCGCGGCGTTGCGCGCAGTGACGATGCGCTCGGCGCCGGCTTCGGTGAGGCCTTTTGTCATCCGCAACCCCAGCCTCACGGCTGGGGTTGAAGGGCGTGATTGGTGATTAGTGATTGGTGATTGGCGGTCTGTGTCGAGGGCTATTTCATGACTATATGCTTCTAAATAACCATTTTCATCGCTATCAAGAGCGTCCGAGGGGGTCTCGAGCATGCAGTCCCAGTCGCTCACGGCGACGTCCACAGGCCGCACCTCGACGCCGTGCCGGCGCGCGTCCTGTACGAGCTCGGAAGGGGAATAGAAGCCGAGCGGCTGGCTGTTGAGCGTGGCGGCGAGAAAAGCGGCGGGTTCATAGTACTTGAGCCAGGAGGAGACATAGGCAAGCAGGGCGAAGCTCGCGGAATGCGACTCGGGAAAACCGTACTCGCCAAAGCCGCAGATCTGCTGGTAGATCTGCTCGGCGAACTGCTGCGAATACCCACGCTTCCGCATACCGCTGATGAGGCGGGGATGGAAATGCTCCAATCCGCCTTTGCGCCGCCACGCTGCCATCGAGCGCCGCAGTCCGTCCGCTTCGCCCGGAGTGAATCCGGCCGCTGCCATGGCCAACTGCATGACCTGCTCCTGAAAGATCGGCACGCCCAAGGTGCGCTCCAGCACTTGTTTGACTGCATCGGAGGGATAGGTCACGGCCTCCAAGCCTTGCCGGCGGCGCAGATAGGGATGCACCATGCCCCCTTGGATCGGCCCCGGCCGCACGATTGCCACCTCGACGACGAGATCGTAGAACTTCTCGGGCTTCAGCCGTGGCAGCATCGACATCTGGGCGCGCGACTCGATCTGAAATACACCCATGGTGTCCGCCTTCCGGATCATTTCAAAAACTGCCCTGTCGTCCCCCCGATCGAGTATCTCCTGCATCGTGAGCGATCCGCCGCGATAGCGATTCACGAGTTCGAGCGCACGCCGGATTGCCGACAGCATGCCGAGCGCCAGCACATCCACTTTCAGCAAGCCAAGCGCCTCCAGGTCATCCTTGTCCCACTGAATAACGCTGCGTTCCGGCATTGCCGCATTCTCGATCGGCACGAGGCGCGACAAGGGACTCCGGGAAATCACAAAACCGCCGACATGTTGAGACAGATGGCGCGGGAAACCGACAAGGTCGTTTACCAGCATCATCAGGCGCTGGATCACGGGGCTGTCGATGTCGACGCCGGCCTGCTGCAAGCGCTCCGGCATGATCCGCCTGCCGTCCCACCACATCATCGATTTGGCCAGCCGGTCGACCTGCGCCAGTTCCAGCCCGAGCGCCTTGCCGGCATCGCGCAAGGCGCTGCGTGGACGGTAGGTGATCACGGTCGCCGCCAGCGCGGCGCGATCGCGGCCGTATTTGTTGTACACATACTGGATGACATCCTCGCGCCGCTGGTGCTCAAAATCGACGTCGATGTCAGGTGGCTCGTTTCGCTCGCGCGAGATAAAACGCTCGAACAGCACGTTCATGCGGGCGGGATCGACTTCGGTGATGTCGAGGCAGTAACACACCGCCGAATTCGCCGCAGAGCCGCGTCCCTGGCAGAGGATGCCTTGGGACCGTGCGAACTGCACGACGTCGTGCACAGTGAGAAAGAAGTGTTCATACTCGAGTTCCGAAATGAGCTTGAGCTCGTGTTCGATGAGGTTGCGCACATGGGCGGGCGCACCCTGCGGAAAACGCCGGGCAAGGCCCTGTTCGGTCAGTTTACGCAGATAGTTCGCGGGCGTAAGGCCTTCAGGGACGATCTCGTCGGGATATTCGTAGCGCAGGCTGTCGAGCGAGAAATCGCAGCGTTCGGCGATGCGCAGAGTTTCGGCGAGCAGATCCGGAGGATAAATCTGCGCGAGCCGCAGCCGCAGCCGCAAATGCTGTTCGGCGTTGGGGTAAAGCGCATGCCCAAGTGCGTGCACCGGCATGCCCAGACGGATTGCGGTCAGCGTGTCCTGCAGCGCCTTGCGCGAGCGCACGTGCATGTGCACGTCGCCGGCGGCAACCAGGGGCAGACCGGTGCTTTTACCCAGCTTGCGCAGCGCGGCGAGCCGGGCTCGATCATTGGGCCCGTGCAAGAACTCGGCGGCGATCCAGGCACGATGCGGAAAGCGCTCAGCGACGAAGCGCGCATGCTGAAGAATCTCATTTTCCCTCACCCCCGGCCCTTCTCGGTCCCTCATCCCCGACCCTTCTCCCGGGGGAAGAAGGGAGGCTCGAGCTTCCTCTCTCCCTCTGGGAGAGAGGTCAGGAGTGAGGGTAGGAATGGGGAGATTCGCAGCCGGCAAGGCCGGCGGAACGAGGACGGCGAGGCAGCCGTCGAGGTTCTGTTCGAGATCAGCGCGCGCAAGACGGTAACTTCCCTTCGAGGCATTCATCCGGCCGCGGGTAATGAGCGCCGAGAGATGACCGTAGCTCTCGCGGTCGATGGCGAGCAACACGAGCTTCAATCCGTCGACGAGCCTGATTTCGGTTCCGATGATGAGTTTCAGACCGTACTTCTTGGCCTCGACGTGAGCCCGGACTGCACCGGCAAACGAGCATTCGTCGGTGATGGCGAGCGCGCTATAGCCCAGTTCATGCGCGCGCTGAACCAGTTCCTCCGGATGGGAGGCGCCGCGCAGGAAGGTGAAGTTGGAAAGGCAGTGCAGTTCCGCGTAGGCGGGAAGCATAAGAGCTTGAAAGAGCGAGAGGAGAGAGGTGAGAGGAGAAAGGAGTGAACAGAACAGCACCCCATATTCTTTGCTTCTTATGCCTTTCGCGTTCTTTCTCTGTGGCTAAGGCTTGGTTTTCATCCGAAGAAGCCGTGCAGATACCAGCCGCCCGCCGCACTGCGTTCTCGGTAAATCCACAACAGTGATTGCACGGGATTGCTGGCGACAAAGTAGTCACGCGCAACATCATGCCCGTCCCACCAGCCCGCCTCGATGCGCTCGGGGCCGGCGAGCAGCGACAGCGGCCCAGCGTAGTGCGGTATGGCGGCGATTTCCCTGAGCGGCCGGGGTGAGGCGAGCAACCACAGGGGCCGCGAAAAAAAGGCTTGCAATTCCTCAGGCGCGGCGTCGTTACCCGGCTCGCAGATGCGCCAGGCGCGCTCTGGCCGGTAATCGGGAAAGGCGGTCAAACCGCAAACGGCCTCGTCACCGAGACGGGCGCGCAGGCGTTCAATGAGCCGGACAATGCCTTCGGCATGAATATGAGCATCCGGCAGAAATGACAGATTGTGCGAAGCAAGCGGTTGAAACTGCTCTGCAGCGAGCGTGATAGCGGTTACCGCGCGGGGCAGATCAATACGCACCAGACGTTCGCGCAGCACGCAAGTCAAGTGTTCGAGGTCGCGGTTTGCCGCAACCAGTTTCATGACGATCTGCGTGTCGGCATGATCTTCATGCACCAGTGTAAAACGCAGGCTTTGCACGCCATTACCGGTTGCGGCAAGCCATCCGCACAGCTCGGTGAGCAGGCGCCGCGCAGCGAACAGCAGAGCTTCCGCCTGTTCAACCGGCGCGGGCAACGGGAGTGATGCTGTGAAGCCTGGCGGCGGAATGAAAGGCGGCCGGGGATCGGGCCGCTTGCCCAGCGCCCGGTCGAGATCATCGAGCAGACGCTGGCCCAGGCGGTGCGCCAGTCCGCTGCGCGGCAAATGCAGGCACTCGCCGATGGTATGAATGCCGAAACTCTCGAGCATCGCCGCAGTTTCGGAATGGCGATCGAGCAGGGAAGCCGGCAGCTTTTCAAGTTCGTGACGCAGCACATCGCGATGCTGTATCCGCACGGACAGGCCGGCGCGCGCAAAGAGTTGTGCCGCGAGCGGTGTCGGCGCATAGGCCGCAGAGGCGCTATAACCGAGTTCCGCAAGACCCCGCTCGAGGCACTGATGCATCCGGTTTAAGCCTCCAAACAGCTTGAGCGACCCTCCTGCTTCAAGCAGCAACTCCGCCGGGGCGGCAATGCTCACCGCCGGCGTGAACTGGAATCCCCAGACGGCAATGCGTTCAAGCGCCGCACGCTCGGCGGCTTCGTCATGCGCGATGATCTTGAGTTCCGAGATCAGCGCCCACGCTGCGGAAACCGTCATGCCGCAACGCACGCCGCGCGCATATGATTGCCGGTCGCAAGCGACGATAGTCGCGTTGCTGCCGGGCGAGGAAGCGACCGCCAGAGGGCCGGGCTTGCGCGTGCCGCGTGTAAATATCTCGAGCGAAAGACGGGGGAAATGTAGCGCCAGCCACAACATGAGCGGTCAAGCGTTTTGCGCAGGTCAATGTGCCGGTGCCGGAAGGCAGGGGAGGACAACCGCAGGGCGGGGCGATGTGATCGGACGCCTATTCACTTCGCCATACAGATCGAGCGCGACGGGTGCCGAGATGCCACCCCCGCGCCGCTTGAGGATGCGCACGATGGTCCTGCCGTCCGCCTTGCTGACGTGCAACCGCAACGCCGCTGACGGGAAGGCAGTGGCGCGAGCCGGGCGAAACAACATGGCAAGTGTGCCGCCGCGCTCCGCGGCAAGCTGCAGGCGACGCATGGCACGTTCCTGGATGCGATTCATCCAGGCCAACACCGCTCCACAGTTTTCCGAGTGGAGCGCTTGCTCGCACGCCCATAACTGCTCATCGGCAGTTTTCGGTTGAAGCAGCATCAGGCGCGATAACCTCACACCGTGCGCAGCAAGCGCGGGAGCGTAGGGAATGCAAGGCGGCGCGATCATGGCCAGCCAGCGCTCGGCCCGGGTAAGGCGCGCAGCGGCCGGCATCACCAGCTGTAGCTCACCGATGCCGGGGCGTTCGAAGTAAATCTCGGTGAGCGCTCCGCTCGGCCAGCCTTCGCCCGGCAGCAGCACGTCGAGTTCGGCAAAGCCGGTCGGCACGCTCGGCACCGCCACCCGCGCGCAGTCGTTGCCGCGCCAGATAGCGGGGTGATTCAGGACGGCATCGAGCGTAGGCGCAGCCACGGATAGAACAAAATCAGGAAAGTTGATTAAATGCAGATAGATGCCGATTAACGCCGATAGAAAAGCAGAAATCATCATCCCATGTTTTTGTTGTGGTTTTATCAGCGTTCATCTGCGTTCATCGGCGGTTCGATGCTTTTGAATGCACTTTGTGACCATTTCTGGAGGAGATTCACAGTGCTTTGCCATTGCGGATCACGCCGACCGCGGCACCTTCTATCACCAGCGGATCACGGCGTAAATCCACCGTGATGGTCTTAAACGCCGGGTTTTCCGGGATCAGTTCGACAAGGTGGCGCTGGCGGCGGATACGTTTGACGGTGACCTCATCATGAATGCGCGCCACTACGATCTGTCCCGACCTGAATTCCTGTGTGCGGTGCACTGCCAGCAGATCACCGTCGAGAATGCCCGCGTCACGCATGCTCGATCCCCTGACTCTGAGCAAATAGTCGGCGCGCGGCTTGAACAGCAACGGGTCGAGCTGGTAGCGGCCCTCGATGTGCTGCTCGGCAAGAATCGGACTGCCTGCGGCGACCCGGCCAACCACCGGGATACCCGGCGCCTGTTTCAGCCGGATGCCGCGCGAGGCCCCCGCCAGTATCTCGATTGCACCCTTGCGGGCGAGCGCCCTTAAGTGCTCCTCTGCAGCGTTGGGGGAGCGGAAGCCCAGGGCGCGGCAGATATCAACGCGCGTCGGCGGGAAACCCGAATTGGCGATATGTTTCCTGATCAGGTCCAGGATTTGTGTCTGGCGCGGGGTTAGCTCGTCCATGGAACTATCCGTCCTTGAAACCCTCTATTGCTGTAATTATATACAGTATCCGAACGTCCGCAAGGGAAATTCCGCGCTCCTGCGGAGAATGGGATGCCATCTCCGCAAGGCGCCATCCGCTGTTCCGGCAAACGCTTTGTGCAACAGCCGACCCCAGCCGGGCCGCTCCCCGGCCGAAGTCTTGCGGTAAGGTAAGTATTGGATTTCGGCCCCAATTTTTGTTACACTTCAAAGCTCTGTATTATAAGAAGATGGGCGGTTCGCCCATTTTTTGTTTGTGGCGATGGATTTGCAGGCATTATTGGAAACGACACTGGCCGGGCTCGGGTATGAATTGGTGAATCTGGAAAGATCCGGCAAGGGCCGACTATTGCGCGTATTTATCGACAAACCGAACGGTGTCAATGTCGACGATTGCGCCGCGGTCAGCCAGCATCTCAGCCGGGTGTTGGCGGTGGAGAACGTCGCTTACGACAGGCTTGAGGTGTCCTCGCCGGGCTTGGACAGATTGCTGAAGAAGGAACGGGATTTTGTGCGTTTTGCCGGGCACAAGGCACGCATCAAACTACGCATCCCGGTTGACGGACAAAGGAATTTTGTTGGGGTATTGCGGGAAACGCGCGCTGGCAAGGTGCAGATCGAAATCGACGGTAAGCTGTTGTCGCTCGATTTGGACAACCTGGAGAAGGCGCGGCTGGTGCCCGCGTTTTAGCGGCAGGAGGTCGGGATGAGCCGGGAAATTTTATTGCTTGTGGATGCTTTGGCGCGCGAGAAGAACGTCGAGAAGGAAATTGTGTTCGGCGCGCTGGAACTCGCCCTGGCCTCCGCTACCAAGAAGCGTTTCCATGAAGACATAGACGTGCGCGCCTCGGTAGACCGCACAACGGGCGATTTTTCATTTTTCCGCCGCTGGCAAGTGGTGGATGACGAGGAAATCGAAGCGCCCTCGCGTCAGTACATGTTGAGTGAGGCAAAGGAGCAGAACCCTGACATTGAGCTTGGCGAATATATCGAGGAACCGCTGGGGGCTCTGGAAGTCGGGCGTATCGGCGCTCAGACCGCGAAACAGGTCATTTTGCAGAAGATTCGCGACGCGGAGCGTGAGCAGATTCTGAATGATTTCCTGATGCGCAAAGAGCATCTGGTGACCGGCGTGATCAAGCGCATGGAGCGGGGCAATGCGATCATCGAATCGGGCCGCCTCGAAGCGGTGCTTCCGCGCGATCAGATGATTCCCAAGGAAAACCTGCGTGTGGGTGACCGCGTGCGCGCCTATCTGTGGAAAATCGACCGCGCAAGCCGCGGTCCGCAGTTGGTCTTGTCGCGCACGGCGCCGGAATTCCTGATCAAGTTGTTCGAACTCGAAGTTCCCGAACTCGAAGACGGGCTGCTCGAGATCAAGGCCGCCGCACGCGATCCCGGTTCGCGCGCCAAGATTGCCGTGAAGTCGAACGATCAACGCATCGATCCGATCGGAACCTGCGTCGGCATGCGCGGTTCGCGCGTGCAGGCCGTGACCTCGGAGCTGGCCGGCGAGCGCGTCGATATCATTCTTTGGAATCCGGATCCCGCGCAGTTCGTAATCAATGCGCTGGCGCCCGCGGAAGTGAGCAGCATCCTCGTTGATGAAGAAAAGCACAGTATGGACATCGTGGTGGACGAGGAGAATCTGGCCCAGACCATCGGCCGCAGCGGCCAGAACGTCAGACTGGCGAGCGAGCTTGCCGGGTGGGAGCTCAATATCATGACGGTCGAAGAGTCGCAGAGGAAGTCGGAGGAAGAAACGGCCCGTATCCGCTCGATTTTCATGGAGAAGCTGGATGTCGACGAGGAGCTCGCCGAAATCCTGGTGCAGGAAGGTTTCTCGACGCTCGAGGAGGTGGCCTATGTGCCGCTCAACGAAATGATCGAGATCGAGGCGTTCGACGAGGCAACGGTCAACGAACTCAGGAGCCGCGCGCGCAATGCGCTGCTTACTCAGGCTATCGCGAGCGAAGAAAAGGTTGAGCACGACATCGAGGATTTGCTGAAGGTTGAAGGGATGGACAATGATACGGCGCGCCTGCTGGCTTCGAAGGGCGTGGGCACCCAGGAGGAACTCGCCGATTACGCCGCCGACGATCTGGTGGAACTTGCGGGTCTGGATGCCGAGCGGGCCAAGGAACTGATCATGGCAGCGCGCGCGCCCTGGTTTGCCGAAACTAACGCATGAGCGGAATAAATGGCGCAACTCAACGTCACTCAATTTGCCACGGAGCTGGGATTGCCCCTGGCTCTGCTTATCGAGCAATTGCAAGCGGCCGGTGTCAACAAAGCTCTGGCCGAAGACACGCCGCTCACGGAAAAGGACAAGACGCAACTGCTGGACTATCTGCGCCAGTCGCACGGCGCAGGGGAAGCCAAGCAGAGGATCACGCTGACGCGCAGGCAGACCACCGAAATCAAGAAATCGGACGGTAGCGGGAAATCCCGAACCATTCAGGTCGAGGTGCGGAAGAAGCGCGTGCTGGTGAAGCGCGACGCCGTGGAGGTGGAAGCTCCGAGCGAGGCAAAACCGGTTCTTGATGCGGAACAAATCGCGCTGCGCGAAGCGGAAGCGAGGAAGCAGGCGGAGTTGATCGCGCGTCAAAGCGAAGAGATCCAGAAAAAGCAGCAGCGCCGCAAGAAGGCGCAGGAGGCCCCGATCGCAGAGGCGCAGGCTGCGGGCACGGCAGCTCTGGCGCCGGTAGCAGCAAAACCTGCCACCGCAGGAGCTCCGGGGGCGCCCACGCCTGTCCAGGGAACATTACACAAACCCGCTGTCAAGCCCGAAGAGAAGGCAAAAAAGGCCGAGAAGAAGGGCGCCAGGAAACAGGCCAAGGCGGTCGTCTGGAAGGACGAAACGGTCAAGAAGCGCAGCATCAAGGTGCGTGGAGATGTGACCGGCGGCCTGGGCTGGCGCGAACGCAAGGCGCGTCACGCTGCCCATAAGGAAGAGGGCGAGTTGCAGCAGGCTTTTTCGGCACCGACCGAGCCGATCGTACGCGAAGTCATGGTCCCCGAAACCATTACCGTCGGCGACCTCGCACACAAGATGTCGGTCAAAGCGGCAGAGGTGATCAAGGTTCTGATGAAACTTGGCACGATGGCGACCATCAATCAGGTGCTCGATCAGGATACGGCCATGATCGTGGTCGAGGAAATGGGACACATCGCGAAGCGTGCCAAGCTCGACGATCCCGACGCCTTCTTGGCGGAAGCGCAGCAAGCCCCTTCCGAGATCAAACTTGAGCCGCGCGCACCGGTAGTCACGGTCATGGGCCACGTCGATCATGGCAAGACGTCCCTGCTCGACTACATTCGTCGCACGCGCGTGGCAAGTGGCGAGGCGGGGGGCATCACCCAGCACATCGGCGCGTATCACGTCGAGACGCCGAAGGGCATGGTCACCTTTTTCGATACCCCCGGTCATGAGGCGTTCACCGCGATGCGGGCGCGCGGAACGAAGGTAACCGACATCGTGGTTCTGGTCGTTGCCGCGGACGATGGTGTGATGCCGCAGACCATCGAAGCGATCCATCATGCGAAAGCCGCCAAGGTGCCAATCGTCGTGGCGCTCAACAAGATCGACAAGCCCGAAGCCAATCCTGACCGCGTGAAGCAGGATCTTGCAGCGCAGGAAGTGGTTCCCGAGGAATGGGGCGGCGATACCATGTTCGTCGAGGTTTCAGCCAAGACCGGCAAAGGCATCGATCGGCTCCTCGACAGCGCGCTCCTGCAGGCGGAAGTGCTGGAACTCAAGGCGCCCAAGGATGCGCCGGCGAAGGGTATCGTGATCGAGTCTCGCCTCGACAAGGGCCGCGGTCCCGTGGCGACCGTGCTCGTGCAGTCGGGAACGCTCAAGCGCGGAGACGTGCTGCTCGCGGGAGCGGTGTTTGGCCGCGTGCGCGCGATGCTCGACGAGACCGGAAGCGCCATCGACGAGGCAGGCCCATCGATTCCGGTGGAAATCCTCGGCCTGTCGGACATCCCGGTCGCCGGCTCCGAGGTGCTGGTGCTGGGTGACGAGCGGAAGGCGCGTGAGATCGCGCTGTTCCGCCAGGGCAAATTCCGGGACGTGAAGCTCGCCAGGCAGCAGTCGGCCAAACTCGAAAACATGTTCGAGCAGATGGGCGAGGGCGAAAAGAAGACGCTGTCGCTGATCATCAAGGCCGACGTTCAGGGATCGTACGAGGGCCTGTCCCACGCGCTCACCAAACTCTCGACGGACGAAGTCAGGGTCAATATCGTGCATGCAGCGGTCGGCGGAATTACCGAGTCCGACGTCAATCTCGCGCTGGCGTCGAAGGCGGTGATTATCGGCTTCAACACGCGCGCTGACGCCGCCGCGCGCAAGCTCGCCGAGAACAGCGGCGTCGATATCCGCTACTACAACGTCATCTACGATGCGGTGGACGAAGTGAAAGCGGCGCTTACCGGCATGTTGGCGCCGGAGCAGAAGGAAAACGTAATCGGCCTGGTTGAAATCAGAAAGACCTACAAGATTTCCAGGGTCGGCACGGTCGCCGGCTGCATGGTGCTGGAAGGCGTCGTAAAACGCGGGGCGCAGGTGCGCCTGCTGCGCGATAACGTCGTCGTTCACGACGGTGAGCTCGATTCGCTGAAGCGTTTCAAGGACGATGTCCGCGAAGTCAAGGCGGGCTTCGAGTGCGGCCTCTCGCTCAAGAACTACAACGAGATCAAGGAAGGCGACCAGCTCGAGGTCTACGAAGTCGTCGAAGTCGCGCGCACACTCTAGGGATTAGAGGCTAGGGGCTAGGGACTGGAGCAAGCCGAGCCGCACCTCTGGTTTTGCTCCTAGCCCCTAGCCGCTCATCGAAGATGCCGAAAGACTACCCGCGAACCCTCCGTATTGCCGAACAGATTCAACGCGAGCTGGCCGACATCATTCGGCTCGAGCTCAAAGATCCCCGTATCGGCATGGTCACCATCACCGGCGTCGAAGTGAGCCCGGATCACGCCTATGCCAAGGTCTTTTTCACCTTGTTGGGCGACGCCGGAAAAGTCCAGAAAACGAGCGATGGTTTGCAGCATGCCTCCGGCTACCTGCGCAGCCAACTCGCGCGCCGGATCAAGCTGCGCACCGTACCGCAACTGCGAT
Organism: Betaproteobacteria bacterium RIFCSPLOWO2_12_FULL_62_13; assembly: GCA_001771985.1. GTDB lineage: Bacteria > Pseudomonadota > Gammaproteobacteria > Burkholderiales > SG8-41 > DSOT01. The sequence goes on along the minus strand of MERG01000361.1, from coordinate 22,528 downwards.
TCAAGCACGACGCGTCGGTCGAGCGGGGCGTGAACTTGTCACGACTGATCGATGCCGCGGTCGCTTCTGATTCCGCCCGTTCCAGCAATAAGTGACCCGTTTCATCGCGCAACCTGCGGCGGGGATGCAACGGAAACGCGCCTTGAACGGTGTGCTGTTGCTCAACAAACCGGCCGGTATCACTTCCCAGACCGCGGTGTCGAAAGCAAAGCAAGTGTTCGCCGCGGCCAAAGCGGGGCACACCGGCACGCTTGACCCGATGGCGAGCGGGCTGCTGCCGATATGCTTCGGAGAAGCCACCAAGTTTTCCCACCTGCTGCTCGATTCTGACAAGAGTTATGCGGCAACGATCAAACTGGGAATCACCACCATTACCGGCGACTTGGAAGGCGAGGTGACTGGCACCGCGCCCGTGGCCGTTGAGCGTCGTGCGGTCGAAGCGGTGCTCGGCCGCTTTGCCGGGGAAATCCTGCAGACGCCGCCGATGTACAGCGCGATCAAACGCGCCGGCAAGCCGCTTTACAAGTATGCCCGTGCGGGGCTGGAGCTTGAGCGTATGGCGCGGCGAGTATTCATACACGCAATCGAGCTTGCCAGTTTCGCGCATGACGAGCTGCGTGTGAGGGTAACGTGCGGCAAGGGCACTTATATCCGCGTTCTCGCCCAAGACATCGGACGTGAACTCGGTTGCGGTGCCTGCCTTGCAGCCCTTACACGCATGGCGGTGGGGAGTTTCAGGCTCGATGCGGCGGTGACGCTGCAGGCATTGTGCGATTTGAATCCGGACCAACGCGAAACGTACCTGCTACCCGTGGATTCGCTGGTGGCCGGGTTGCCGCGGGTTGATCTGGACGCCCGGCAGGCGGAGAGAATCGCTAATGGCCGGACAGTTGAAAGCCTGCAGGTGATATCGTCAGGGCTGGTCAGGATTTACGGGCCCGGACAGAGATATCTGGGGATTGGAGCGGTCGAAATGCCTGGCATCATCGTACCGCGGCGCCTCATGGCGACGGCGCGCGTAATGTGACATCCGGAGCGGCACCGATACGCCGTGGGGCGATCACATATATTGGTTGAAAAAACGAGAGGTTAGAGAGTAAAATGACAAAATTTTCAGCTTGAGAGGCAAAGATGGCTGTAACGACTACCCAGAAGGCCCATCTGGTAAATGAATATCAGCGGGCCAAGGGCGATACTGGATCACCGGAGGTGCAGATTGCGTTGTTGTCGGCACGTATCAGTGATCTCACCGAGCACTTCAAGATCCATATGAAGGACCATCATTCCCGGCGCGGTTTGTTGCGGATGGTGAGTCGTCGCCGTAAGCTTCTGGATTATTTGAAAAAAACGAATGCCGAGCAGTATAAGGCATTGATCGATCGCTTAGGCCTGCGGAAGTAAGCCTCGGTCATGGCGGCGCCGGCTACGAGCTCCGTAGGGGGCGCCCCGAGCGGATATTGCGTTCGGAGTTTGCCGCTGGGCGGCATCCGCTAAGCCCAACGCAAGACCGCTGATGCGCGGTCTTTTTTGTTTTCATCTTAAGGACAATACATTGAATCATATTAAGAAAACTCTGATGTGGGGACGTCAGCGGTTGACGCTCGAAATCGGAGAAATCGCGCGCCAAGCCACCGGCGCGGTAATGGTCAACATGGAAGACACCGTGGTGCTGGTGACGGTGGTGGGCGATAAGAAAGCCGAAGCTGGACAGGATTTTCTCCCGCTGACCGTGGATTACCAGGAACGGACCTATGCCGCAGGCAAGATCCCCGGCGGCTTTTTCAAGCGCGAAGGCCGTCCTTCGGAAAAGGAAGTCCTGACATGTCGGCTCATCGACCGTCCGATCCGGCCGTTGTTTCCCGACGGCTTCTATAACGAAGTGCAGGTGGTTGCCACCGTGATGTCTTCGAACAGCGAAGTCGACTCCGACATTCCGGCGATGATCGGCGCATCCGCAGCATTGGCGCTGTCCGGGATTCCGTTCAATGGCCCGATCGGCGCCGCCCGCGTTGGATATATCGACGGTCAATACATGCTCAATCCGACTGCCACCGAACTCAAGTCCTCACGGCTCGATCTGGTCGTGGCGGGGACGCAGCAGGCGGTGTTGATGGTCGAATCCGAAGCGCACGAATTGTCCGAGGAGGTGATGCTCGGCGCCGTGGTTTATGGTCACGAACAAATGCAGGTGGTGATCAACGTCATCAATGAACTGGTCGACGAGGCGGCCGCGCCGCTCTGGGACTGGGCGCCTGCGGCGAAGGACCAGGCGCTGGCGACGCGCATCGCGGAACTTGCCGAGAACGATCTGAACGCAGCATTCCGGATCAAACAAAAGCAGGCCCGTTCCGAGGCGATCGACAACATCTGGAAGCGCGTGTTCGCCGAGGTCGGCGTGGGGACGGAAGGCGGCCCCGACGCCAACTTGGTCAAGGAAGCCTGTTTTGCGTTGGAATCAAAAATCGTGCGCGGACAGATCGTGAACGGCGAGCCGCGCATCGACGGTCGCGACACGCGCACCGTGCGACCGATATCGATACGCACGAGCGTACTGCCGCGCGCTCATGGTTCAGCCCTGTTTACCCGTGGCGAAACCCAGGCGCTGGTGACGGCAACACTCGGCACCTCGCGTGACGAGCAGATCATCGATGCCTTGCAAGGGGAGTATCGCGAACGCTTCATGCTCCATTACAACATGCCCCCGTATGCGACCGGGGAGACTGGACGTGTCGGTTCGCCGAAGCGCCGCGAGATCGGCCATGGCCGGCTTGCCAAGCGGGCGTTGCTGTCGGTGCTGCCGACGCCAGAGGAATTCGCCTATTCGCTGCGCGTGGTGTCAGAAATCACCGAGTCGAATGGTTCGAGCTCGATGGCTTCGGTGTGCGGCGGCTGTCTCGCCCTGATGGATGCCGGTGTGCCGCTCAAGGCGCACGTGGCGGGCATCGCGATGGGCCTGATCAAGGATGGCAACCGATTTGCGGTCCTGTCCGACATTCTCGGCGACGAGGATCATCTGGGCGACATGGACTTCAAGGTCGCCGGAACCGAGCAGGGCGTGACTGCGCTGCAGATGGACATCAAGATCAACGGCATTACCAAGGAGATCATGCACGCGGCTCTGACCCAGGCGCGCGAAGGACGCATGCATATCCTGGAGAAGATGAAGCTCGCGATCGCAAGCCCGCGGGCCGAGATTTCGGCCTATGCGCCGCGCATGATCACGATGAAGATCAAGCCGGAGAAAATCCGCGACGTGATCGGCAAGGGCGGTGCCGTGATCCGCGCCATCACCGAAGAAACGGGAACGACGATCGACATCGAAGACGACGGTACCGTCACGATCGCTTGCGTGTCCTCTGAAGGCGGAGAGCTGGCCAAGAAGCGCATCGAGGAGCTGACGGCGGACGTGGAAGTCGGCCGGATCTACGAGGGCACGGTGTTGAAGCTGCTCGATTTCGGGGCGATCGTCAGCGTGCTTCCCGGCAGAGACGGATTGTTGCACATTTCACAGATCGCGAACGAGCGCGTCAACAATGTCGCCGATTACCTGAAGGAAGGTCAATCAGTGCGGGTGAAGGTCCTGGAGGCGGATGACAAAGGGAGGCTCCGCCTGTCGATGAAAGCGGTCGCTGCCGAAGCCAAGGCCGCGGAGACCGCGCCATAAACGTCAGATTACGGGGGGTCCGAAACGACAAGGGGTAGCTCGCCGCTATCCCTGGTTTTTTCCCAACAGAAACTTGTGAGGTGTGAGGGTCAACCGCAGGGCGGTGGATGACGGCGGATTTCCGCCTCACTCCTCACGCTTCACGCCTCACCTTATTTCGCGACCTGACGTTCCCGCAGTTCGTCGAGCGTCTTGCAGTCAATGCACAGCGTCGCCGTGGGCCGCGCTTCGAGACGCTTCAATCCGATTTCGACGCCGCACGATTCGCAATAGCCGTAATCTCCGGAGTCGATGCGTGCGATCGTCTCATCGATTTTCTTGATGAGCTTTCTTTCGCGGTCGCGGTTCCTGAGCTCCAGCGACATGTCGGATTCCTGGCTCGCCCGATCATTGGGGTCGGCAAAAATGGTCGCCTCATCCTGCATGGTGTGGACGGTGCGGTCGATATCCTGCGACAGGTCGCGCTTTATTTCTTCCAGCATCTTGCGAAAGTGCGCGAGCTGCCGTTGATTCATGTAATCTTCTTTCCCCTTCGGTTTGTACGCGGGGAAAGTCTTATGGAGTTCCGTGGCCATGTTCCCTTTAATCCGCTGAAAAAATCGCTTTAATATCAGAAATCCATGGCAACCGCAAGCAAGATTATATCCGTCTCTCGTCGCCCGTTGTTGATTGACCTTTAGGGGGGTGAGGAGTATATTACGCGCCTTTGGTTTCAGCGTAACCTGCTGCGTTTCGCGAGAATCCGGCATACGCAAACCCGTTGCTCGAAAGTGCCCGTAGCTCAACCGGATAGAGCACCGGCCTTCTAAGCCGGGGGTTGTGGGTTCGAGTCCCGCCGGGCGCGCCAGATTTGCCCGTTCGGGCAGTGTTGAGTGTTTGGTGGTAAGCGTTAAGTGGAACCTGTCCGGGATCGCTCAACACTGAATATTCAACATTCAACACTCGTTTTACCGACGGTGGCAGTAGCTCAGCTGGTAGAGTCCCGGATTGTGATTCCGGTTGTCGTGGGTTCGAGTCCCATCTGCCACCCCAAATTCAACGACTTAGGAAGCGCCAATTGAGCGCTTCCTAATATCTCGGCAGTGTAGCCCGCAATAATTCGCATCGTAGGTGTCAGGGTGTTTTACGGCTGAAGACGTGAGCCGAATCTGCCAGGATGCGAGCCCGCGTGGGTTGGCGCGAATGGTGGTCGGTTTGCTCTTAGACGTCTTGAAGCTGGGGATCCTGTTCCTGCGCCCGTTCAGCGCAATCCGCGCTGAGAACTTGGTCCTTCGCAAACAGCTCGCCAGATATATAGTGCGAGGCATCAAGCCCCGCGTGTGGATTATGCGACTCGTGTTAGCCCTGCGCTGCTCTCCAGACTTTTCGATTGGCGCGATGCAGTAGTCATCGTGCGCCCGTCAAACCTGTGGGGAAATGCACGACGCTAATAATTGCGGAACCACAGTCACCCACTCCCTCACGCGGTTGCCGCTAATGACGAGATGGTGCCTCGCCGGCAGCGACTCGGCGGGGTGCTCAACTTCTATTACCGAGAAGCAGCGTGGTCAGCCCGAGCAGAAAACGATCGAGCGCAGTCAGATTCGGAGCGCGCTGTCTGGATCGATTGCTTGTCAGCGGCTGATGTTTGAGAAGTAGCGACTCCGCGGCGACGGCGCGGACGCCACCGGGGCGCATTAGTTTCGCTACGGTGACGAGAAGGTGGATGGCGAGGATGAGGAGTTCGCGCATGGGACGACCGTCACCACGACCGCCATCGCGTGCAAGACTGCACGGCATGGGCGGATTCCGTCATACTGCGAATTCGCCACTGACACCCCCAGGCTTGCATAGAATTCTACGCAATGTCAGGAGTCCTGAAATTAGAGTTTCCGCTTTTCGTCCTGCGGTGAAATGGGCAGGCGGACCGGCCCTTTGATACGAGCTGACAAATCGTAAGCCTTGGCCAGCATCAGCCGGTCGTGCCCTTCCGCGGCGGTGGCGTGCGCCGTCGGGATACCCATGGAGAGCCGCATCAGCCATGCTTGCGTCTCCTCATGCATCGGTCCGCGCAGCGAGCCGAGTGCCATGTCGCCGGCCGGAGTGCTCCCCACGAAATCGACCAGGCGGCTGTTTCGCTATATTGTTCCCTTCCCGCCCGGCGGAGGCGCAGACCTGGTAGCCCGCTCGATTACCCGGAAGATTACAGAAACCACGGGTATTCAGTTCCTGGTTGATAATCGGCCGGGGGGAGGAACGATCCTGGGCGCCGAGCTTGCCGCGCGCGCTGCACCCGACGGGTACAGCATATTCCCGGGAAACAACACCTCGCATGCGATCAATCCCAACGTGCAACCGAAGCTGCCCTACGATCCTGTAAGGGATTTCGCGCCGGTCACCAGACTTGCGTCTTTTCCCAATATCCTGGTGGTGCACCCCTCGTTGCCGGTGCGTTCCGTAAAGGACCTCGTCGCGCTCGCAAAAGCGCGGCCGGGGCAGCTGAACTGCGGATCGCCAGGAAACGGAACGGCGCCCCGGCTTGCCGGCTTCATGTTCAGTGATGCCGCCGGCAGCGACATAGTCCACGTTCCATACAAGGGGAGCGTTGCTGCGCTCAATGCCTGGGTGACCGGAGAAACGTACTTGATGTTCGGCAGCTTGGCCGCGAGTGAGAACCCCGCGTATTCCACTCTGTTCCTTTAGTCCAGCCGGTTGTGCGTGAACAAGTAGTGGTACTCCATTCCATCAAAACGCCGGCGCCGGATTTCGACGGGCCGGTCGTCAATCCTGAATGAAATGCGCGTACGGATGGTCGTGATGTTCTCGTTGCGCCTGTTGAGAATATTAGAGAAACGAAATTCTTGCGCACCGGAATCGTGCCGCGCCACGAAGGTGCCCCTGCCTTGCCGTCCGAGGAGAAACGGCGGATCGTAGAAGCGATTGCCCAGCATATCGTAGTGGGTGAGGGAGAGGTGGAAATCAACCTTTTCTACGCACTCCGCACGAGCGGTGAAGTTGTATTGTAGGCGCAGGAGTAGTTATACAATACAGGGAGGAAGAAAAGCACCTTGCCGGCTATGTTAACCATTATTGAAAACGCGCAGAACAGCGGACGCAAGTACCTCAACGAAATTGAATCGAAGCAGTTGCTCAAAGAGGCCGGCGTGTCGACCAGCGATACACGCCTCGCCACGTCCCGTGCTGAGGCCATTGCCCTTGCCCGGGACATCGGCTTTCCCGTAGTGCTCAAGATAGTCTCCCAGGATATTGTCCATAAGAGTGACATCGGCGGCGTGAAGTTGGGGCTGGGTAACGCCGCCGCCGTGGGCAAGGCATACGATGAGATTATGGGCGTGACAAAGGCAAAGCAGCCGAGTTCCAAGATCGATGGTGCATCAGTGCAGAACATGGCCAAACCGGGCGTCGAAGTGATCATCGGGATGTCGAAGGACCCGCAGTTCGGTCCGGTACTCATGTTTGGCATTGGCGGCATCCTGGTCGAGCTCCTGAAGGACGTTTCTTTCCGCGTAGTGCCGATAACCCAACGTGACGCTAGGGACATGATAAAAGAAATCAAAAGTTTTCCGCTGCTCGAAGGGTACCGCGGTTCGGAGCCGGCCAATATCAAGGCGTTGGAGGATATATTGCTCAAGATCTCTGCATTTGTCGCCAAAACGCCCGAGATCAAGGAGATGGACATTAATCCCATCTTTGCTCGATGGGACAATGCAATCGCAGTGGACGCGCGCATTATCTTGGAATAGTCGCTCTTCTGCGTGATGATCGAGGGGCGAGAGGCGGTCCGCAATCTCCCGAGATTCTGAAGGTGAACGGCGTCGATGTCTTCGTCGCGGGCGCCGGTGACGTGGCGCAGACCACTCAACCGCGATTACTTGGTACTGCCCGCCCCCATGCCGGCGCGTGTACGAGCCTCGCTCGCCCCAGCCCATACACCGCGCGCGGAGTTTTCTACAAGGCGATAGTTCTTCAGGTAGTTTCGCCTACCCTAACGATACCCCGGTCGACGAGCTGGCCGCCATGGGCTTTCGGATCGTCTTGTTTCATCACGCGGGTTCATCGCAGGGGTGGGAGCGATTCTCGATATGCATCGAGGGCTCAAAGAGACGGGCATTGCCAAGGTAGAGGATAAGTCGCGAAGGTTTTCCGTGTGGCAGGAACTAGGGCGCGCTGTCGGCTGCCAACTGAAGAAGAAGACGACAGAACATGCCTCGAAAATATCCTGGAAGCTAACCACCTGACAAGAGTACCTTCAAATGGCACAGTTAATGTAAGTTGAGCGCAGGTGTGATGCATTCTTGCGGTAGCATTTTCTAGGTTACCAAGGGTGGGAGTGGTGCGAGAATCGGCCGCAACGCCGGTGCATGCATATTCTTATTTGACGCAGCGGGAAGTCCGATTCCCGGTTGCGCGCGTTCCGCGCCTGATTCCTGCGGATGATTTGGGGCCAGGGGCAAAGGAAGCCGACGTCACTTATTTCATCGAGCTGCAATTTGTGAGTTCCTGGGGAACGCCACGTCGGCAACTACCGAATGCGCGCGCAGCGAAACGGCTCAAACGCGCGCCGCAGGTGCGCAGGCAATGTGGTTCAGCGCGGCCATCGCCGCCGGCACGAGATGGGTGATCGTGTCAGCGGTGTGCACGCCGGCTTCGCGCAGCAACTTCGTCTTCGCCGCGTGAGTATCGGCATGCGATCCAATCAACGCCCCGGCGTGTCCCATTTTCTTTCCTGCGGGAGCCGCCCGCCCGACGATCAGCGCGGCGACGGGCTTCGCGCCTTGCCGCTGGGCGTAACGCGCGACATCGTACTCGTCCGTGCCGCCGATCTCGCCGAGATAAACGATTGCGCGCGTTTCAGGATCGGCGTGCAGCAGCTCGAGCGCTTCCGCTGCGTTAAGGCCCTTCACCGGATCGCCGCCGATGCCGATGACCGTGCTTTGTCCGAGGCCGGCGCCGGTCAGACGGTGCCCCACCTCATAGGAGAGCGAGCCGCTGCGTGAGATTACCCCAAGCGGTCCCGCCACGTAGCAGAACGAAGGCATGAACCCGACCTTGGCCTTGCCCGGAGAAATCACCCCTGGCGTGTTGGGGCCGACCAGCACCGCACCGTTGGCCCGCGCTGCGGCTCGCATTTCAATCGCATCCTGGATGGGCAGGCCGTCGCCGGGGTAGATGACGAGCCGGATACCGGCCTCGAAGGCTTCGATGACCTGATCGAGCGCAGCCACCGCTGGCACAAAAGCAATCGCCGCATCAGCGCCCGTCGCCTCGCGTGCGGCGCGCACGTTTTGAAAGACGGGGATGCCTTCAATCGCCGTGTCGGGACGCCCGTGCGCGATGCCGGCGGCGACTTTTGTGCCGTACGCGAGCAGCTCGCGCGCCGCAATACGTCCGAATCTGCCGGCGATCCCCTGAATCAGCAGACGCGTTCCTTCATCAATCAGGACGCTCATGGCGGAGCCGCCCGTGCGAGCGCGACCGCCTGCCAGACGGCCGTTTCGAGGGCGGCATGGTTGTATAGCTCGGTGCCGGCCCAAACCTCGGCCACCTTTGCGGCGTTGGTGCCGTTCAGGCGGAAGACAACCGGCTTTTTGGCCCTGCGTTTCTGCATGATTTCCTTCATCACGCGCGCCACGCGATCGATGTGCACCCCGTCGCCGAACATCGCGACCAGGATGACCGTGACCTTCGGGTTCCGGTCGAGCAGGTTGAAAGCCATCCGGTACCCTTCCGGCGTCGGGTTGGCGCTACAGTCGAGAAAACACGCGGGCTGGCCGCCGGCCGCGTCGATCAGGTCCATCGTAACCATCGTCATGCCGGCGCCGCCCGAAATGAGGCCGACATCACCGTCGAGCCACACGAGCATCAGCCTGTGCGCCAAGGCGCGTGCGATCGGAGGCGGATGCCGGCGGCGCTCCGCCTCGACGGCTGCTGCGATGTCGCTCGACCGAAACGCGGCGGAGTCGTCGTACACCACCTTGGCATCCGTGGCGAGCAAGCTACCGTCGGCAAGCTGCGCCAACGGATTGATTTCGATCGTCGTGCAGTCATGGCGGGCGGCAATGCGCAACAGCGTGCGTGCCAGTTCGATTAGGCGCTCGCGCAGCGCCACGCCGGCTTCGACTGGCCGCAGGACCTCGCGCAACCGGTAGCCGCGGAAATTCGAGGCTGGGCCAACTTCGTAGCGAAGGGGCGGCGTGCCCGATTCCACATCGATCCCGCCGACGGGCGAATAGAGGACGACGTAGCCGCCGGCGCGACCGTCGACAGTCACCGCGAGATAGAGCTCGCGTTCTATCGCGACCCACGGCTCGATCAAAACGGCGCGCGGCTTCTGCCCGGAAAACTCGGTAGCGAAGATGCGTTCGGCGGCGGCCACGAGTTGCTCGCGGGTTTGTGCGCGCACCACGCCGCCCGCCTTGCCGCGCCCGCCGCCGCCAACCTGCGCTTTCACGGCGGCGGGCAGGGCCATCCTGCCTTTCGCAGCCTGAGCCGGGTTGCGGGCGAGAATTCCGTGCGGCACCGCGACGCCCGCGCTGCGGAGCAGCGCTTTCCCTTGGAATTCGGCAAGTAGCATAATTTATTAATATTTAATTTTTGAATCGTAACAAAGCAGTGGCCGAAGCGCCAGAATCTTCCCCCGATTTTGTTTCACACCGGTTCGTCATGCCAGCCGTTCATACCTCGCTGGCGGCACGTAATTCGGCGAAGAGTGTAGCCGAGCGCCGTTGTAGAAGAGGACGTAGGCGCGCATTGCCTGCTCAATCTCGCGGTCTTGAAGGTCACGGATGTAACCATGGTGGCTTTGACATAGATCAAAGATTGCGCGATTCAATACCTATATAAGAGAAACAGGTTCGGGCGACTTCTGGATACAACTAATCCTTGAAATCATGCATGTCGAAATACCGTTGTCCTGGCAGGACGACGCGAGCCTGCGCGTTGAGGGCGATCATATCGTCGCGCGCAAGGAGAAGGGCCGGTCCAAGGGCAGAGACCCTAGGCGAGATCTGCCTGCCGGTTCACTTACTTTTTTTTCACGGCGAGACGCCAGAAAGCTGGCAGATCTCATAAACGGACAATGAACAAAGAGAGTGTCTAACAATGGCGAAAGAAGCTTCGGAGAAATCACTCATAACGGACGAAAGAATAGCTGAACTGAAGTCGTGGGCCGGCGCTTATGCGCCTGTCCGTCATGCTTTCATTACCGAGGTTACGCGAGATTCAATCAGGCATTTTGCGGAAGGGATTGGCGACACGAACCCACTCTTTAACGATCCAGAATACGCCAAGCAGACCCGATACGGAAGCCTCGTAGCCCCTCCCACCTTACATTTGGCGATGATCGGCCAAATGCGTCAGGGGATGCCGGGTGTGCACAACTTGTGGGCCGGAGCGGAGATCGAGTCTTTCCGTCCAATGAGGGCTTACGAACAGGGAAACGTCACGATGGGCATTTCGGCTGTCGAGGAAAAATTGGGCCACTTTGCCGGTCGCATGGTCTATTTGGAGCATACGAGTTTCTACAAAAACAAAGAGGGCAACCCGATCACGACGCTTAAGCTCTGGGGCATGAGGACAGAAAGAGTGGGCGCCGTGAAAAAGGGAAAATACCAGAAGATTTCTCTGAGGCACTGGACGACGGAGGAGATCAAGGCGGTTGAGGCCGACATCGAGCATGAGGAGATCAGAGGAAGCAATCCCCGGTATTGGGAGGATGTCCAGGAGGGCGACAGTTTGACTCCGGTGGTCAAGGGCCCGCTCACCATTGCCGACATGGTCGCGTGGATAGCGGGCTGGGGTACGCGGCCATTTATTCGGGCGCACCGTGCCATGTTGGAATTCCGGAAACGTCATCCCGGCTTCGCCGTAACCAATGATCTGGGCGTGCCGGATACGCCCGAGGCCGTGCATTGGGATAACGATCTGGCCCGTTCAATAGGAGCTCCCGGACCTTACGATTTTGGTCCGCAGAGAGTGGCGTGGCTGGGCAACTTGATGACTAACTGGATGGGCGACGATGGATTTCTGAAGCGCATCAGGGCTGAAGTCCGGCGGTTCAACTTGGTCGGAGACGTGACCTGGTGCAAGGGGAATGTCAGGAAGAAACGGACCGAGGGCAATGAGCGCCTGGTGGACTGTGATATTTGGGGTGAGAATCAGCGAGGCGAGAAAACGATGGTTGGCGAAGCGACGGTTATTTTGCCAAGCAAAGCGAAGCAGGTTTCGTAAACGAGAAAAGTGCACGGGAATCCTGGCGTGCCTCTAAGCAAAGCTTTCTATCCCGATTCGGTAGCCGTCATCGGAGCCTCGGCTGATGAACAGGCTGAACGCGTTGATGGATGGTTGGGCCGTTTGCAGGAATCCGGCTACAAGGGGCGGTTGTACCCGATTAATCCGCGCGCGTCTCAGATATTGGGGCTGCGGGCTTATGCGTCCATAACAGACGTACCGGAACAAGTCGACTATGCCATCATCACAGTGCGGACTTCTCTGGTGCCCGGACTGCTCAGAGAATGCGTTTCCAAAGGGGTTGGACACGTTCACATATACAGCGGGGGTTTTGCGGAGAGTGGCAAGGAAGAAGCGAGGAGGCTTCAACAGGAGCTCGCCGATGCCATCAAAGGAAGTAACACCCGGCTTATCGGCCCCAACTGCTTGGGATTATATTGCCCCGCGAGCGGACTAAGCTTTAGCTATGGCTTCTCCACGGAGCCGGGCTCCGTGGCGATAGTGTCGCAGACCGGGTCGGCAATGGTACGCTTTGTACCCCTCGCCTGCTCCCGAGGCATCCACTTCAGCAAGGTGGTCAGCTATGGAAACGCGGTGGATATAGACAGCCCCGAGTTTCTGGAGTACCTGGCGGATGACCCGGAAACAAAGTGCATCATGGTCTATATCGAGGGTGTGAAGGACGGCCGGCGATTTCTCAACGCGATCGCCAAATGTAGCAGCAGGAAGCCGCTGATTATTCTCAAAACAGGGTTTACCGCCAGTGGCGCAAGGGCGATCAGCTCCCATACCGCTGCCTTGGTGGGCTCGCAGCACGTCTGGCAGGCTGTTTTCAAACAGACCAATGCGATCGCGGTAGAAACTTTTGACGAGGCGCTGAACCAACTGGTAGCGCTACGCTACCTTTCTCCACCTGCCGGGCGGAGGGTGGGGATCGTGGGACTGGGCGGAGGACACGGAGTGGTCACCGCAGACTTATGCGAAAAGGAAGGACTCCAAGTACCGTTTTTCACTGAGGAGACAACGCGGCGCCTGGAGAAGATGACAGGCTTGGCGGTCGGACGGGGGGTCAGGAATCCTGCGGAGATGGGCCTGGGGATGACGGGTCTGTACAAAGATTTTGCCGATGGTCTCGGAATAGTCGCGTCTGACGATCAGATTGATTTCCTCCTGATCCAGCTATACCCCGAAGGCTATGTGCGGCACTGGGCTGGCGGAAACCAGATGGAACAGGCGCTGGATGTCATCATTACCGCCGCGAAGAGCCTGCCAAAACCTCTTGTAATGGTAATTGGTTTGGGCTATGAGATGGATATTATGGGCGTCACCTTAGGCGCCCACAAACGATGTCTCCAGTCGGGTTTGGCCGTGTTCTCTACGCCAGAGGCCGCGGTAAGGGCGGTCGCCAAGTTGATCGGCTACTACGAGAACACAGAACCAGAACCTCGTGAACTCCAGGCAGAGGCATCGCAGCAGCGGCGGGTGTCGAACATGACTTGACCGGTGCGGGGCGTCACAAAAAGTGGTGCGCCAGATCGCCAAAGGCACCGGCATGACGGTACAGGATTTTCTGAAGTGTAGAAGTCGGGACTTGATCTCAGACAATCTCCGCTACCGGTAAAATCGAGATGCGGCGCGGTGGCAGTAGGGCCGGTTTGTCTGTTGCCGTCTGTCGGTGGCGATTTGTTGCTCAGGCGGCGATCGGCGTCTGAAACAAGGCACGACAATGCTGCTGCCAGGCGTGGCGATCAAGGGCAGCGGGAGCAGGGGATGCTGCACCGGCACGTTTGTTGTCTCGCTGTTTATTTGACCGGCGATCTCTTACGCTATTTCGTGACGCGAGGTGAGTCGTCTCTCGCATAGAGCCAGCGGGTGTTGCAATGCTGGGGGGTGGGGGTGCAAAGTGGTAGAGACGGCACGGCCGAGGGCGCTCGGGCATTGCGCGGCGGGACTCAGAATGGAGGATCGTTAGGCGTTGAGGGTTGCGCTTGTCGATGCTGTCGGCTGTGGCGGATTTCTCGCTGCCGCTTGTGGTAGCGGTGGATCTGTGCGGCGTAGTGGTGTTCGATGCCGGTGATGAGTTCGTGGAGCAGATCGACGAGTTGCGCGGCAAGCCCTGTGTGGCCTCGAACAGTGCCTCGATCACCGCGGGCTCGAACAACGGGAGCGAGCAGCCGGCGAGCTGCAGGCGATGGGAGAGGTAGGCGGGCAGCTCCTCGCGGGTAAGCCCGCTCAAGTGGTAGCGCACGACGATGCGCTGGGTGAGCGACTCGTGCACGGCCATCATCAAGCGCCGGCGCAGTTCGGTGAGGCCGACCAGCAGCAGACACGGGCGCCGCTCCGGGTCCATGGCGTAGCTGGTGAGCAGCCGCAGATCCTCGAGGACGTCGTTGCGCAGGTGCTGGGCCTCGTCGACGACGAGCACGGGATGAACTTGCTATTCCCCGCGGTCTTGCCGCGGGGACACCGACCCTCCTAAGATGGTTGGATGAGCGAAGGTGCAGTTAAGAAAGGGAGCCATTGTGCCTGGCAGATACATTACCACGTAGTGTTTCCGGTGACGTACCGGAAAGCGTTGCGGGATGATGATGTTGTTCGGATCATAGTTGAGACGGCACGAGGTATTGAGGAGCGCTACGACATTGAGTTTGAGCGGATAGGATGTGACGGAGACCAAATTCATATTTTGTGCACAGCGCATCCGAAGGTATTGCCTGGGCAGATTGTGAGGGTGTTCAAGAGCATTACGGCGAGGGCGATATTTCAGGGTAAGCCGGCTGTGAGGAAGGCGTTATGGGGAGGTGGGTTTTGGACGGATGGGTATTATGTGGCGACGGTTGGGGAACGAGGGGGCTGGGAAGTGGTAGAGCGATACGTTCGTAACCAAGTACTCGAAGCGCATTCGGCAGGCTGCCTGGACTGCGCTCTTGCCCTGCCATCTTCCGACTTTTTCTTATCGATGTCGGTCGTTCAAAATCTTGCGCTTCCTGGTTCGCCTCGTGAGCAATCCCGCGTCTGCCGCCTTTAGCAGAGCGACCGCTGCAGCGGTGGGTCCATTTCTGTCGATTTCCCAATTCTGGAGCGTCCGCAGGTTGACGCCGACCAGCTCGGCGAACTCACTTTGGCTCAGGTCGAGCTTCTCCCGGATTCTCTTAATGTCTTTTCCCTTCATGGCGCGGAAGTATACGCGATGCGCGTAGCAACGCAAGCGGGAAATGGGCTCTGAGCCTTCCTAAAATCTATGTTCCGGCTACTAATCCGCAAGGGAAAATTTGGGGTAGAATTTTAGGAAGATTCTCCGAAATTTGCTTTCAGATCGCGGCGCCGGCGCAAACCGCGAATAAGGCGCAAGGGAGGAAGTCATGCAGTTTGTGTGGTGGCATTGGATCGTGCTCGGCATCGCATTGATGCTGCTCGAGCTGGCGGTGCCGGCGTTCTTCCTGGTGTGGTTCGGGCTCGGCGCCGTACTCGTTGGCCTCTTGCTGCTGGCGTTCCCTGCAATCTCCCTCGCTTACCAGATCATCGCTTGGACGCTGTGCTCGGTCCTGTTCATCTGGCTCTGGTTCAAGGTATTCAAGCCCAACATCTTCAAGACCAGGGCGGGAATGGCTAAGGGCTCGCTTATCGGAGAGGTCGGCCTGGTGACCCAGAGCATTCGGCCTTACGAAAAGGGTGAGATTCGCTTGCAGAAACCGATCCTCGGCGAGGACGTTTGGGCGTCTGTAGCCGACGAGGAAATCAAGATTGGAGAGCGCGTCAGGGTGCTCGAGGTCGAAGGTAATACGCTGAAGGTGTGCAAAGCTTAAGAGTTCAAAGGGAGGAACCATGGAAATCGGAACCATCGTCGCGGTCGCGATCCTGATATTTGCCGCAGTCACAGTCTGGAAAGGCGTCAGGATCGTGGCGCAGGGAGAGGAGTGGATCGTCGAGCGCTTCGGCAAGTTCAATCAGACGCTGCACCCCGGCCTGAGCATTATCATTCCCTACTTTGACAAGGTGGCGTACAAGGTCGTCACCAAGGACATCATCCTTGACGTTCCGGAGCAGGAGGTGATCACCCGGGACAACGCCGTGATCATCACCAATGCAATCGCCTTCATCAAGGTGACCGATCCTGTCAAGGCGGTCTACGGCATAACTGATTTCGCCGAGGCGATCCGCAATCTGGTGCAGACCACGCTGCGGTCTATCATCGGTGAGATGGAACTCGACGCGGCGTTGTCCTCGCGCGAGAAGATCAAGGCCAGATTGAGAGAAATGATCTCCGACGAGGCGATCGACTGGGGACTGACAATCAAGTCGGTCGAGATTCAAGACGTCAAGCCCTCGGAATCCATGGTCAAGTCGATGGAATTGCAGGCAGCCGCCGAACGGGAAAGAAAGGCGGTAGTCACCAAGGCGGAAGGAGAAAAGCAGGCGATGATCCTTGGAGCGGAGGGTCGGCTCGAGAGCGCCAAGCGCGACGCGATCGCGCAGGTCACGCTCGCGGAATCCTCGTCTCAGGCCATCCAGAAGGTCGCCAACGCGGTGGGCGACCGGGATACACCTATGCTCTATCTGCTGGGCGAGAAATACATTCGCGCGCTCGACAGGATTGTGGCCTCGGACAACAGCAAGATCGTGCTGCTGCCGGCCGACCTGCAGGACGCGGTGCGGGGGATATTGGGTAAAGCGAGATCCGCCTGATCGCGGGCGCTACCTGGCGAGTTTCAGCAGCCGTTGCTTCTCGCGGTGCCACTGGCGTGCCTTTTCCGCTTCGCGCTTGTCGTGCTGCTTCTTGCCTTTGGCGAGCCCGATTTCGAGCTTCACTCTGCCGCGGCTGTAATGCATGTCAAGCGGCACCAAGGTGTAGCCCGCGCGCTCGACGCTACCGATGAGCTTGTTGATTTCCGCGGCATGGAGGAGCAGCTTGCGGGTCCGGGTTGGATCGGGCGAAATATGTGTCGACGCCGTCGGCAGGGGGCTCACATGGCAGCCCACGAGAAAGATTTCGCCATTGCGCACGATCACGTAGGCTTCCTTTAACTGCGCCCGCCCGGCGCGGATGGCCTTGACCTCCCATCCTTCCAGGGCGACGCCGGCTTCAAAGCGCTGCTCGATAAAATAATCGTGGAAGGCTTTCTTGTTCTGGACGATGGACATTGGGGACACTTTGAAAAACCGCGAGTTGTGTCGCGAGCGAGCGCAGCTCGGGCGAGCGAGGGCGATGCAAATCAACGCATTGCGGACACCTGTCCTTGCGATGTTGTGCGCTCAAATACGTTAATCAGAACCTCCGTGGCGCTGTTTCGTTGCGGGCAAATGTTATTCTAACAGCACGCTGCTGGGAGGCCATGTCGTGCCTTCACCCGCGGCACGCCGCGCAATTAGGGATACTCTGAAAAACCGCGGGTTGTGTCGCGAGCGAGCGCAGCTTGGGCGAGCGAGGGTGATGCAAATCATCGCGCCGCACGCATCTATCCATGCGACGTTGTGCGTCAAAATACGTTAATCAGAGCTTCCGTAGGTCATGCGCGAAGTAAGAAAATCCGTCCTCGTGGACTTCTCCCCGGAGCAGATGTTCGCCCTGGTCGATGCGGTCGAACGCTACCCCGAGTTTCTGCCATGGTGCGGCGGCTCCGGCGTGAAACACCGCGTCGAGGCCAAAACACACGCGACGATCCACATCAATTATCGCGGGATCAAGCGAAGCTTCACCACCGAGAACCTGAAGGAACCCGGGCGATCCATGCGCATGAAGTTGGTGGAAGGACCATTCAAAACGCTGGATGGTGCCTGGCGGTTCATACCGCTGGCGGACCGTGGCTGCAAGGTCGAGTTTCGCCTGCATTACGAGTTTTCCAGCAAGACTCTTGAAAGGCTCATCGGCCCGGTGTTCAACTATATCGCCAGCACTTTCGTCGAGGCCTTCGTGCGGCGCGCGCAGAGCGTTTATTGCTCGAAGTGAAGCCCGGTTCGCGGTGGAAATCGTCTACGCGCTGCCCGCAGACCAAGTGCTGCTCGCGCTGGAAGTCACGCCTGGCACGACTGTGCGCCAGGCCATCGAGCAATCCGGGATCAGACAGCGCTTTCCCGACATCGATCCCGTGCGCGGCAAGGTCGGAATTTTCGGCAGGCTCGTGACGGCGGACACAGTCCTGAGGGAAGGGGACCGGGTGGAAATCTATCGTCCCCTGATTTCGGATCCCAGGGACGCACGACGGCAACGCGTGCGGCGGAAGCGTTGACTCGATGCGACGTTAAAGCAGCGGTGCGGCGGTTTATTTGCAGTTTGTATCGACTGAACGCTGGGCAACGGCAATTTCCGTTGAGTACTGCGCGTCTTCGAGGTAGATGCGCTCGCCCGTCTTGGGATCGACGCGGACGATGCGATTACCCGCCTGGAGGTTCTTGAGGTAGGCGCGGGCGTCGTCACAGGCGCGACGCCGTTGTTCGGCCTCCGCTACTTTCTTGGCCTCCTTGGCCTGCGCTTCTTGCCTTTCGGTCATTCGCTTGCGAAATTCGGCGTCCTGTTCGGCGAGGGATTTTTGCGGTGCCGCCGAGTTCGGCGCGGGGCTGGAAAGCGTGCTCTTGATACCCGTCGCCTCCTGTCTTGCCCCGGGCGGGCACTGGCTCGCGTACTCGATTCTTCCATCCTTGCCTATGCATTTGAATAGCTGACCGTAGGCGCCAGCCGACAGCAGCAGCATGATGAGGCCGATAGTCGCTTTCACATAAACTCCGTATGTTCAGAGAGTCGGACACGCAAGCACTGGCATCACCATAGCGAGATTGCGCAAATCCGTCAATTCTTGGGCTTTTTAACGCCCGGCGCGCGATTTACGGTTTACCGGCGCTTGCGTATAATACAATCTTTGCGAAGGACCAAGAACATGCGTGTGGTGCAGAAGGCCCTTACCTTCGACGATGTTCTGCTTGTTCCAGCCCACTCGACCATCCTTCCGCGCGAAGTCAGCCTCAAAGCCAAACTCACCCGCAATATCGCGTTGAACATCCCGGTGGCGTCGGCGGCCATGGATACCGTCACCGAGGCGCGGCTCGCGATCGCGATCGCGCAGGAGGGCGGTATCGGCATCGTTCACAAGAACATGTCACCCAAGGCGCAGGCCGCCGAAGTCGCAAAGGCGAAGCGCTACGAAAGCGGGGTGGTGAAGGACCCCATCACCATCAACCCCAGCATGACGGTGCGGGAGGTCTTGGACCTCACGAGCCGGCACAAGATTTCGGGGCTCCCCGTCGTGAACGCGGCAGGCAGGGTGGTTGGCATCGTCACCAATCGCGACCTGCGCTTCGAAACAAAGCTCGACCAGCCGGTCAAGAATATCATGACCCCGCGCGAGCGCCTGATCACGGTGCGCGAGGGCGCGAGCCGCGAGGAGGCGCTGGCGCTCATGCACAAGTATCGGCTGGAGCGCGTGCTGGTGGTAAACAAGACTTTCGAGCTGCGCGGGCTCATTACCGTGAAAGATATCTTGAAGTCCTCCGAGCATCCTTACGCGTGCAAGGACCGGCTCGGGCGACTGCGCGTAGGCGCCGCGATTGGTGTCGGTGAAGGCACCGAGGAGCGTGCCGAAGCGCTCATCGAAGCCGGCGCTGACGTCATCGTTGTCGATACCGCGCACGGCCACTCTCAAGGGGTGTTGAGCCGTGTGAAATGGGTGAAACGCAACTACCCGAAGACGCAAGTCATCGGTGGCAACATCGCCACCTCGACAGCGGCCAAAGCGTTGGTCGATAGTGGCGCCGACGCCGTAAAAGTCGGAATCGGGCCGGGCTCGATCTGCACGACGCGTATCATAGCCGGCATCGGCGTGCCTCAGATCTCTGCGGTCGCGAACGTCGCCAAAGCGCTTGCGAAGACCGACGTGCCGCTGATTGCGGATGGCGGGATCCGCTATTCGGGCGACATCGCCAAGGTAATCGCTGCCGGCGCACACATGGTAATGATCGGGAGTCTTTTTGCGGGCACCGAGGAATCGCCGGGCGAGATCGAGCTATACCAGGGGCGTTCCTATAAGGCATACCGTGGCATGGGTTCGCTCGGGGCCATGCAGGAGGGCTCGGCGGACCGCTATTTTCAGGAGGTTGACGAACTCGATACCGAAAAATTGGTGCCGGAAGGGGTCGAAGGCCGTGTACCCTACAAGGGCGGGCTGGTGCCACTCGTCCAACAACTGATGGGCGGGCTGCGCGCTAGTATGGGTTATCTCGGATGCGCAACTATCGAAGAAGTGCGCCGCAAGGCCGAGTTCGTCGAAGTTACGGTAGCCGGCATCCGCGAGTCGCACGTGCACGACGTGCAGATCACCAAGGAAGCACCCAACTACCGTGTCGAGTGAGGAGAGAGGCGTGAGGAGAGAGGACAGACGAAGCAAATCGCTGCGCGCGGCTTGGCCGGTTGTCACCATCAATTCTTCAGTCCTCGGTTCTATTTGATTTTTTCGTGGCACACGAAAAAATTCTCATCCTCGATTTCGGTGGCCAGTACACGCAACTGATCGCGCGCCGGGTGCGTGAGAACCAGGTCTATTGCGAACTGCACCCCTACGACGTCACCAACCGGTTCATTCACGAGTTCAATCCGCGCGGGATCATCCTGTCGGGAGGCCCGGCATCGGTCTGGGAGGGCGGCACCCCGCGCGCGCCCGAGGCGGTATTCACCCTTGGAGTCCCGGTACTTGGCATCTGCTACGGCATGCAGACCATGGCCGCGCAGCTTGGCGGAAAAGTTGAAATGGGGCGGGTGCGCGAGTTTGGCTATGCGGAGGTGCGGGCGCGGGGGCACTCGGGTCTGCTGCGCGATATTCAGGATCGCGTCAGCCAGGAAGGGCACGGACTGCTCGACGTGTGGATGAGCCACGGCGACAAGGTCGACGAGCTGCCGCTTGGCTTCAAGGTGATCGCGAGCAACGCCGCGACGCCAATCGCGGGCATGGCAGACGAGGCGCGCAAGCTCTACGGCGTACAGTTCCATCCGGAGGTCACCCATACGCTGCAGGGCAGGGCGATCATCGAGCGCTTCGTGCGCGGGATCTGCGGGCTTGCCGGCGACTGGAACATGCCGGATTACATTGACGAGGCGGTGGGCCGCATCCGCTCCGAAGTCGGCCGGGAGGAAGTCATGCTCGGGCTGTCGGGAGGCGTGGACTCCTCGGTCGCGGCAGCGCTTATTCACCGCGCGGTCGGGCGCCAGCTCACCTGCGTGTTCGTCGACAATGGGCTGCTCCGCCTCAACGAGGCCGAACAGGTGATGCAGACATTCGCCCGCAACCTGGGTGTCAAGGTAATCCACGTCGATGCGCGCGAGCAGTTCCTCGGACACCTTGCCGGCGTCACCGATCCGGAAGAAAAGCGCAAGATCATCGGCCGCGAGTTCATCGAGGTGTTCCAGCGCGAAGCGGCGCGGCTGCCGCAGGTGAAGTGGCTCGCGCAGGGAACGATCTATCCGGACGTGATCGAATCCGCGGGCGCCAGGACCAGGAAGGCGCATACCATCAAGTCGCACCACAATGTCGGAGGGCTGCCGGAGACGCTCCATCTCAAACTGCTCGAACCGCTGCGCGAATTGTTCAAGGACGAAGTGCGGGAGCTTGGGCTGGCGCTGGGGTTGCCGCACGAGATGGTTTTCCGCCATCCATTTCCCGGCCCCGGGCTGGGCGTGCGCGTCCTGGGCGAGGTCAAGGCCGAGTACGCTGACCTGCTGCGCCGCGCGGACGCGATTTTCATCGATGAGCTGCGCGCCGCGGGCTGGTACGAGAAGACGGCGCAGGCCTTTGCCGTTTTCCTCCCGGTCAGATCGGTGGGCGTGATGGGCGATGGCCGGACCTACGACTATGTCGTCGCGTTGCGCGCGGTTCAGACGCAGGATTTCATGACTGCGCACTGGGCGGAGCTGCCCCACAGCCTGCTGTCGAAAGTCGCCAACCGCATCATCAACGAAGTGCGCGGCATCAACCGCGTCGTCTACGACATCTCGAGCAAGCCGCCCGCGACGATTGAGTGGGAGTAGCAGAGCAAAGGATGAAGGCGGAAGGCGGAAGGATCAAAGGGCGAGGCGGAAGCCTGTTGCCTGTTTTCGTTTTCTTATCTTTCATCCTTCATCCTTCATCCTTCATCCTACATCCTTCGGGCCGTCCGTGAGCGACGAAGCGTTCATGCGCGTGGCGCTGGAGCTTGCGAAGCTCGCTCAAGAGGCCGGCGAGGTGCCGGTCGGCGCGGTGGTAGTCAGGGGCGGACGGATCATTGGCCGGGGTTTCAATCAGCCGATTTTAAGCCGTGATCCGATCGCCCATGCCGAAATCGTCGCATTGCGGGATGCTGCGCAGCATTTGCAGAACTACCGGCTGAATGGGTGCGAACTGTTCGTGACCCTGGAGCCCTGCGCCATGTGTGCAGGTGCGATCATGCACGCGCGCCTGGACCGGGTTGTCTTTGGCGCCGTTGATCCAAAAACCGGCGCCTGTGGCGGCGTCGTAAATCTCTTCGCTGAGACCAAGCTGAACCACCACACGCAAGCAACTGGCGGAGTTCTCGCCGAAGATGCCGCAACGCTGTTGCAGAGTTTCTTCGCCGCGCGCCGTGGCGCTAACGACTGATATTGAGAACATACATCAATACTCAAGAGTTCCGAGTTTG